>JALCBR010000006.1 GCA_028066245.1 Pirellulales bacterium | reverse complement strand
GCTTTAGCCGACTGCCGGCGAACCCTCCGGCTTCAGCCGGTGGTTACTTCAGTTTACACGCAATCTTCTTGGCCGCACGAGGAGAACCCTCAGGTTTGCCTCTCACGCGAGGGGAAATGACGCCACGCCCCGGGCAACGACCGTGGTTGGGGAAACGCTTTCGGAACGGGGCCAACGCGTGTAAACTCAACCTCTGCGTCGGCAACGCGGTCCAAGCGCCGGCTGACCCATGCCTTTCCTGCCGCTAGCAAAGTCAAGCGAAAGGATCAGGATCTGCCAACGCCCTACCTCCCTCAGGCTCGTGCGAGGCCACGAATGTCCATTAATTTCACATGTCCCCACTGCGGGCATCGGACAATGGTCGCTCCACAGTTTGCCGGCAGCAGCGGTCCTTGTGCCCAATGCGGCCAGTTGATCAACATCCCCTTTGCAACCGGAGCGGCAGCGCCTGCGGCATCCGCCAGCAATCGGACGATTCTGTTCATCATCGGTGTCGTCTTGTTGATCATTGGCTCGCTCGTTGGCCTGGCATTCTACCTCGTGAATTCCGCAGTGGATAAATTTGCGGACGCCATGGGGAATATGTCGACGGAAATGTCATCTCAATTATGGGTCGAAATGAACGAAGATGACGCAGCGGCTCTGGATGAAGTTGGCCAGGCAATCACCACTTACTTTGACGACAACGGAGTTTATCCACCGGCAGTTGCGGGGCCGGAAGGATTGCCGATCGAACGCCAGGCGAGTTGGTTGGTTGCGATTCGCCCCTACATCTCTATCTCTGAGGAGTTCTACGGTCTGGACACGTTTGATCCCAGCCTGCCGATCGATGTTGCACAGAACGAGGAATTCGCTGACCAGACCATGTATGTCTATCAATCGAGTCGTGATTTTTCATTGGGGGCGGTCACTAACTGGATTGGCATCGGGGGTGTCGGTACAAATTCTCCATCGCTTCCGATTTCTGACCCGGCGGTCGGGTTCTTTGGGTTCAACCGCCAGACTTCCGCGGCCGATGTCACCGACGGACTAAGCAACACCATGATGGTGGCCAGTTCATTTCATCGCTCCGGCTCGTGGTCACGAGGCGGGAGCTCGACCGTCCGCGGACTTGACTCCGACAATACGCCCTATATCGGAATGAACCGTCAGTTTGGCGACGACTTTGGGGCCACGCTGTTGTTCGCTGATGGCTCTGTTCATTTCGCCAACTCGACGATGGACGCTAAAGTGTTTGAAGCCGCGGCAACGATCCACGGTGGCGACACTGTGGATTTCTCCGCAGCGGGATTTCGTTCCGCTTATTGACGTGTTATTGATACTCTGAGCACCGCCCCCTCAGTTCTTGTTCAATCCATCCTTTCGGAGCCTCAGATGTTTGGGTCCAGCGTTCGACAGTCAAAGTCAAAATCTCAACGTGGCAAGCTGCACCTCTTCGGCGGTGCATTGCTCTCGCTGGTGCTGTTCGTAGGGTGCGGTGACGGAGAACGCACGGAGTTCGTCAACATTGGCACAGCTCCTGCCGCGGGTTCGTTTCATCCGGTGGGGTCAGCCATGGCCTCAACTTTTAATGGCAACAAGCCTGAGGGAGGCAACTGGAAGGCGCAAGCCAAGGGAACCAAAGGTTCCCAAGAGAACATTCGCTTGCTGGATCAAGGAGAACTGCAATTGGCACTCTCCAACTGTTCCATTAGCTATTTTGCCGCACGAGGCGAAAGCGGATGGGAAAAGGCCTATCCCATCCGCACCGTGATGACGCTGGCCCCCAATGTGGCGATGTTCGTCACTCGTGCGGATTCCGGTATTAAGACCATGGATCAACTCAAAGGCAAGAATGTTGTCATCGGTCCTCCCGGAGCAGGTTTTGAACAATTTGTGGGCCCCATCCTGGAAGAGCACGGTCTGAGTTTTGAAGACTTTACTGTCAAGCATCTG
The DNA here is from genome assembly GCA_028066245.1 of Pirellulales bacterium. Classification (GTDB taxonomy): domain Bacteria; phylum Planctomycetota; class Planctomycetia; order Pirellulales; family S012-138; genus CALJLD01. The sequence continues at coordinate 99,590 of JALCBR010000006.1, read as the reverse complement.
GGACAAGGACCAGCAGTCAGCGCCTTGGGAGACGGCACGGTCGACGCGGCATTCTTGGGTGGATCCGTGCCCGTGTCATCCATCACTCAGGCTTGTTCAACCATGGATGTGCATTTCATCCCGTTTGACGATGACGCCTATTCGCGACTGGTTGCGAAGTACCCTTCGTTCCATGAGCACCGAGATCTTACGGCTGATGATTACTCGGACATCAGTGGCACATTCAAAGCGCTGAATGTTGGCGCCATGCATTTGATCACCAGCGAATCCGCGGACGAGGAGCTGGTCTATCAAATGACGAAGACAATCTATGAAAGATTCGACGAATTCGCCGGAGGCCATGCTTCTCTCAAGATGATTAATAAGGAGAAGGATGTGACACTTGACACGGGTGTGGAGTTTCACCCTGGCGCCATTCGTTTTTACAAGGAGCAGGAGATCTGGCCGAACTGAATGGCACGGTTTCTCCTTGAATCGAGTGAAGTCAGCGTAAATGACAGCAGGAGTGTTTAGTCAGACTTCGCGCATCGTGTGCTATTCATAGAGTGAATGGCGGCTCTCATCTCATGACGGTCCCTTGTAGTCGGTCTTTAACGTGTCGCGGTCACCGATTCCTTCTCCCATGAAGCAAGCTACGATCGGCCTCCTCTCCGTGGTGCTGTGCGCATTCACGCTGGTGGAGGTGAATTATGCGTACCTGCAGCCTCAGTCCGCGCTGGCCATCTTCATCGGGATTGGATTGTGCTTGTGCTTTATTACGCAACCGGTAAGCAAGGCTCTCGCTGAACGACCGGCATTCAAAACGCCATTGATGATGCTTGACAGCATCTTGGCAGTTCTCTCGCTTTGCTGCTGTGCCTACCTGGTCACGCAATTGGAGCCGTCGCTTAAAGCAATGTGGCTTGGCGGTCGGAATTTGGGCGACCGGGCCGGGATCGAGACGATGCCGACGATAGACTTCGTCGTTGGCGTCGTCGGCATCGTGCTCGTGCTGGAAGCCACACGGCGGACAATCGGCTGGATTGTCCCCCTTCTCGCGACCTTGTTCTTGGTGCAGTCTTACTACTGCCACTTGAGCGAAACCTATAGGTGGGTTCAATTGCCGGCTTGGCTGTTCCCGCATAACGGTCAATCGATTGCCGAACTCGTCGAAACAACGTTCCTGCAATCGACAGGCGTGTTTGGAGCGGCAGCAGATGTGATGTTCAAATTCGTATTTCTGTTTGCTGTCTTCGGGTGTTTCCTGGAGATGACAGGCGCCACGGACTTCATTATCCGATTCGCAGAGCGGATTTTTGGACGATCCCCCGGGGGCCCCGCTAAGGTCGCTGTGCTGGGGAGCGGATTGCTGGGTTCACTCTCCGGAAGCGCCGTCGCCAACGCCATGACAACGGGGACGTTCACCATCCCCATGATGCGCTCGTCCGGATTTGGCTCGCATATCGCCGGCGGGATCACCGCCGCAGCCGCCAGCGGAGGCGCCCTGGTGCCGCCGATTATGGGTGCGGGCGCTTATATGATGATGCAGTTCTGTCAACGGACAAACCCGGAGACAAACGATTCCGTGCCTGTCCAGTTTGCTGAGATCGCAATTGCGGCGATCATTCCAGCCGTCTTGTACTATCTCTCCATCTTGCTTTTTGTCCATTTCTATTCGCGGCGAGTTGGTTCGGACGGAAAGCATTCAGACGGAGGTGAGGCTGCCAAAGTTCAAGTTCCCCTCTTTGAAGGCGTGGTGTTTGCCTCCGCATTGGGAGCTTTGATCGCGATGCTTGCCATCGGCTCAAGCCCCAACCTGGCCGTGACGGGAGCGCTGGCCGTCATTCTGGTGCTCGCGGCGTTGCGTCCTAAGTTGCCGTTAAGCGGTTCGGCACGTGGCTTGGCGCTTGCCGTGTTCGCTGCGTTTTTTGCTCTCTATGTTGTTATTGCGATCTTTGTCCACCAAGTTGACTTTACTGCCAACTCCATCAACTCCAACATTCAAGCGGCGATGAAGGCCGCGATCCTAGGCATGTTGGCCTTGATTGCGTTTGGGCTCATCCATTCCCAATGGCGGGCTTCGATCTTGGGAGCTCTCTCGAAAGCCGCCCGGCAAGGCGTCCCGCTCGTCGCTGCCAGTGCCTGTGTAGGAATTATTATCGGTGTTCTAGGGCAGACTGGCATCACGAATGATTTCGCTGATGCGGTAGGCGAAGTTGTCCAGGACAGCAAGATTCTTGCCCTGATTGGAATCATGTTCTTGTCCCTCATTCTTGGGATGGGGGTTCCCAGCGTCGTTTGTTATTTACTGTTAGCCACATTGATGGGCCCAGTGCTGACGGAACTGGGGACAGATCCGCTGGCCGCGCACATGTTCATCTTTTACTTCGGGTTGATGTCCATGGTGACGCCACCAGTGGCTTTGGCCGCTTATGCCAGCGCTTCGATCGCCAATGCCAAGATCATGCCCACGGCGTTCGCGGCGTTTCGCTTTGCGTTGGTCGGCTTTACGCTGCCGTACATGTTTGTCTATCGACCAGAGTTGCTGCTGTTGGACACGCCGGATTTCCCGTTGACCTGGAACGGCGCGGTGTGGTCAATCAGCATCGCCTTAGCCGGCGTCTTCTCCTTGGCGGTTGGCCTGGCAGGGTTCCTGCGGGGACCACTCTTGTTGCCTGTCCGAATTGGCATGTTTTTTGTTGCTGCGATGCTGCTTTCGCCTGACATCGTACTTGGTGAACACGATCTTGGTTTGTCGACAAACATCACGGCCATGTCCGTGCTGGTTGCCCTCTGCATCGTCAATTGGGTTCGCACCGGGCGAGATCGAGCAACCTAGCGGGCAGCGTTCTATGCCAGATACTGGCGACCAGTCACTGTCTACGATGAACGGTGACGAACCGTCACGATCACCGTGCCTCCAGGGGACGTGACTCCTCTGCTCTGGTCTCGATTGGCCATTCGACAGATAATGAAGCTCTGTCGCAAGCTTCAACTTTTCTCAGTCCCTCAGCTCTAGATGAGCGAAGACCAAGCCTCTTCTCAATCGCAACAGGCGGAAGCACGTTCCGGCGGCGCGGCCGATGAGTTTGGTATTCGTCGCGCGGCAGCCAAAGTTCGCGAGTTCCCTCACTCGCCCGGTGTTTACTTGATGAAGGACGGCGCTGGCCGCGTGATCTACGTCGGCAAAGCGAAGGATCTGCGCAACCGGGCGGGTAGCTACTTTCTCAAGGCCGCAGCCGAAGAGCGCCGCACGGCGGAACTGGTTCGTGAGATCGCGGATATCGATTTTGTGGAGACGGAGAGCGAAGTCGATGCTTTGTTGATGGAAGCCCGGCTGATCAAGGATATTCGCCCTCGGTTTAACATTGAACTCAAGGACGACAAGTCTTTCCCCTATTTGGAAATCACGACGCGCGAAGACTTTCCCCGCGTAGAGTTCACACGCGAGCCACGCGACCGTGGCACACGGCTCTACGGCCCTTTCGCCAGCGCCTCGGGGCTTCGTGGGGCGATCCAGGTGTTGCAAAAGATCTTCAAATTCCGCACATGTAGTTTGGATATTGAAGAGGGAGACGAGAAGTGGCGTTGGTTCCGCCCTTGCTTGTTGGCTTCGATTGGCCAATGCACCGCTCCCTGCAACCTGCGGATCAGCAAGGAAGACTATAAACGCGATATCGCACGGCTGAGAATGTTCCTGGAAGGGAACAAGAAGCGACTCATCAAAGAGATGCGGCAGGAAATGCTGGCCGTCTCCAAGGAATTGAAGTTTGAGAAAGCGGCCCGTCTGCGAGATGAAATCCAGCTGCTGGAGACGTTGGACGACCGCGGAGAGTTGGACACGCATGAACAGCCAGAGGTTTTCTATATTGATCCCAAGAAAGGGCTCGCAGGACTGCGTCGCGTGCTCAAGCTCGATCAGGAACCGCGGACAATTGAAGGCGTGGACATCGCCCACTTGGGCGGCGGCGAGACGGTCGCCAGCCTGGTGCAGTTCCTGGATGGACTCCCGTTCAAACCAGGCTACAAACGTTATAAGATCCGTACAGTTTCCGGAATTGACGACTTCGCCAGCATCCATGAGGTTGTCGCTCGACGTTTCAAGCGACTCTCCGATGAGGCGGAAGCCTTTCCTGACATTCTGTTGATTGACGGCGGCAAAGGACAACTCAGCGCCGGGATGGCCGCGTTCAGGGAGCTGAACTTGACACCGCCGGTTGTTCTCTCGCTTGCCAAGCGTGAAGAGGAGGTCTTCCTCCCAGGCGAGAGCGAGCCATTGCGTTTGAGCCGGGATTCCTACGCGTTGCGTCTACTGCAATATGTACGTGATGAAGCTCATCGCTTCGCCCAGCACTACCATCACATTTTGCGGCGTAAATCGACGCTGGGCCAATGACGCAAGTCTTTCTTTTCGAACACTTGACCGGAGGTGGACTGCTAGAGGAAAGCGCGCCGGCGGAGTCTTTGTTGCGGGAGGGTTCGGCAATGATCCGCGCCGTGACCGAGGATTTTGTCAAAGCGAAGTGCAGCGTTGACGTGCTGCTTGACGCGCGGTTGCAAAACGTGCTGGCGACGCCAGTGCTGGAGAACGCCCGTTCCGGCGGCAACTTGACATTGCACTCCGTCTCTGGTCCTACAGCTCGCGACCGCAAGTTCGCTGCGTTGGCGTCAGCCGCGGACTGGTCGCTCGTCATCGCTCCGGAAACCAATGGGACACTGAGCAAACTGAATCAGAGTGTGCGAGATTGTGACGGGCGGCTCCTAGGCGTCAGTAATGAACTGTGCACTCTTGCTACATCCAAAACTGCCACGTCCGAGTTCTTGACGCAGCACGGCCTGCCCTCGCCGCGCGGTATGCAATTGACGTTAGGTCAAAGGAAGCGAGACACGGTCAATACGGATGCCGTGGGTTGGCGACACACCGAGTCAGTGTCGTTGTTTCCTGCCATCTTGAAGCCGGATGATGGCTGCGGCTCGGTGGGCGTGCGACGAATCGCTCGGCCAGAGCTGTTAGCGGGAATCGAATGCACAGATGAGCTGAATGCGACTTCGCAATGGAGATTAGAAGAAGAAATTCTCGGAACGCTCGTGAGCGTGTCCGTAGTTCTTGGCGAAGTTGAAGAAACAATCCTCCCGCCGTGTCGCCAACACTTGGGGGGAAGACGGGGATTTGAGTTCCAGTACAGTTCAATTATCGCCGAGGACGCACTTGCGGCGCGAGCGAAGGAGATGGCCGAACGAACCGTCACGGCCCTCCGTGCGCTTGGAGAAAACTCTCCTTCCATTGGCTGGTTGGGGATCGACATGATCCTCGCAGAGCAAACACTCCACGACATGCCTGGAGTTGCTGGTTCCCACGTTCGTTCCCGAGATGTGATCCTAGAGGTCAACCCGCGCGTGACCTCATCGTATGTGTGGCTGCGCTGCCAGGACCACATGACCTTGCCGGCAGGCAATTTGGCGGAAGCCATGCTTCAGTCCGCGACACAGGCTTGTGCATTTCCCGCGGAGCGTTAGCCTGACGTTCGCAAGGTAGCCTTCAAGAATACGTTTCTACGAGTAGCAGATGTCTTGGATCGGATTGGATATTGGCGGCGCACAGACGAAACTCTCTAACGGGTCTCAGTTGGCCATCTCGCGGAGTTTTCCGCTCTGGCGCCGACCGGATGCCCTCGCCGATTTGCTGCAGGAGTTGCTGGATGGACAAATCCCAGACGCATCATTGGCTGTCACAATGACCGGTGAACTGGCCGATTGCTATCGCACCAAGCGTGAAGGCGTTGACCGCATTTTGAAATCTGTGGAATCCGCCGCTGCGGGACGAGATATTTCTGTGTATTTGACGGACGGGACTTTCGTCAGTCCAGACGAAGCGCGAGACCGGCACCTACAAGCAGCCGCGGCCAACTGGCACGCGTTAGCGAAGTACTGCACCCGCCTTACGGAGAACAGCTCGGCACTCTTGATCGATATCGGTTCAACGACCGCGGACATCATTCCACTTGATGCCGGTGGGCCGTGTCCAGACGGGCTGACCGACCCTAACCGCCTGGCATCGGGCGAGCTCGTCTATACAGGAGTGCGGCGGAGTCCAGTTTGCGCGGTGACGAACACGCTCCCCTGGAAAGGCAAACAATGTGGCGTGGCTCAGGAGTTGTTCGCCACCACCTGGGATGCCTATTTGGTACTGGACGAGTTGCCGGAAGAGCCCGATGCGGCAACAACAGCCGATGGACGCCCCGCTACCAAGGACGCTGCGCACGACCGGCTGGCACGATGCATCTGCGCCGACCGGGAGATGTTTGATGTAGACGATGCGTTGGCTGCCGCTCAAGCGATTGAGAAGGCTCAGCTTGCCAAGTTGGGCCTTGCCGCCGTCGGCGTGATGCGAGGTTTGTCGCAACCACCACGCACAATCATCCTTTCCGGCAGCGGTGAGTTTCTGGCCAGAAAGCTCGTTGCCAAACTACGGCTGAAAGACGTCCAAGTCATCTCGCTGGCGGAACAGTTTGATAACGCGGAGATTTCGCGCAGTGCAACAGCATTGGCCGTCGCCGTGTTGGCTGAAGAGGCGGCTGAGTGAACAATCATCTGGCGGGCAACTCGATGCGTGCCCCTGGGACAGATGTCATGAGGGCCTATAATCGGAACTCGTGCCAGTTCATGGTTGGGAATCACCACAAAAATCATCGTTCCTGCTGTTATGTTCGCTCGCGCCGCGACTTGGTGGACCATTCTCCGCATCTGCATTGAAGAGCGGCTGGTCTATCGTGGAGATTTTGCGCTGGGGACGTTGATGCGTTTCCTCCCGATCGTGACGCAGATTTTTCTGTGGGCGGCAGTCTTCGCAGCCACACAGGAGAAGAGCATCGTTGGCTACGCCTATGGAGACTTTGTCGCCTATTACTTGCTGACGATGATTACGCGTGCCTTCTCCAGCATGCCGGGGTTGGCTTCCGGCATTGCCCTCCAGGTGCGGCAAGGCGAGATCAAGAAGTACTTGATCCAGCCGATTGACATGATTGGATTCATGCTGCTGTCTCGCGTGGCCCACAAGCTGGTGTACTACGTGGTGGCCGCCGCACCATTTGCACTGGTGTTCTTCCTTTGTCGCGATTACTTCCCCAGCTTCCCGCCATGGCAAACGTTCCTGGCTTACCTTGCCTCATTGATCATGGCCTTCCTGCTGGGATTCTTCCTGGAAGCTACCATCGGCATGATTAGCTTCTGGTTTCTGGAAGTCAGCTCGTTATTGTTCGTCTATATGTTGTTCAACTTTTTCTTCTCCGGGCATATGTTCCCCTTAGATATGTTGCCAGAGCCATGGCAATCGATTGTGGAACTTGTGCCGCTCAAATATTTGGCCTATTTCCCGGCGGCCGTCTTCTTGGGGAAGATTGAAGGGACGGAGCTTACGATCGGATTGTGGACGCAACTTGCCTGGTTGGTGTTCTTCATCTTCCTGTGCCGGTTTGCGTTCTATCGAGGCGTCAAGCGATATAGCGGCTATGGCGGATAAGAGGCACGAATGACGACGTCCGCAGGCTATCGCTCACCTCGGCCAGCCTGTTCCGCAATGAGTTCGTATTCTGGTCCGTTTCCAAGACGTCATTCGCACGCGGCGATAGATTGTTCGATATCGTACCTGGACGTTTGGCCCATCAAAAGACATCGAATGACAATCGCTATCATGAAAAATCTCACGCCTGTCCTGTCCGTCAACAACATCGAAGATAGTTTGCCGTTCTGGACAGAGCGGCTGAAGTTCACCAAGACCATTGAAGCACCTGGCGAGAACGGTCTCAACTTTTGCGCCTTACAACGCGGCGATGTCGAGGTCATGCTTCAAACCAAGGCCAGCATCAAGGATGATCTGCCACAGGTTGCTGCTCTGGGTTTTCAGGGCGGGGGCGTCATGCTGTTTGTGAAAGTGGAAGATCTGGAAGAGATCATCTCTGCCGTTGAGGGGTGCGAGATCATCGTGCCTGACCGAACCACGTTTTACGGCATGCGGGAGATCGGCGTCCGCGCTCCCGGCGGCTGCGTGATCCTCTTCGCACAAAGAGTGGGCGAAGAGGACGGTTGAAGAGCGCTCGAACACGTACATGCTCGACCCCCGCTTGTGAACTTGAGATCGCTTCGCTAGGTTACCGGGCGTGGCTGTAGATCGCTTATTTTCGACAGGAACGGTCGAGCGATTGAGCAGCGGCGTCAGCTTGAAAACGCAATTCATGAGCGATCCGTACTTCCAACAACTCTTCGCCGAGAGAATCGGCGGCGTTAATTACGGCAAAAGCAACGAGATCTACAAGTTTGAAAAGATCAAGCGCGCCAAGCGGCAGGCTCTGGCCGATCACCCAGACCGCGAGTTGATTGACTTCGGCATTGGCGAGAATGACGAGATGGCACCCGAGGCCGTGCGGCAGGCCATGGCGCGAGAGATCAACGAGCCCGCCAACCGCGGTTATGCCGATAACGGAATCGCTGAGTTCAAGGAAGCCGTGGCTCGGTTTATGCGGCGGCGTTTTGCCGTCGAACTGAATCCCCAGACGGAAGTGAACCATTCCATTGGTTCCAAGCCGGCGCTGGCCATGCTGCCTGCGGCGTTCATCAACCCGGGGGATGTTACCCTGATGACGGTGCCGGGGTATCCAGTCGCCGGAACGCATACGCGATATTACGGTGGTGAAGTTCACCAGCTTCCGTTGCTGCAGGAGAATGGCTTCCTGCCGGACCTAGCTGGAATTCCCGCGGACATCAAACAACGGGCCAAGTTGTTGGTGCTGAACTATCCCAACAGTCCAACTGGTGCGCTAACAACGCGCGAGTTCTACGAACGGGTCGTTGATTTTGCCCACACAAACAACGTGGTGGTTGTGCAAGACGCAGCGCACTTGCTGCTGACTTTCCAGGGCGAGCCGTTGAGTTTTCTGGCAGTCGATGGTGCAAAAGATGTCGGCGTGGAGGTCCACTCTCTATCCAAGGGTTTCCACATGATCGGCTGGCGGTTGGGATGGGTCTGTGGTGCGGAACGGATCGTCAGCGCATTTGCCGATGTCAAAGACAACTATGATTCCGGGCAGTTCATTGCCATTCAGAAGGCCGCCGTTGCCGCATTGGACGACGACGCGATCCCCGACCAGGTGCGGGAGAAGTATCGCCGGCGATTGGCAAAGCTGGTCGAAACCCTGCGTTCATGCGGGTTTGATTGCCAGATGCCAGGTGGCTCGTACTTTCTCTACACCAAATCGCCTACGTCGGCTGACGGCGAGATGTTTGAGAATGCGGAAGCGGCCAGCCAGTTCTTAATTCGTAAGCACTCCATTTGCACGGTTCCCTGGGACGACGCCGGAGCATTCTTGCGATTCTCCGTCACATACGTTGCACCCTCGGAGGCGGATGAAGATCGATTGATGGATGAGACCCGACGTCGACTGCAGAGCTTGAATCCGAAGTTTTAGCCCTGCGAATCCGCTGATTGCTACGAACGAATGTAATGACGGAGCCAATTGAGTATGAAGCTTCTGTTCGTCTGATTGCCCGACCGTCCCCAGATCCAACTCAAAGCCATGCCGGAGCCGACAAACACCTACGATGCTCTGCTCGTCGTCTCCTTCGGTGGTCCGGAGGGTCCCGATGACGTGTTGCCATTCTTGGAGAATGTGCTGCGGGGACGGAATGTTCCTCGCGAGCGAATGCTGGAAGTGGCCGAACACTATCAGGCGTTTGGTGGCGTCAGTCCTATCAACGCCCAGGTGCGAGAGTTGATTGCCGCGCTGCGGCAAGAGTTTTCCACGAGCGGACTCCAGCTTCCCATCTATTGGGGAAACCGCAACTGGCATCCGTTGCTGCCTGATACTCTGCGCCAAATGGCCAAAGACAATGTCACGCAAGCCTTGGGCTTTGTCACGTCCGCGTTTTCCAGCTATTCCGGTTGCCGTCAATATCGGGAAAACATAGAAGCCGCGCAGACTGAAGTTGGCTCACAAGCTCCGGCGATCGACAAGCTGCGCATGTTCTATAATCATCCCGGCTTTGTGGAAGTGATGGCCGAGTCGGCAGTGAACGCGCTTCATCAGATTCCGCCAGAACGGCGCGCCAACGCCATGTTGGTTTTCACCGCGCACAGCATTCCGCAGAGCATGGCGGACAACTGTGCCTATGTTTCTCAACTGGAGGAATCATGCCGTCTGGTTGTGGAGCACGTTCGCCAGTTGATGGCCCAACAAGATTCCAGCTCTTGGCGGCTGGTGTATCAAAGTCGCAGCGGTCCGCCGAGCCAGCCATGGTTGGAACCGGATGTTTGCGATGACCTACGCGCGTTTCGCCAGCAAGGCGGGACGGACGCGGTGGTTGTGCCGATCGGTTTTCTTTCCGATCACATGGAAGTGCTTTTCGACCTGGATACCGAAGCGGCCGAGGTCGGCAAGGAAATCGGTCTGAACATGGTCCGCGCTGCGACCGCTGGTACGCATCCACGGTTCGTGAAGATGATCCGAGAGCTCGTTGAAGAGCGGTTCTATGACCGGCCACGAGTTGCGATTGGAGATCATCCGCCAAGCCACGATGTATGCCCAACCGACTGCTGCCGGTATGTTCCCCGAGGGCGCCCGGCCACAAATGGTTAATCAGTCATACCTGATCGTGCGGCTGCCAACGGCTTGTCCTACCTTCTTGGCGTTCTGTTCGTCGGCAGTTCCATCGCTTTTGCGGGCGCGTGATGGAATTGCCGTGGCGCTACCCCCGCGCCATGCCTCAAGGCGTACGGGCAAAATTGACATTGGTCAAATTTTTCCAGCCTCCAGGGGGGTGGCGCAAACGCGTCATGCCCAACAATTAACCAGCAACGAGACCGCAAACATCACCGACAACCTTGACGTTAAGTTCAGTAGCATGTCTACCGTCAACCCCCTATGGCGCTCGGCAGCGCGCAGGGCGGCACAAAACACCCCCCAAATTTGACCAATGTCAATTTCGCCCGTACGCGTGAGAGTCTGGCGCGCGGCTTCCTTTGCGGGATGACTTCACAACGTCCGTCTGGGCGAGCGGAATACAAGCAATAGGCGCTAGCCGAGAAAACTCAATCCCATTCCGGCCAAAGCTGGTGTGATGATCACGGCAGTCAGCAACAATCCTCGTTTCCATGGCAAGCGCTTTTCTTCATCCCGCCAAAAGCCATACAGCAAGATCAGCCACGGCGAAACGGCCGCCAGCAGCGTTGCCAGGTTGCGGTAGACGTATTCGCTCTTGTACGCGTTGGTTAGTCCGGCATAAGCAGCGTACAACAACCCGCAGTAAGCAACGGAGAAGATTGCCATCGCTGGCTTGGCCACAGATTTCTGGTTCGCACCGGCGAACAGCGCTCCACCGGTCATGACGGCGACAGCCACGCTGCACATTTCTAATGATGAAGTGCTCGCCAGGTTGAACATTGTCACCACGGCAATCATGCCAAGCAGAATTGGGCTCAACAACACGGGAAAGCGGCCGTTCTGTCGTCGCCAAGCAAACTCACCCGTCCACCATGTCAGAGCCATTGCTCCCGCCAGCGCTCCGACTGCCCACCAACGGAAGTCTGCCTGACTTGCAGAATCACGAACCATCAACCATGCGGCCGCCACCACGAAGGCAAGCGTAAGCAACGCTTGCAATACCCGCCCGGCGACGCCACCGAGCAAGACATTGAACCCGCTGACCAGCACGGCACTCACTGCAGCGTACGGAACCCAACCGCTGCCAAATGGCTCCGGCATCCATTCCAATCTTCCCAGTGCCCAGCAGCCAAAGACAAAACCACCTGCCAGGACCAGGCCGGTGAGAAAGCTGCCCAAACCCGGCTCCTCGCGGGGTGGCCATCGCCACAACGCGCCGGCAATGGCGGCGGCGACCCCGGGGATGACAAATGCCAGCAAGAATTGCGACGTGTCAAAAGGCATGAGCGATCAAACAAGTGCCTTGAGGGCAGACATGGCAGAATCATTCCTGCTTTGCGTTGATTGCGATCTTAAGTGGGACCATGTCATTGACCTGATCCGGCTTGAAGTTGACGTTGAAATCCGTGCGCTTGAGTGAGTATTCGATCGTCAAATTCAAGGCATCGTCTTTCTGGGTGATTATGGCCGGAAAGGTGACTTCTTTGGTCACATCGCGAATTGTGAGGTTGCCGAGGATGTTGTACGTGTCCTCTTCAACATGCGTGAACTGCGTCGAGACAAACTTGGATTCCGGATACTCCACGACGTTGAAGAAGTCGTTTTGCTTGAGATGATTTGTTAGGCCTTGCGCGTCTGACCACAACGAGTCCATATCGATCGTGACTTGTACGCTGCACTCGTCCAAATTGTCCGCGTTGAATTTCATGTGCCCGCTAAGGGTTTCAAAGCGGCCCCTGTGTGACTCACCATTTGGTTTCTCACCGACGAACGTGACCGACATGTTATCTTGCGAGAGCGCATATGCCCCTTCGGGAGTGGTGGCAGGAGCTGCTCCGTTGCCACCGTCGTCATTCTTGGTGGTGTCATCCTTGGCCGTATCGCATCCGCTGAAGATCACAATGGTTGTCAACGCAAGAGCCGTAAGTAAACGCATTCAGTTTCTCCTTGGCGTTTTCGGGCGCCACATGTGATGGAAGTCGCGAGAGAATTCTTCTGGCCTGCTTCAGTCCGTGGTCAGCCAGCGAACCATGTGCTTGGTGACTTTGTCTCCAGCATCTTGCTGCACAAAATGGCCGGCGCCTGGGATTGTCATGATGGTCAAGTCGTTCTCCACCCATTCCCAGGTATTATTGAGTCCGCTCGGCAGCAATGCTTGATCTTCAAGCCCGTGGAACATCAGCACAGGACATTTCACTTTGGGCGAAGGCGTCGGATCTGCCGCCGTGTTGGCGTTTCCGGTTTGACGTGGATAGTTGGCCTTGTAGTAATTGAGCATTCCTTTGAAAGATGACCGCTGGAAGGCCGCCACATAGTACGATCTGGCGTCGGCATCGGTCACCCAGCCAGCCAATTGCTTGGCATCCAGCTTTGACGCGGCGTCTTCCGCTTGGAAGTCTCGCGCGTACTGACTGTTGGCCTGCTGCTGGGGATTATTCGCCAACTCGCGCCGCAATCCGTTGGGGTGTGGCAAATTGAGAATCACCAGCCGCTCCGTCAATTGCGGCACGCTCATAGCGAACTGCCAAGCGACGGCTCCGCCCCAATCGTGTCCGACAATCGTTGCCCGTTCTTGGGGGAAGTGCTCAACCACCGCGACCAGATCACCGACAAGTTTGGGCATTGCGTATTCACTGACTCCTTCCGGCTTGTCGCTAAGGTTGTAACCCCGCTGATCTACGGCCACGACCTGGAAATGTTCCGCCAAAGCTGGCATCTGCTTTCGCCAGGAGTACCAATAGTCCGGAAATCCGTGGATCATGACCAACAGCGGGCCATTGCCCATTGTCACGTAGTGGATCTTAACGCCACCCGAGTCGACAAAACCCTCCGTGGCACCTGGCAGCTCTGCCAACTCTGGCGACTGCGGATCTTGTGCGACGACGGGTGACGAAACTTCTGCCGTATTCGCCGATGAGCTTTCGGCGCCGGCAAAGAACAAAAGCAATACGCAGACAAGAGCAGAGCCATGCGACCGCATCAAAGTTGAGAAATGCTGAATACGTCGTGGGCTCATTGGAAATTCTCGGAGCTGTCGGCCTAAATGACAGGCCACATTCTCCAGCGGTGTGCCTGTCTAGACTGTGAGGATTGTCACTTGCTGGTCGGCTGACGCAATCCGCTGAGCACTCTTTTCCGGAGACTGCGGAACTCCTCTGTTGTTCAACACGCCATAACCTAATTGAAAATAGTCACTTAGAGGAAATTGCCCTCGCATGCTAGCGAGCCGACCGAGTGATTCGGCTTCCGCAGATTGACTCAATGCCTCAGGCTCACAATGGACCCGTTCCGCCATATACGGCTGGCAACCTGCGTTGGCTATGGAATATCTGGCAAATTACGTGACATTGCTAGCATGCCGGGGTAAGCTACCGGCTCGTTCTGCGTAAACATTTTGTCGATGATCCGGCTGGGAAACGGCTCCGTCAGGGACGCTTGGCGTGGTCGATGTCTGCCTAGCAGGATAATCGCGCAACCTCGTATGATCAGCGAGGAAAGTCTGTGAGTACCGTTTTCTCTGCGCCAACCGTTTCGCCGTTTGAGCTTTCTGCCTCGCTCAAGTCTCTACCTGCGAACGCTCCCACGACTGCTGAACCGCTCGTTTCGGTCGTCATTCCGCTGTACAACGGCGCCAGGTTCATTCGCGAGACATTGAAGTCCGTACTCGCGCAAGCGTACTCCAACATCGAAATCATCGTTGTCGATGACGGCTCCACTGACGGTGGCGCCAATATCGTACGGTCCATCGCACCGGATGCGAAGGTTATCGCACAGGAGAACGGTGGGGTTTCGAGTGCGAGGAATCGTGGCATCCTTGCAGCGACAGGGGAGTTGATTGCCTTTCTGGATTCTGACGATCTTTGGCACAGCGACTTCTTAAGCAAGATGGTCATGGCGGCTAGGAACCACCCTGAAGCCGGCTGTTTCTATTCTGATTTCGCCTACATGGTCGAAGGCGAGGTTCGTGGCTCTCGACTGAACGAGTTACCTGCCCGCCCTGAAGCGCAGGTTTATGAACGGCTCGCCGCAGGCAATTTTGTCCATATGTCTGCGACTCTCGTTCGACGATCCGCGCTGGCGGTTTCTGGCTTGTTTGATCCCGCAATCAAATCGGCCGAAGATTACGACCTTTGGCTTCGGCTCGCCCGCGCTGAAGAGTTTCGTTGTGTCGAAGAGGTTCTGTCGTACTATCGAATTCATGGCGATAACTCCGTTGTGAGTTCTGCTCATGCCGGCAACGCATTGTTTGGCTATCAGAAGCTTCGGTCGCACCACGCCTCGAATCCTCTGGTCAAGCGGACTCTTCAAGTGCGAACGGGCAAACGCTCATTTGAATTTGCCTACGCTGAGTCATGTCGGCAGCGTTTTGGAAGTGCTGCCAGAGCTTATTTCGAGAGTTTCCGATTAGGTCATCGAAGAAGTCGTGCGTTGGCAGCATTTTTCGTCAGCTTTGCCAGAGCGAGCGTTCATTCACTTACCACCAGAAGCTCCAGCCCCTCAACCAAACCCAGTAGCGTGGCACAAACGTCCCGCGCCCGTTTGGCCAAAGCTGGATGATTGGCGGATAAGTTGGGCTTGTGCTGTCAACCGCCGGTTGTCGTGGTTCTATGCACACACCGCCGGAGCACTGACAACAAGCCGAGAGCTGCTTGAAGAAGTAGCGATTGGGCTTTCCGTTGTCCTTGCCAAGCACAGATCTGGCACGCACTCAATCCTTGTTGAGGCCGCCAAAGAGTTCGCTACCTGGCGAGCGAGCGAGGCGAATCAGTAGCAGTTTGCGCCGCGGCTCGGGCATTGAATTGTCTTCAAAGAAGCGGTCGCCGATGCTTCCTGGTCGCCCCGATGCACTGCCGATTGCCACGAATTCCCCTGGCGAGAGCTCGCAGGAAAAAGCCAGCATCTCCAGTGAAACTTTCTGCTTGGAGTGAGTTAGCTTCCAAACGCCGGTGATGCTGTTGTTGTATTTCTGCTCGCTCTGGCCATATTGCAATTCGGGATCGATCTCAAGCTTGACTTTGCCGCCAGCGACCGGCTTGGCTCGCAGGCCCAACACGCCTTGGGCGTTTTCTTTGGCGCCTCCGGAAACTTGGCCATCTTCAACCAGCAAGAGAGGAAAGCTGTCAAATTCCCGTGAGACCACAATCTCCGTACGCTTGCTCGGCGGCAACGGAACTCGTCGAATGGAAATGCGTTCCATTTTCTCCAGATCCGCCGGCGCCATGATATTTCCTGGAAGTGAGGTCTCTGCGGTCTGCGCGTGCCCGCCGGTTAACGGTTGACTCCGCTCCTCAATCAGATGCTGAATCTCCGGTGGCAAGCGCCATCCCAACACGGCCGCTCGTAGACCATTGGCCAATTGTCGTTGGCGGATCTCAGGGGTGATTTGCTGAGCATCGGCATCCCGCCAAACGGATGCAAATGTTGTTTCCGCGGTCTGCTCCGGCAGGGTAATGAAGAAGACGTCTAGATCCATCGAATTGGGCGCAATCCGCGGCGGGCTGAGCGGATTATCGGGCGAAAGATCGCCTTTTTTCGGAGTGCAGCCAGCCACGCAAACCGCTAGCGCCAAACTCAAAATCAGGATGCCGGAATTTGCTCGCATGCATTCGCCGCCGTCAACCAAGGTCGGCGCGCACAGGGACGCCACCGTCCGTCAAACGATTGGGCGAGTACGGTATCCAGGGACCGTGCCAGCGTCAACGCGAGTTGAGCATGGAACAAGTGTGCTAGCAGATGGACAACTCCAACGCAGTGCGAGCCCAGCGAACATTCGTCCATCGCTGGATCACAGTTGGTGCAAAGCGACCAGAGTTCCTTTATGACGTCTCACACCGATTCCCGGCTTAGAACCGAGGTCGACTCGCAGCTCTACGCCTTACTCGTCCCGCGCAATCTCCGTTCCCACGCCACTGGTTGTATAGATTTCCAGCAAGAGCGAATGCCGCAGGCGACCGTCCACGATGTGGACTTTCTTCACGCCGTAATCCAGTGTTGCCAAGCAGGCTTCCAGTTTGGGAATCATGCCGGCATCGGTAATGCCATCAGCCATCAACTGACGAGCTTCACTGGCACTTAGGCTGGCGATGAGCGAGTCTGGGTCTTCCTTGTCACGGCGGACTCCGTTGACATCGCTTACGTAGACCATCTTCTCCGCGCCGATCGACTGCGCGATGGCGGTGGCAGCGGTGTCCGCGTTGACGTTGAGCTTCGTGCGGTCGGGGCCCCAACACATGGAGGGAATGACAGGAACGATATTGGCATAGCAGAGGTTTTCAATCGTTGAGCGATCGACCTGAGTCACGGTGCCAACGTGCCCCAAGTCAATCTCTTTTCCGCCATCGTCCTTCAGCTTGAGGGGTTCACCTTGCAGCGCGCAAGTCGTGCGGAAGTTCAGCGGCGCGGCCCGCCCTCCTAGTTCCTCGATCTTGTCAGCGATGGCCGTGTTGGTTTCGTAGGCCAACACTCGCTCGACAATCTCCAACGTCTTGTCATCAGTGTAGCGACGCCCTTCGATGAATCGCGGCTGCAATCCGGCTTCTTCCATACCTCGGGTGATGGCCGCGCCGCCGCCGTGGACAATCACCGGCCGCATACCCACGGTCTCCATGAACACAACGTCCAGCAGGAGATGCCGCAGGGCGTCGGCATCGTCAATCACGCGACCGCCGATCTTGATCACTGTGACTTTGTCACGGAAGCGACGGATCCAGTGCAGGGCTTCAATCAATACATCAGCTTTGGCAATCGCGTCTTGCAACGAACAAATCTCGCGGTCGGAAGGATGGTGAGAGACCGGCTCAAGGCCAAACCGCTGAGTCTAATTCATCCGCTCCTGGGCCGATAGGACAGGCATTGCATTGTGACGGTGGTCATTCTGGGAGCCCCAGGGAGGTTGTGCTCGTTTGAACTGCGCTCTCTTCTCCCGTTCGCAGAAGAGCGCTAGAATGATCGTCAGAAGGAATTCGCACGCCAAAGAAGTGCCCAAACCGCCCATAGGCAGCGAGAAGGGACCAACGATATGATTCGACGGCTCATTCTACGCAAACTAGACGTTCAGGAAGCCATCTTGGGTGAGTCCATGGACTACCTCCGTCACATGGTGCGCACATCGCTGCGAGCGTTTTTGAGGTTTACCAAGATCCTGTCGTTCGCATCGTATCGACGCAAGTTGCCGACAGATGCAGCTCATGTCGCGCGCATGGTCGCCGCGCGAAGTCAAGATTGTGGGCCATGTGTGCAGATTTCGGTCAATTTAGCTTCTGCTGAAGGAATGAACCCGGAGTGGATTCAAGCCATCCTGGACGGTCGTCCGGACGATTTGCCGAAAGAGCTGGCCGAGGTGTATCTGTTCACTGACCATGTCGTTCGTATGACAGGCGATGAAGGGGATCTCCGTATCGCTATCCGTAATCGCTGGAGCGAAGAAGCAGTGATCGAGCTGGCACTCGCCATTGCCGGGTCGCAGGTCTTTCCGATCGTCAAACGCGTAATGGGCTACGCCAAGAGTTGTTCAGTCGTGAAGCCGCGGCTGCCTGAGGGATCGGCCGGGGCGGACTGAGAACCGTCAGCTCTTGATTGACGCAAAAAAAGCAGACATCGCCGCGAAAGAACTCGCCTTCCGCTGGGCACTTGAATGCCTCTTCGGTTGGCGCGAAGTCAATCCAGAGGCTGTCGTTCCTCAAATGCTACCTTGCCGCTGCGCGCTGTACGGTCGCCCGGCTCATCCGCCAGACTTCATCGGCCCAACAGGCAATGACGTTGGCCAGATTTGCATTGCGGTCAACCTCTTCCCAGGCATCAAGCGTGCGCTCGGCCACACGGACGCAGGTTTCGGCGCCTATCGGTGCACTTCCCAACCGCGCTGCCACGCAGGATTGCAGTTCCGAATCCGCTTGAACTTCACTTCCGCTGGCGACGCGAGCTATCTGCCGGAAGAGTTCCAGTGCGAAATCAAGGGCAAGTTTGGTCCGAGCGCGTCGCGGCGGCGCCTCCTTGCCGGCAGCATCTGCAAACGCCTGGACCCCCGAAGCCAGCTCGTCTGGATTAAAATCGGCCTGGGCGAGAAGTCTTAGCAGTTGCTCGCGGAAAGAGAAGACATCTGGGTCAGCCAGTTGCCTGGCTTTGGTCAGGCTTCCTCCGGAGAACGCGGTCATGGTCTCGGCTTGTTCCGTGTTTTCGGCAATCTGTTGTTCAATCACCAATCGTCGCATCACATCATCAGCCAAGGGTGTAAAACGCATGATTTGGCAGCGGGAGCGAATGGTTGGCAACTGCTTGTCAGCGCTCGTGCCGATCAGAATCAGCATCGCCTGCGGCGGCGGCTCTTCCAGAGTTTTCAAAAGCGCGTTGGCACCCTCTGCGGCCAGGTCATCTGCGTCATCAATGATGGCGATCTTCCAGCGCCCGCGAAACGATTTGAGCGAGAGATCGTGCAAAAGCCCCGTCCGCATTCGCTTGTCTTGCGCGCCGATCAATAGTTCGACGGGAATCGTGCTCTTTCCCTCCGGGCGCGAGATGCACATCAGGTCGGGATGCACGCCTTCAGTGACTTGCAGGCAGTCTGGACAATGGCCGCAAGCGGTGAAACCTGCGAGAGTGCCGTTGCTGATACTGGTTGCATCACGACCGCTGCACAGCAGGACACGTGCAACCTCGATGGCAAATGAACGTTTGCCGGTCCCCGGAGGTCCAACGAACAGGAAGGCACAAGGCAAACGGCCATGTGCGGCGATGCGAGCAAACCGCTCAGCCACAACGTTGTGTCCGGAGATGCCTTGCCAGGTCATTGGTAGGTTCGATTCTAAGAAGCCCGCATCAAGCACGATAGAATAAGCGAGGAGTTATAGCTACCCGCAGAACCGCATCACCATTTCCGCGACACAAGCTGGTTTCTGTTGCCCTTTGACTTCGATGTTCACGCGAAAGACCGCTTGAACAGCCCCCGTCAATGTCAAGACGTCGGCCACACGAGCGACCATTCGCACGTGCGCTCCCACGGGCACGGCGTTGGGAAACCGTAGCCGGTTGAGGCCATAGTTGATGGCCATCTTCAAGTCCTTGATCGAGACCAGTTCCATCAAGAACCGGGGAATCAGTGAGAGCGTGAAGAAGCCATGTGCGATAGTGGCACCGTAGGGAGACTCTTGCTTGGCCCGCTTAGGATCACAATGAATCCACTGCCGATCCCCGGTGGCGTCCGCAAATGCGTCCACTTGCTGTTGTGTTACTTCAGTCCAACTGGTTGCGCCGATCTCTCGCCCGATATACTCTTCCAAGTCTTCCGGACGTTCGACGGACAATACGGTCATTCCTAGAAACTCCACGCGGTCTATCGAGCCGAGCACCGGCAAAGCGTCTGCCGCCCCAGCGATTCAACGACAGAGTTATACGGAAATCCTTCCTTGGGGGAAACCAAACTCTCGCTGACATTTTCGGCTTAATGTCATTGAGGGAACCATCCGCAAATCTTTAGGTGCTCCGCCGCGTCTGCGACATGGGGATGCTCGATCCAGCAGGCGCTGTCACTGCTACCGTCCACGTTGCTCGAAAGGTCAAACACGCAGGGGCCGGAGAATTCAACGCTCTGAATGATCTGTGCCGCGCGGGCGTAGTCAATCAGTCCATCTCCGCCCAAAGGCAATCTTGTTTCCGGAGAATTTCCGGAGACTTCGGCCGGCGCATCACGCAACAAGATGGCATCCAACTGATGAATATTTCGTTGCAGCATGACCTCAACGCTGGATGTTGGATTGGCAACCAAATAGTTTCCTGTATCGATGGCGACGCCCAACCGTCGATCTGGCAGAGATAAGATGTTTTCCATCCGCTGCCGCATAACATCTCGCGGGGCGGCCACGTCCACGGAGACTTGTAAACTCAGGTCATGTGCAAGCTGGTGCAAACGCTGCAATTCCTTCTCACTCAATTGTTCCTCGTGTGGCGAGACAAACTCGATAATGATTTGAGCAGTGTTGCACGAGTTCATAATGTAGGCAGCTGCCGGTAACGCTTTGTCAAGCAAACTGCGATTGGCTGGACAAACCAGTTCAACGGCGCCACAGGAGAGGCGGGAAGTTCGCCAGTTAATACTGCCGGCCGAGGCCTCATCCTTCGAGAACGGCGCATCAGCGGCAGCTAAACGTAGCGATACGAATTTCCACGGCAATGCCGGTGAGGATGTCTGGGCTTGCTCCAATGCCCGCAACGCGGCTGCACCAGCGGGCGACGTGGCGTCAGGGATGGAAAGACAAAGCGGCATACGGCAATCTTATCAGTTGACCCAGACTTCGACGAACGATCTGGCGCTCATCAACCTCGTCGGACTTGGCAGCAACCGCCAAGTCCACGACAATGGGTAATCTATCTTTCCGATTAAGACCACTTCTTCAAGCTCGCGGCATGTCTCGTTTTCACGCAGTCCGGCTCGGCGCCGTCGCCAACATCGGCCGCTTCTGGTCGCCCGAGGGAGTTGCTTATCCGCGCGGCGCGAGAGTCGTCGTCCGGACAGATCGAGGGTTGGAAACTGGCGAGACGCTTTCGTCGCTGGATGAAATGTCACGCAGCCAGGCTGACGGCGTCATCTTACGAAAGATGACTGTGGAAGATGATCTACTGGAAGCGAGGCTGAAGAAGAACCGGGATGAAGCTTACCAGGCGTGTGCCGATCGCATTGCCGAACTCAAGCTGCCGGTGGTGCTGATGGACGTGGAACACCTTTTTGATGGCGAATCGCTGTTCTTTTATTTCCTGGGTGACGTCACGCCCGAGCTGGAGCGGATGACCCGCGAGCTTGCCGAACTCTACGACACCAAAGTCCGCTTCCGTGAATTTGCCGAGGCGGTTGCCGTGGGCTGCGGGCCAGACTGTGGAACAGATGCAGCTGAAGGCGGCGGCTGCGGATCATGTTCGGTCACGTGCTCGCTCAGTGCGACCTGTTCATCCAAGTAGGCAGGCAACAACGGGGTTTCACCGACGATTGGTATAAATGCCAACATCACCAATTTGTGACGTGGAGCTGTCAGGTGAGGGAAAGAGCTGACAGCGTCGCCAAGCGAATTGCTGTCGATGGGGAGAGCCAGGCCCGGGCGCCTGGCGTTCCAGGCAATCGATTCCTTCGATTGCGCCATCTGATTCAAGCAAAGTGGAACGCGTGTTAGTGGGGCGTGGCGTTCCAGGGTCGTTGCCGGCGGCCATTCGCATTGGCGAGATGCGAGTGCCGCACTTGGCGTCGTCGCGGGGGTCCACCGCGACGGATCTTTGACTGCGGCGAGAAGCGAGCGTTCTAGACGAGTTCCTTGCGGGAGCCCACGAGCGTTTGCAGTCGCTGGGCGAGGAGCGCGGCATCAAACGGCTTCTTGAACGTTTCGTTGATGGTTGAGCGATCGAAACTGGTCGAGCTACCGTCATCCGGCAACAAAGCGATCAGAACGATCTCGGCAAACTCATTATTGCGGCGCAGATTTTGACAAATCTGCAAGGCTTCCGTTTTGCCAATCGAGAAGTCGACGATAATTGCGTCGGGGTGGAAGCTCTCCGCTTGAATCCCGGCGTCAAAGCCACTGGCAGCCGTGGCCACCTTGAAGGCTTTGTTTTCCGGCAATTCACGCTTCAGGTTTTCCATCAGGACCTGATCCTGGGCCACGATCAAAACCTTGGCCATTGTCTCATCTTCCAATTCGCCCAAAGGCATTCCATGCTCTTTGAGGAAGCGAATTAGATACTCACGGGGAATTCTTCGGTCTTGGGAACCGGGGATCCGGTAACCCTTCAGGCGGCCCGAGTCGAACCACTTGCTGACAGTGCGCGGCGCCACTTTACAAATCTTGGCGACTTGGCCAGTTGTGAAGACCTTCATTGCAGGCTCTCCATTCTTCGCTTGGTTTGGAACTCAGCCGAATTCGCGAGTGGCCGTCATTCTGGACCCAACGGCACGATTTCACGCCTCGGCACTTTGCCCCTTGCGTTAGTCTTTGGCGGGAATGCGATCCTTCGTCACCATCTCTGGGACCCGCCATCGACAACACATCTGGGTCGGGGCTACTCTTGTCTTCTCGCTTCTCCTTGGTCGCGGATCAGCTCCGTCTTTCGCCGCGCCTAGTAAATCCATCGGACGTGCAAGCGTCGGAAGCACAGTGAAAATCCGTAAATTGGAGAGGCTTTGGCTAGCCCTTCCACAACGCACGTTCACTGCGAACGTCGACCTGTACACTGCGAGGACGGAACAATCGCGCAAGAGAGAGCGCGAAGCCTGTCATGACACACCGCGGGCTTACACCCGTGGCGCGAGGACAGATTAGCGAACCCCCCTGGGCCATTGACCCCGGCCATAAGCACGAATTCCGCGCAAGGCCGAGATACCGTCCGAAATGTTATGTCGAGAAAATCAGGGGCGCGACTTTAGACCGAATCACACAGGCGCAGCGATCAGCGCGGTCGCGCCGCGCTCGCCGGATACTCCGTCACCTGCGACACGACGGGATTTGCCGCAGGGAAAGGCCTGTCGACTCCGCGCGACGCTCGTAGAACATGCTTGTCCTGATGTAGGGATTGTAGCGCTTACTTCAGACGTGGCATTTATGAAGACCGCCATCGTCAACCAACAGCACGCCACACCGGGCGACGGAGCAAAGGAATTCACAGACTCTTAGTGCAAAAAAATCCCGCCACGAACCGAACGATCGGCCGGGCGGGATTGTGGTGCTATCAAGCGACACCTGGGGGACGTTGCCTGCTAGCCATGCTAGAGGTGTTGTACCGAGAGCATCGTCACATCAAGGAGTATGGATTAACGAGCTCCACGGAGTTCGCTGGCCAACTTCGTCTCCGCAACAAACGGGTTGGAGATTCGGACCGGCTCAATCGCTGTCGTGTGGCTCTCTGCAGGCTTACGTGGCACCTGTTTGATCTTTACGTAAGGGTTATCAATTGTTTTGGGGGCAATTGCTGCACTGAGGTCGACTTCCGGCGTCATCACGCTCGGAGGATAGGCGAAGGGAGACCAGCCGTATGGGCGCGGAACCGGATAGCTGTAGTAAACCGGCGGATGAAGCGCGTAATAAGGAATGTGATCCCGTCCATACTGTGGATAAAAACCAAATCCGTAGCCGTCATTGGCTTGCGCGGTTGGAACGCCAGTCGAAATGAACAATGCAGCGCAAGCAGCAATCAACAAAACTCGCTTCATAGTGGGCCTCAAAAGATCAGCAGGATGCGTCACCGCCAGCGTGGAGCAGTGCTCGGGTGGAGGAGTAGAGATAAGCTCGCGAGCAATCCGTAATGATGGGGGACAAACGGACTCAAGCTCCGAAGAACGGCTCGACCCCCGCTTGCCGTTTCAGGCCTACGGGGATCGAAGACCGTATGAATTCCACGCTAATCGAAGGCGCAAACGTTGCAAGCAAGAAATCGTCCCATGACCTGTGAACAAATTCACAGCGATAGCGGAGACGCCATGTGAACAGGCTGACGGAATGACGCACGCTACAAGCCGTGATATGTTAAAGACTTAGTTCGTCCTATTGAAAGCTCGCCGCCGCGCCTCCTTGGGCTTTCTCGGTCCCACTTCACACAGATCTAATGCCGGCGTCTGTCTCACCACCTCAGCGCGCTTTGAACATTGTGGAGCTGACATCCCGGCTCAGACAGCGGGCCCAGGATTTGGGGTTCGATCTGTGTGGTGTTTGTCCGGCGCTCACTCCCGGTGGTTTGCACCGCTTCGCCAAATGGTTGGATGCCGGCTATGCGGGCGAAATGAAATTCCTGGACGAGCTTGCACATGCGCACGAAACTCCCGGCTACGTGCTTGATGGGGCTCGCAGCCTGGTGATCTTGGCGATGAACTACAACCCATCGCGTGGTTCGAGCATTGCGGCCCAAGCAGGCGAAGGGCGCGTCGCCAACTATGCGGTGGGCGCAGACTATCACGATGTCATCCATGACCGCCTGAAACAACTTCGAGATTGGCTTCACGAGCATGCTCCGGGAGCGGCGGTGCGTGGCGTCGTTGATTCCGCTCCGCTCATGGAACGAGAATTCGCGCAACTTGCCGGGCTGGGCTGGATCGGGAAAAACACGCTACTGCTTAACCGGCGTCTGGGAAGCTGGTTCTTTCTGGCCGTGCTCCTGACTGACCTTGAGTTGCAATATGATGCTCCCACCGAAGTTGACCACTGTGGCACCTGCACAGCCTGTCTGGAGGCTTGTCCTACAGATGCGTTCGTGGCTCCGTATGTCCTGGATGCGCGGAAGTGCATCAGCTACTTAACGATCGAACACCGGTCGACAATTCCGGTAGAGTTGCGTTCCGGCATGGAAGATTGGATTTTTGGCTGTGATGTCTGTCAGGAGGTTTGTCCGTGGAACAATCATGCGCCAGCATCACGCGAAGACACACTTCGGCTGGAACGGACAGGTGCAACAAGTGATCTCTGCGAACTGCTACAACTGAGCGAAGTCGAGTTCCGTGAGCGGTTTCGCGGCACGCCGCTTTGGCGGGCAAAACGGCGCGGATTGTTGCGCAATGCTGCGATTGTGCTGGGCAATCAACGGCATGCTGCGGCGGTACCAGTGCTTACCCAAGCTCTTGATGACGAAGAGCCGCTGATCCGTGCCGCAGCGGCTTGGGCGCTGGGGCAAATTGGAGGACAAAGCGCATTACAAGCGTTACGCAATCGCCGGCATGTCGAAACCACTAAAGATGTTCGGGGTGAGATCAAAGCCGCCATCGCGCAGGGTAACGGTGAAGCGAGTTTCACCGCTTTCACAAAGGAACAATCGTCGGAAAACGACTGAGTTCCTTGCACATCTAGCTGCTTGCTAGCAGAAAGACCAAACCGCTCTAGACAAGTCCGCCCAGATACCGCATAGTCCGCCGCCATTTCGCCCTGAGGATGCGCGCATTGCGCCTGGGATTGTGGTTCGATGAGATGGCATTTGCAACACGCTCGACCCGTTGGCGAGCCAACGTCTTTCACTGGAATCATCACAATTGCGGGAATCGGTCATGAGGCGAATTGGCATCTGCATGACGATGTGTTTGGTGGCTGGTTGCGCTTATCCTCCCCCGAAGGTCGACTTGCTCTATGGACCTCAGTTGATTCCACCGCCATCGACAGCGAGCGCCACGGGCACGCCAACGGGCGGCGGACAGCAACCGCCAGACTCGTCCTATTATGACCAAACGCCAACAGGAACAGGCTCCGGAGGATCCGGTGGCGTCACTCCCGGTGGAGCAGGCACCGGCGGCTCGGGGACATCCAGCCCTGGCAACTACTCTCCCCCAGATGGTTCGCTCGACTACCGCGGCCAATCTCGTCGCGGAAATGGCAGCGCTGGCTTCCAACCCGTCAGCAACAGTTCGGCCGCCGGAAATCCCGGCACTAACTCGTCCACGACTGCTGATCCGTTCGGGACCTCCCGCTCCTCAACGTCCCGCTCGACAACCTCGCCGCCACCGCGGACTTTTCCGGATGACGGCCGCGTTACACCGCGAAACGTGCCCGGTAGCCTTCCCGGAACTTCGGGACAAACAACTCCCAATGCTTCAGGCGACCGCTACGCGCCAAGAGACGTACAGCCAGGCGATCAGGCCGGTACAGCGCCAGCGCGATTTGTTCCGCCAGGCAACACGGCGGCTCTGACCGATTCCAAAGTTCAGCCGGTCAGCTATTCGCGGCAGTTCACCGCGCCGGACCGGTCCTCGTCTTCATCGCGGGGTAGCTACGGTCGTGATGACAACTACGCTTGGTTGCGTGGCCAATTGGAATATTCGCAGTCAGACCGTCGCTGGAAATTGCGGTACATCCCCATCACCGGTGAAACCGATGAATTCGGCGGCAGCGTCATTCTCGCCGATGCCGCGATGAGTGATTTCCGTGACGGTGAGTTTGTCACCGTCCACGGACAGCTCGACAACCAAGAGATTGAACGCGGCGGCTTCGCACCAACCTTCCATGTGCAGCAGATAGCGCGAGTGGAATAGGCTCAACAGCCGCTTCTCGCAACGGACCGGCGATAGATATAGTCTTATGTGGCCCATGCACGGTCGCCGCGCTTAGTTGATGGCCTGCGTGGCAGATTCTCCATGCCACAAAGCCGGTGTCGGTACGAATTACTTTCCCAGCGATCTTGGGCGGTCTAAGATAAGGGACCTGCCGCAGGCGGTTTATCCGCGTGTCTTTTCTAGCGACGTTTTGTCGTGCTCCTTCTCTGAGTCCGGATAGTTGAGACCGAAGAACATGCCCAATCTTTTTACCACGACCTGCAAAGAACGCAGCACGCAACACCGCATCTCTTGTCTGGTCTTGATCGTGACGGTCACTATCTCATGGTGGTGTTACGGTCCTGCGAGGACTGCCGTTGCTCAAACGCCGACAACCTTCCAGCGTCGGACCGCGAGCACCGTCCAAAGTCAACGTGTTGCCGATGGCAAGCATGGCATGGTGGCGGCCGTTTCGCCGCCGGCGGTGGACGTAGGCGTGGAAATCCTTAAAGCGGGCGGGAATGCGGTCGACGCGGCTGTGGCGGTTGCCTTTGCTGAAGCCGTGACTTGGCCGGAAGCTGGTAACATCGGGGGTGGCGGATTCATGCTGGTCGCCCCGGGACGTAGCGCAGAAGACAAATCACCAACGTTCTTTGACTATCGCGAAACGGCACCGGCGGCCGCAACGCCTGACATGTTCGCACTCGGTGAAAGCCGGCTGACTGCCAGATTTGTCGGCACGCCAGGTACTGTTCGCGGATTGGAGTTGGCCCACAAGAAGTTCGGCAAGCTCTCCTGGCCTGACTTAGTTAAGCCGGCTGTGGCATTGGCCAGAGACGGCTTTGAGGTCAACACGGCGTTGGCTCGCTCGCTCAATGGCGTTTTGCGTGACAGACGCTCAGTGAACAACGCGGAGATGCATCGGGTGTTCGATCATCCGGAAGGACGGCTTTGGCGGAATGGCGACCGATTGCTTCAGCCTGAGTTAGCAGCAACGTTGGAACGCATCATGGAGCAAGGAGCCGCTGGGTTCTACACCGGAAGGACGGCTGAACTCTTTGTCGCCGAGATGCGCCGTAGTGGCGGCTTGATCACGGCTGCCGACTTAACCAACTATGAAGCCAAAGAGAGAACTCCAATTCACTCGACGTATCGCGGCTACGATATCTATGGAGCACCGCCCCCTAGTTCCGGCGGGATCGCCAACGCATTGGCGCTTAACATGCTTGAAGGGCTGAACCTCAAGCGCGAGGATCGTTTCGCGCCACGGACGCTGCACGTGATGGCCGAGGCGATGCGACGTGCGTTCCACCAGCGTGCCATGCACTTGGGCGATGCCGACTTTGTTGAAGTCCCAGAGTATCTGACGTCCAAGGAATTCGCTTCCGAGTTGGCTGCCTCACTTCATGAGCGTGCCACACCTAGCCGAAGCCTGGCCGAGGAAATGGAGATCCTCGACGGCGGCGAAAACACGACCCACTTTTCTGTCGTTGATGACGACGGCATGGCCGTGTCAAACACCTACACACTTGAGCACAGCTTCGGTTCGCGCGTGGTTGTGAACGGCGGTGGGTTTTTCCTCAATAATGAGATGGGAGATTTCAACCAGAAGCCAGGTCATACCGATGAGCGGGGTAACATCGGCACTCCGGCCAACGTGATCGCCCCAGGCAAGCGGATGCTCTCTAGCATGTCACCCACTATCGTCAAACGTGACGGCGAACTGGTGTTGGTCACCGGTAGCCCCGGCGGGCGAACGATCATCAACACGGTACTCTGCATTGTGGTCAATGTGTTGGAATATGAAATGGAGATCGGTGCAGCCGTTGACGCGCCGCGAATCCACCACCAGTGGTTCCCTGATCAACTCCGAGTCGAAACACATCGATTCGGCAACGTCGGAGAGGACCTGACTTCGACGATTGAGGCTCTCCGCAGTATGGGACACAGGGTCACAACGGTTCGCGGACAGGGCGACGCGCACTCCATTTTCTATGATGCTGCGACCGGCCAACTCCGCGGCGCCGCAGACAAGCGATTGGACGGCAAAGCGGCCGGGTATTGAGGCACAGCGTTCCTGGCGCGCCGGGTTCTCATGCGTACGGGCGAAATTAACATCGGTCAAGTTTTTCCCACTTCCAAGGGGTGGCGCAAACGCTTCACACCCATGCAATGGACCAGCAACGGGACCGCAAACATCGCCGACAATCCTGACGTTAAGTTCAGTAGCATGTTAACCGTCAACCTCCTATGGCGCTCAGCAGCGCGCATGGAGACCCGAAACACCTTCCACATTTGACCAATGACAATTTCGGCCGTACGCCTGAGGGGATGGCGTGTGGGCTCCCACGAGGGATGGACTTGACGGCGTCGGGGCAAGCGGCGCGCAAGCGTTCGTTCAGTGGAGCCGAGAGAGTTCCAGCAGGGCCCAGCTCCAAGCCTTGCCCTGAAGAACTTTCTTTGACTAGCTTCATTCTGGGAAGCTGAGCAGACCAAAGCCTTCTGGCTGGATGTTAGTGGATGCAGGAGTGGTCCAGCTTTCCAAGCCAACTCCGGGAATGACTCGCTGTACGCCGAGCGCCCAAACGGTGCTTCCCGGGACCAAGCGGGGCGTGAGTTCGGTGATGGGAATGGCGATCTCCGCGATCCAGTGACTTTCGTCGCCTCCAGAGGCAACATACCACGTTGGATTCCAAGTTTGGTCGTCAAAACATCTCTCGGACGTCCAGCCGCGATGATCAACGGTCAATCGGTAGTACGTTGCATAATCACGATCAATATCGATCAAGAACTCGACGCGATCATGATCTTCCAAGTTAGCATCGCGCGGACGAGCCGCGCCGCTGGGTTCATAATCCAGAGTGGGACTTTTGACGCAGCGAACGGCGAGATAGAGAAATTCTCCATCAGTTGCTACTAACGCTTCAGAACCAAATTCGCCTTCGGGTTGAGATTCTTCGCGCAATCGTACGCTGGTTGCGTTTCGCCACAGAGCATCATCGAGGGATCCATCCAAATAGGGCTTATCCATCGCGGTCGCGCATCGCACGAGTGGCTTGGGCGGCGGGCCATCTCGGTGAGTTAACCAAGTTTCGGCTGCTGCGCAGTCTCGCCAGGCGACATCCGTGGAACGTCTCAGTACGCGGAACAACAGCTGCTCCGCATTGTTGACCAGGCCTTGATTGGTGTAGGCAGCGGCCAATGGGAACTGTAAGCGGGGCTTGGCAAGCAATTGTGGTGAGAGTTCTTCCAGCATTCTCCCGACGGTTGTTGCTTCGGCCGCACGAGAGTTCTTCTGGCGAAGGTCGACGACACGAACTTCTGTCCCGTGGTTTTCGATGGCGCTGGCCGTGTCAATGACGCGATCACCGGGCTTCGTCGGATCGACACCCAGAGTCGATGCGCCGGAGAAACGCCCAGTGGCCTCGCGCTGTTGAGTGCGATGCGACATCTCCGCGCTGGCGTAGTACTGAATTAACCACGTGGCGCCGGCCGGCGCCAGCGGATGTTGTGGGTAACGCTTGACGAGGGCTTCGTATATTTGAGCTGCCAGCGAGGCCTGCCCCTTACGGTGATAAGAGACGGCCAAATTGAAAAGCACGCGACCAGCCAGTGGAGCATCCAAGCCTGCGGTCAAATCCCCGACCTGCCCCATCAAACGGGATTGCAACTCCGGGGAGTTTTCGGACCTCGCCAAGATTGCCTTGACGTTGCGGAATTTCTGTGCTGCGGATTGCAGTGCCGTAGCATTATCCGCGACTTCGGTCATTGTTCGTCGCGCGTCTCCGCCAGGGTGAAGCATGATGCCACCCATGATTCCACGGTCTGCCGCGTCTGATCCCGTTTGGTCGGCAACGATACGAAATCCCCAGTTATCCGGACCATTTGGAGCCATCTCCAGTGGGGCGGTCACTGCATACGCCGTTTGAGAGTGCTGAGAAAGCGACCCTTCGAGCCGCGGCGCAAATGAACTGGTGTCGATGTTAATTTGGCCACGATTTCCCGGCGGCAGGACGCCGATAACCTTCTTGACTTGCCAGGGCGGCAATCCAGCCTGTACATGTTCCGGAAATCTATTCACGTCTGCGGCAACAATCACCGCCTGCGAAACCATCTGCGAGATCAACTCCGAAGCGGGATCGGTGGGGTTATTTGTGTCAGTCTCAATGATCACTTCTGGTCGCCACGTACGGATGAGCCGGACCAGCCGCTCTTGCAAGGCCGGCAAGCCGCGGTCGTCATTCGCCGTGTCCCATGTTTCCAACACATGCTGTGCTTCTCGGGCAATGCCTTGTTGATCAAGTGGAAACTGCCAATCGACTTGGGAGCTGGTGCCACCAACGCGAACCAGTGCGTCATGAAATCGATCGAAGTCTTCGCGGAACTTCTCTGACCCACCGGCCATGTCACGTCGTCCAATCACGTGTGCGACAGTGAGAAATCCATCTTTGGCGGCGAGTGCTGAAAAAGCTTCCCAAGGCACTTGCTCGTTGCTGGAAAAAACGCCAAGCGCAGCTGCACGTGCGCCACCGCTGTGCTGTGTTTGCCAGCTTTGTCCACCGTCCACGGTGGAGAGGATCACGCCAAGGTCGCCGACAGCCCACCCGCGCTGTGGATCAATAAATTGGACGCTGTGAAGCGGTCGCGTCTGGCCGGTCGGCAAGACGCGCCAAGAATGCCCTGCGTCCGGCGTGTGGAAAACGCAACTGCCTGGCGCACCTGCGATCCATGCTTGTGTTCCCAACACACTCACGGCGCGGAAATCAAAAAGTTCAGCAAGCTTATCTCCAACGCGACCGGCTGGGTATTGCCAATCGTTGCCTCCGGTTCCGGTCAACATAATCAGTCCGCCGTCGCCAACCAGCCAACCACCGCCGCCGGGCTCCAATTGCATGCGGTGTGCTTCTCTCAGCCCCAGTGAGAGCGACGTCGCCAGGCGAATGTTCTGTCGCCGAATGGTGGCCGCGGCGCCATGCATTCCAGCAAGCGCCCCGCTTGTCATGTCGAGGAAATCGGCCGCGCGCCAGCCACCAGAGCCCATGACGGGATTCCAACTTCGCCCGCCGTCCTTGGTATGGAATAGGCCGGAAGGAAACATGGCCGAAGAGTCAGTTCTCAGCCAACCTTCGTCCCGATTGAAGAATTTGATTTGCCGAGCGAATGGCAACAGCCTTGCACTCTCTTCACGCCGCCAGCTTTTCCCGCCATCTCGCGTCCAAAGAACCACGGCAGACGATGTCTTGGTGTACGGATCGTAACATCCCCCGGCAATCCAGCCGTTTTGATGATCCAAGAACGCCGCGGAGCAGAGCGTGCAATCAAACTCGGAGCGCTGTAGATTCCATGATCCGCCCGCATCCGTCGTGGACCAGATGACACCGCGGTCTCCCACTGCCCAGCCAACTTGGGGATCGACAAAACAAACGTCGTTCAGACGGGCGTCGTCAAACATCGCTGGCGTGGAATGCTGCCCGGTAAACTCGCTATTCGTCGCCAGAGAAATTGGTGTAGATCGCCCCTGTAACCCAAACGGTGCCGGGCGGCTATCGGAGGTATGAACACTCAGGTTTGGGGACTGGCCGGCAGAAGGATCATCGCTTAAAGACCATATCCCGAAACTGGCTGTGACAATGACCAGCACGGTCAGAACGCGTGCTCGCGAACGCGCCACGTTAGCCCAGTGATTCATCATTGGTTATGGCATCCTTCCTTGACGTGGCGACAATCTCAGCGCTTCCGTTGCGCGGACGGGAGAGCCAGGATTCTAATCGATGATTCACCCACAACCCACGTCGTTTGCGTCGGTCGGAGCGGTGATCGTGCTAGCACGAAGGGCCCATCGCTTCTCAAGTGAGGTTTCCATCACTCGATGACCGGCGCTGATCGTCCGAAGCCGACATTCCAATCAACTGCTAATGAATTAGACTCAATGAACCATGCATGCAAACGTTCAACTGCCGGCGGATGTGCTAGCAATCGCGCAAACGTTGCGTCGCACGCCTGATGGGCACAAGGGGACTTACGGCCGGGCGCTGATCATCGGCGGTTCCGCGGGAATGAGCGGAGCCGCGGGTCTTGCTGCCATGGCCGCACTGAGAGGGGGAGCCGGGTTGGTTGAAGTTGCCACGTCACGCTCCGCACAGCCAGTCGTGGCTGCGTTTGATCCATGTTATCTCACCACGGCACTTGGTGAAGATCCGCTGGGGCAGATCAGTGCGGCAGCGATCTCACGGATCAACGATTCCATAACCCACGCCACATCCGCAGCGATTGGACCGGGTTTGGGGCGAAGCAAAGAACTGGATCAACTCGTCTCCACCGTTTACCAAACGGCCAGAAAACCACTTGTGGTGGACGCTGATGCGCTGAATGCACTGGCCGCTGGGGGAGTTGATTTGTCCTGTGAGCAACCGCGCATCTTGACGCCGCATCCTGGCGAATTCGCCCGACTGATGAATACGTCCACGCGCGAGGTCCAGCACAACCGAGAACAACTCGCGAATCAGTTTGCTCAGTCGCTGGCAAATGGCGGCAAGAGTAATGTCACGCTTGTGCTTAAGGGGCACCGGACCATTGTTGCCCAGGCAGATCAGCTTACCGTCAACGAAACCGGTAACCCTGGCATGGCAACCGGCGGCACAGGGGATGTGCTAACTGGTTTGCTTGCCGCGCTCCTTGCTCAGCAAATGGAGCCGTTTGACGCGGCGCGGCTGGGTGCCTGGCTGCATGGTGCGGCGGCGGATCTAGCCACGAGGGAAATCAGCGAAGTTAGCATGACGGCGTGCGACGTGCTGAATCACTTGGCTGGTGCGTTATCACTTGCTGTTCCACCGAGCGCTGGGGGCTGCCTGAGTTGATAGATCGCATAGGTTCGGTTACGGGCGACACGCCGTAATCCGACAATTGCTGGTGCGGACTCGGTGATTAGATAATCCACGTTGTATTCTGTGGCGAAGCTTCGCAATTCATCGACGGGATATTGCGTGAATGACCCGCGCGGAACGTAGTCCTTACCGTTGAACCGCAAATAGATCCTCCTGATCCGCTCCCACCACTCTACGATGCTGCGGGCATCCTGCGGGATATCCTTGCGGCTGGCAACTTCACTGCGAGACGAATACCACTTGAAGGTTTGAGAATTCCACGGCGTGATAAAGTGGGCCGGGCCATCAACGCCGGGCAAAGAAGAGGCTGTGCGGGCGATCTCGCGCCAATCCTTGAAGTTCTGGACCATCGCCGTCCCATCGGCGCGCGGAACGGTCACCGCCTGATGGTAGAGCATGAGATACCCTAGATGAGCGCTGACCAAAACCAGAGCCATGGCCAAGCCAGCTCTACTCCATTTGGAGTTTTTCTCCAAGGCGGTCACGATGCCATGCGTTGTGAGCAGTGCCGCCGTAGCCGGGCAGAGTACGTCGGAAAGACGGAACCAATAAAATTTCATCACACCAGCTACTGTGGCGTTGCTGATCCAATTCAACGATTGCGTCCAATAGCACACGAATGCAAATGTGAAACCTATCGTCAAGAACGCCACTGCGCTTAAGGTGACGCGAAGGAGAGTAGCCAATTCTGGACTTTGCTCTGCGATGTTGATGTCTTCAGATTGCACGAGCGCAGAGGTATTTGCTTTGGCAGAGCGCCGAGTGAAGTAGCGGAAAGACATTACCACAAAAGCGATCAGCAACGCATGCCGGGCGATCAACCACCATTCCATCGCTGGCGGCCAAAGGTGATGAGGTAGGCGGTAGAAGACATAGACTTTGTTGGCTGTTGCAGTTTCCGCCGGATCAGCCGTAAGCAACATCGTCAAAGCCGGGATCAAACCGGGTAGGGCGAGTGCACTCGCCCAAGCCAATCCGGGGATCAGGTGCTTAAGCGGAGGACGAGTTGATTTTGAGAACAACCAGCATCCTCCTGCGGCCAAGGTTGCCCAGCCACCCACGATGACGTGAAAGCTCGTTGAGACACCAAAGAACGCCAGTGCTTGATTCCAGCGACTGCGGACGAGCCGTTCCAGGGCGAACAGCATAAATGCGTAAGCCAGTCCCTTGGCCTCAAGCCCCCCCACGGACCACTCCCGAGATACATGCAAGTGCTGGGAAAGCGTGACAAACAGTGCTGCCGAAAGCACGGAAAATAGTCGTCGGGGTGTGATCGCCACGGCAAGCCTGCGCCAGGCCCAAGCCAGCAACACCCACGTGATCACGCGTCCAATCCACGCAAAGACCGGCAGCGGTGCAAACAGTGAGATCCATCCAACCGTGAAACTAAAGACAACATGCACGTTGGTAGAATTGAGCAGCACGTCATCGGGAATCCAGTTGGGATTCCAGGCGTGCTTGGCGATCGCAAGATAATGAGCTTCGCTTTCGTCCGGCGCCGGCCATCCGGCGTGGACAAAGAAGACCACAAAGATGAAGAAAACTTCCAGCAACGCAAATCGCGCTGCCGATTCCCAGGAATTACGCGTAAGGGCCGAGCCCTCGCCACCAGTAGCGTGTGAGATCGTGTGCGACATGCGGTCAATTGTAATCGGGCCCGGCTACGGCCCGCTTCCCAACGGTTCGAAGTTGCGTAGAGCTGCGGTAACATCCGCCGGGACGAGACGACGACTGCCCCAGTAGAAGATACGGCGGACGCGGCTTGTCAATTTGTTGATCGTCGCTCTTCTCAGATCGCGATCAATCAACTGGCCCTGCAGAGCGCGAATACGTCGAATTCGGCTACCGGTTTACGGCCGTGGTACTCATTTAGCCGGCCGGCCGGCGGAGCGTGTCAATTTCGCTAAGGCCATCTCCGTTAACGCGGCTCCGCGTAGGATAAGAAAGCCAAGATTAGCTCCGCGACCGACGCCGCGGCTGGTTTTGATGCCTTCTGGGCTGTGGGCTTCGCCCTTGTGGCGTCCCCAGCTAAGCAGGCGGCCAGAACCTCGTGATACTTGGCCTCGGCCGTTGACGTGCCGAATCGGCCAAGATAGATGCGGCGGCCTTTCCACTGCATGAAGGCGTTGCCGCTCGCTTTGTGCAAGCGGATCTTCGGAATGCGACAGCGCATGCGCGGGCTCTCCCAAGTGAGGGTAGGGCCTTAAAGGGGTATGGATTTACCCCTTTAAGCCTGGGAGCCACGCGGCGACGCTTCGCGTCCCGGGAGGCAATCCTTTGCCTCGGCTATACTTACAACAGAGCGGGCGAGGGGATTCGAACCCCCGACAATCGGCTTGGGAAGCCGAGGCTCTGCCACTGAGCTACGCCCGCATGGCCATCTCATTTCTTCAGATCGCCATCACCATGACACGCCCATTTTCGCCCGCTGAGACCCATTTGCAAGTGACCCGGCTTAGGCCATGTTATTCTTGACCATTAATAAGTGTGAGGTCAGGCTCATAAGTGGGCATGGCAGCGGGATATTCGGATGCCAGTTTGGCAACTTGGTCGAGCTTTGCGGGATTCCCCGCCTAGGTCCTCTTCAGCGGAATTCGCTGATATGCGGATGCCACGAGCTCTGTGCGGGAAGAAAAGACGGAACCTCGCATGATAGTGCTTTTGATGAATCTCACGAAACGTGAACTTTGATGAGTCCTACGGAGTGGCACCGTCGAATCGCAAACGGTTGGGAAAGCTGTGTGCCCCGCAAAAAGAGAATGATAACTCGTCGTTCTCCAGCCGATACAGACAGCCATCTTATCTCGTGATAATCCAATAACTTAGGTGACATGACGCCTTTGATCGGGTAAACTCTTCGTGGGTTTTTCGCGCGCGGATTCTTTGAGCACGGCGGCGCTAGACAGCCGAACGCGAAAATGGCCGACCCAGGTAAAACCGCAATGGCCATCCCTCCCCTGTGCCTCTCCCTCCTACCCAGGCACCCCACATAATCAGAGACGGGAATAGAAATGCGAATTGAAGGTGATCAGCCAGCAATTGCCAAATGCGCGCCGGGGTCTCGGCACGGGGTCTCCCGCAGCCGAGGTCGTTCGGTCGGGCAACAACGACGCGGAGTGAATTTGCTGCCAATCATTCTTGCGATGGTAGCCATTGGTGGCGGCAGCTTGGCGGCCTGGATTTACTTTGATCGAGAGGACGTCGCCAACAACGATTTGATGGTGAAGGAAGTCGTCCGCTCAAGGTTTGTGCAAGAGATTTCGGCCAACGGAACTTTGCAGAGCGCCAACCGTCTGGAAATCAAGTGTGAAGTTGAGACCGGACGAGATGGTGTCACCATCGTCCAACTCCCCTTTGGTGAAGGGGAGTACGTGGAAAAAGGCGACCTCATCGCAGTTCTCGATTCGTCAGAACAGGAAAACGATCTCAGCGAACAGCAGATCGAAGTGAACACTGCGCATGCAACGTACATCCAGTCACAGAATATTTTCGAGACCGCCAAGATTGCTCTTGAGGAATACCAGGACGGCACTTTCCGCCAAGAGCGCGAACTGATCGAGAGCGAAATCTTCGTTGCAGAAGAGAACCTCAAGCGCGCTGAGGAATACCACAAGTACAGCAAGAAGCTCAATGCCCTTGGCTACGTCACAGAGGTGCAACTGCAAGCGGACCGTTTTGCAGTTGATAAAACGCAGAAAGAACTCGATACGGCCAAAACCAAACTCTCCGTGCTGGAGAATTACACCCAGACCAAAATGGTCATGACGCTGAAGAGTGAAATCCGCTCCGCCGAAGCCAAAATGTTGGCGGATAAGGAGAGTTATGACCTGGAACTCAAGAAGTTGGAATCCCTGGAAGAGCAAATCGAAAAGTGCAAAATTTATGCACCTGCTCCCGGAGAGCTTGTTTACGCCAATGAGCAAGATCGTCGTGGCAAGTCGGACAAGGTGATCGAAGAGCTGGGAACCGTATGGGAAAATCAGCCTTTGTTTTGGCTGCCAGACAAAACCCAAATGCAAGTGCGTGCCAAGGTCAATGAATCCCGGATCGGGTACATCGAATCCGGCATGCCGGTCAAAATTGACATTGATGCGCGGTGGGGTGAAGTCCTCTTTGGTGAAGTGACGCGCGTTGATACCTACCCTGTTCCGCAACATTGGTCAGCATCCAATGTGCGAGAGTATTACGTCTATGTCGATATCAGGAACGCACCGCTTGATCTGCGGCCAGGGCTTTCCGCCGAAGTCGCCATCAAAGTCAAGCAACTTGATGACGTTCTACAAATCCCCATGCTGTCGGTACTTCAGCATGGCACGAAACATTTCTGCGCGGTGCAGAATGATAGCGGTGGCTTTGATCTACGTGAAATCGAAATCACCACGAGTAATGATTTAAGCGTTGTGATTTCATCCGGGTTGAAAGAAGGCGAGGTCGTCGCCCAAAACCAAAGAGAGGCCATCGCTCAGGAAGAGCTTCCTCCCGTTATTGAGGCCGAAACCTTGGCAAGTGGCGAAGATCAATCTGCCGAAGCCGTGGCTCAACCTGGTGAGCAAGTTGTTGCTGACAGTGGGGAAAGACGCAACGCCGCCTCGGGCTCGGCACAGGATGAGTCGTCTGGCAACAGTGCCGCCCATTAGGCCAAGCCCGCGTGTTGGCTTTGCACGGGGCGAATTGACTTTGGTCAACGCCCCCTTGCCTTGCGGAATGTTAATATCCGTGACCCCGTTCATGCCAGGGGCCGGCCATTCCTATTGCCGCTTCGTGGCGGAATCAGCAAGGTTTGGCTTCCTTGAGCTCTTCACTTTTAGAATTGTCGCCACGCGGGATCAACTGTGAGTGAGAACCTGGACAACCCGCAGAGAGACCATCAGGAAGAGTGGGGGGAAGAGACTTCTGGTCTCATTGAGGACGATGATCAGAGGCCTGCCCTTAGTGCGGAAGATGGCAGTGGCGAGCCACGCGCTTCCGATGGAGACCACGATCATGCGCAACGGACCTCCAGCTCGGCAAGTGAAGCATCCCCAAATGAGCCGGTGCTGATGGCCACTGCGCCTGATACCGCACTCGCCTCCGTGTCGCAGCCCGGCCCAAAAGGCTACGCGGTTCGAGTCGTCAACCTGCAAAAGCACTATCAGCTCGGCGGAGAAACCGTCAAAGCGTTGCGAGGGGTCTCCTTTGATGTGCCGGTGGGAGACTACATCGCCATCATGGGTCCATCCGGATCTGGCAAGTCAACGCTGCTCAATCTGTTGGGCTGTCTTGATCGGCCAACATCAGGCAACTTCTTTTTGGGCGCGGATGACATCGCACAAATGAGCGATGACCAGCTCTCGGAAATTCGCGCGTCGAGAATTGGGTTCGTTTTTCAGTCGTACAATCTGATCCAGCAACTGACTGTTGTCGAAAACATTGAAGTGCCACTGTACTACCGCGGAAACATAACCGCCACCGACCACAAACGGGCACTTGATCTGGCCGGCATGGTGGGGCTGGAAAGTCGGCTGGATCACCGGCCTATGCAATTGTCCGGTGGACAGCAGCAGAGAGCGGCCATCGCGCGCAGCTTGATCAACGATCCTTACTTCATGTTGGCGGACGAACCCACGGGGAACCTCGATTCTGTCACCACCAAAACGATCCTGGATCTTCTCCAGAAACTCAACAATCAAGGCAAGACCATCATTATGGTCACTCACGAAGACGACGTTGCCGAGCAGTCGAAGCGAATCATTCGGCTCAAGGACGGGCAAATTCAAGTCGACAAACGGATTCGCCCGCTTTGACCGTATCTTCGCACAACCACTCCTGTTGATTCTGTATTCATGACCTTTGCCTGGTTGAGAACCTGGAAGCTTGGGACTAAGAGCGTGATGCTCCATCCCATGAGATCGCTGTTGACGGTCTTGGGGATCCTGGTGGGCGTCTCCAGCGTGATCTGGCTGTTGGCCATTGGGGAAGGAATCAGCGTCAAAGCCCAGGAGCAAATCGCCAGCCTTGGCGCGGATAACGTCATTGTGCGGACAGTGCGCCCCTCCAATGACGCCACCCAAGGCATTGAAGGTCCGCTTCCCTACGGATTAACGCGCGAAGATTTTTCCACGATCAAGAAGTCGGTCCCCACGCTCGAACGCACAGTGCGTATCCGGGAAGTCCGCCAACGCTTCAGCTATTCAACGCGGAGTTTTGAAGGTCGCCTGGTCGGTTGCGATCCTGAGTTCGCTGAGATTAACCAATTGAAGGTCGACAAGGGTGAATTCATCTCCGACTACCACAATGGCAACCAAGATAACGTCTGCGTCCTCGCCGCGACCACAGCTCAACGGCTCTTTGGCTACATGGACCCGCTGGGCGAGACCGTCAAGGTTGAGGAACTCCGCTTCCGCGTGATCGGCGTCATGCAACCTCGGGCCGCCTCCGGGGGCATTGGCGGTTCACTGGCCGCGCAAGACTTCAATCTCGATATCTACATCCCGATCGAGTCTTTGTGGCAGTATGTTGGTGACTTCGTCGCTCAGCGCGGCGCGGGCAATCTCAACACGGAAATCGTGGAGCTGAGTCAACTCACGCTGCGGGTTGACGATGTTGACAACGTCATGCGCACGGCCGCCTTGATCGAAGAAACGCTGGCACGCCGCCACACAAAGATGGAAGACTACGCCGTCGTCGTGCCGTTGGAACTGTTGGAACAAGCTAGAACAACGCGGATCATGTTCATGGTCTTTATGGGCTTGATCGCGGCCATCTCTTTGCTGGTGGGCGGGATTGGCATCATGAACATCATGCTGGCGACCGTCACCGAGCGAACCCGAGAGATCGGAATCCGCCGAGCGTTGGGAGCGAAACAGCGAGATATCACTCGGCAATTCCTTGTGGAAACCATTGTTCTTTCGGTCGCCGGCGGAGCGACCGGAGTCATCGGCGGTTTTCTCTGCGGACCGGTCGTCTCACTTGCGCGTGCTGGTTTGGAGCGATTCTTCCCCAACGCCATCAGTACGCTGCCGGAAGTGATGCGCGATGTCGAGCCAATCATTATTCCTTGGTCCATCCCGCTGGCGTTTGGAATCAGCGTGGCCATTGGTGTTGTCTTTGGCTTATACCCTGCCCGTCGCGCCGCCAGCATGGATCCAGTCGACGCACTGCGCCATGAGTAGCAACGGTGACACCGCGGCTACAAGCTCTCAACAATGAGCGACAGAGTTCGCTCTGGCTGAGCCTGAGAAGCTTCCCAGGCGATGCATGTTTGCCGATGTCGCGGTTGTCGTCACCATGTCTCAGTTCCGCCGTTTGAAGCCGCGGCGCTTCGCTGCTCTCGACCAAACAGGCTTTGCGACACTCTTCTTCGCCGAGTTGGCAGGCTGTTGATCTATCGGCTGTCGGCGTGAATCCCAAGGAT
The DNA here is from genome assembly GCA_028066245.1 of Pirellulales bacterium. GTDB lineage: Bacteria > Planctomycetota > Planctomycetia > Pirellulales > S012-138 > CALJLD01. Next base: position 58,703 of record JALCBR010000006.1, on the reverse strand, counting down.
GGGACTCCAAACCATGGTACAAACCTGCCGCAACTTGCGGGCCGTGCAAGATTCGCTCTCACGCGTGGCTCAGGATAGAAACGCCCACGGGGGCGACTCAACAGTCAGATCGACCGCAAAGATTCCAGAATTCCGGTAACGCCGTGTGGCATCCCCCGCTTGGAACAATCAGTGAGGGAACAATTCAACACACAACCTAGCCACAAGGAAATACCGATGTCTTCCATTCATTCCAAGCTGACCGCCGGCGTGCTGGCACTGACCGTGCTTGCCGGCGTTTCTGTAGCTGAAACGCAAGCTGGCGGTTCCGGATGTCACACCGCGCGAATCCCAGCGGTTCAACCAATTCGTCTTGGCCTTAAGGGGCGAATGTGCCATCGCGGCATGCAATTGACCTTTGTGCAGCCTGGGGCGTTCGCGTGCCAACTAGGTCTGAAGCCCGGTGACGTTATTTTCGCCATCAACCGCATCAAGATCCGCTGCACTGACGACTACTTCAAAGGCCTACACAAAGCCGTCTTCCTTGATCGCGGCTTCCTCAAGATGGGAGTCTACCGCCGCAGCCATTGTGGACAACTCCGCGCCGCGTTTGTCAAAGCAAATTTACATCCCCAGATGATTGGTCATGGCGGTGTTGTTGCCACGGCACCAGTTCATGGGTTCCAGGGCCAGCAGGCAGGGGCGATCCAGGGTTTTCAGGGTCAACAACTCCGGGGAATCCCGCAGCCCGGCCAACAGATTCCTGGTCAACAATTCCAAGGCTTGCCGCAGCAAGGTCAACAGGTTCCTGTGCAGCAGTTCCCAGGACGGTTGCAACAAGGACAGCAAACTTTTGGGCAGCAAATTGTCCCCCAGCAACAATCCGCTGGCCAAGCAGTGCAAGGGTTCACGGTTAGCGCTGACTTGCTTCGCCGCGCTCGCTAAGTGACATGAAGCGACGCAATCTTCTTTCCCTAGAAACGCAACGGCCATCGCGCACTCCGCGATGGCCGTTGTCTTGTGTTATTGCTCTGGCTCCAATCGACTGGCGCCGACACGCTACCAGGCAAAAGCGAAGCTGCCGCCACTGGCGCTGGAAAATGCAAAGGGGAGAGGAGCAAACGTGGCAGAATTTGCTTGAGACGCAAACGATGGCCCCACCGGACTGGCAGCAACATCTGCCCCGACGGCAAAATCAACGAACGGGAAGATGTTTACAAAAGCCACACTGTTTCCATCTGTCGACGCGAACGATGCCCTGCCGCGAACTTTCAGCCCCTCGTCATCAGAAACAGGTTGGATGTTCCCCAATCCAAGTGACGTCAATTGTGCGCGCGACACACCGCCGTCTTCTGCGAAAGCAGGGGCGGCTCCCAAGAACGCAAACAGTGCCAAGCAAACGACCAGAGCATTTCTCATGAGCACTCCTCCATGACAAGAGCAAGAGAAAATCTCGCGTGATGCGTTCACGCAAAATAGAAGTCCTGGACCGACTTTGCGGTTCAGGTAGAGTGTGATCTTGGCCAGTTGCAGAACGCTGTCAACTACCTGATACAGGGAAACTCCTATTTGTAAGTTCAGCGAAAAAAGGGTGAATAAACAAAATACATGACGTGAGAAAAATGAAGGCCCTGGTGGAAAATGCCGCATGCGATGTTGGAGGCGGAAATTGCCTCTTTTGAAGTCACGTGTGGCCGGGGCTCCGCCCTGAGATCGCGCCAATGGGCAGCCCCACCGCGATTACCAGTTTCCTAAGGCCTCATTGATCGTGTTGCTAACAGCTCGATAATGCAGGCTTCGCGGTGACATTCCTCGTCTATCAATTAAGAAACGCAATGGGTGAAGTGCAGCTAGGTTGGGAAACAATCGAGATCGGCGGTCACCAGACTGATGTGTTTCAACCGGACCGGCCACACTCGAGTGGACATGTCGTGATTTATCTGCACGGCGTCCACTTGGGACGACTGCGGGGGAATGGGCCAGTGACTGAGTTGCTTCGCAGCACCGGTCTGGCGTGCGTTGCGCCTATGACAGGGCCGAGTTGGTGGCTGGATGTGGTCTGTCCGGCGTTTGATGCTGAGCAGACGCCTGAGGCGCATTTGCGGAAGAACGTATTACCCTGGATCAAGCTGAACTTTGGCCAAAAACCGCCGCTGGTGGGTCTGATTGGCACCAGTATGGGTGGTCAAGGAGCAATCCGCTTGGCGCTGAAATCTCCACAGGACTTTCCCGTGGCGGCGGGACTGGCCCCTGCCGTGGATTTTCACACTTGGATGGCCGATGGCGACCCGATCTTGGGTGCGATGTTTGAATCGGTCGAAGCCGCCCGGCAAGAAACGGCTTTGTTGCAGATTCAACCACTCAATTGGCCCCGGCATTTGTGGTTTTGCTGTGATCCGGAGGACGACCGCTGGTGGGACAGCAGCGACAAGCTCGCCATGAAACTCTCCAGCATGGGTGTCCCCTACGAGTGTGATTTGGAAACGTCCGCCGGAGGGCACGGTTGGGATTACTACAACCAGATGTTTGCCCCTGCGCTCGAATTCGTCGTACGGGGACTACAGAGCGAGCAGCGACGCCTGTCCCCCAACGGTGACTGATTTGCCGTGCGACCGTGAATGCGCCACGATGCCGGCAGCACGGGATAAGCAACGGCAAAATGAAACGGACCCCGCCAGTTTGACGGGGTCCGCTTTTTTCGCTTCAAATATTCAAGACGAGGTGAGGAGCCAGTGGTACCTCAAAACGATCTCGGTCTCGAAAAAACCGCTTTGCGTGAATTACTCACGCGGTTTCACTGCGGATTAACCGCGGAAAGAAACCGTGCGGAAGTTCATGGGAACGCGATTGAAAGTCTGGACGGTATCCGGAACAGGAGCGCCAGCGCCATCAACCGGAGGCGGGGGAGGGACATCGCCACCAGCTTCGTGACCACCAGCAGGGACGCCATGGCACGGGGTGTAGCAGTCATAGCACTGGTAGCAATGACGACGGCCATGGCAACGACGACCATGGCAACGGCCATGGCAACGGCCGTGGCAGCGACCATGACAATATCCATGACAGCCACCGTGGCAACCGTGGCAATCGCCATGGCAACCGTGGCATCCGTGACAAGCACCATGGCATCCACCATGGCCAGCGTTGGCGGTATCACTACCAGTCGTCACCAGCGACAGGCCGACGACTGCCAGGAACACAGCCACGCCCAAAATCAAAGCGCGATTCATTCTGGCTCCTCCTCAAAAGGATAATCAAAAATCCGGTCAATGTGCCGTTTGTTGCAAAACCGTGCTTGCAAGATATTTCTACGACACGCGACAGACACTTGCAGCGGCCCAAAAATATCAGGTACCAATACCCTTCTGGTGCCACATAGGAATGCAGCAGGCTCAATGCGGATAGGCTCTTGGCGGGTGAGTTTTCCGTTTAGGGAGCCTAGGAAGGGCCGCTAACGCTGGCCGATAGCCTACCAATGCCATCTATGCTGTCAACAAGCATCATGCAAAATATGGAAAATAGGAAAATTTTATCGGCTGGAGATATTTCGCAACTCATGGGCAACCAGTAGAGCGTCTCAACATGCAAAACATGAGGTTTCGTGTTGGAACAACAATGGCGGGTTGATCGATGCACCCGGGGAAGGATTCTGCGCGTGACAATGTTAAGTTGTGCGTGATGTGGCACTGACCAAGTCAAACCAATTCCCAAGTATCTATCATGCCTTATCCATGTAGTGGCTCGGCGTTTGAACGAGCCAAGTCTGTCATGCCTGGCGGGGTCAATAGTCCCGCCCGAGCTTTTGGAGCTGTTGGCGGAACGCCGTTGTTTTTTGAACGCGGCCAGGGCGCTTTCCTGTGGGATATCGATGGGAACCAATACATCGACTACATTGGATCGTGGGGTCCGATGATCCTTGGCCATGCGCACGCGAGCGTCATCGCCGCAGTTGAGGAGGCGGCTCGGCGGGGGACAAGCTTTGGAGCGCCGACGGAAGCAGAGAGCGCCTTGGCGGCTTTGATTGTCGCTGCCGTGCCCAGCATTGAAAAAGTCCGCCTGGTCAACTCCGGCACGGAAGCCACGATGAGCGCGATCCGCCTGGCTCGCGGGTACACTGATCGTGATCTGATCGTCAAATTCGCCGGAAACTATCACGGTCATGTCGATAGCCTGCTGGTCGCAGCCGGCAGTTCCGCTGCGACATTAGCCGTGCCAGATTCTCCCGGCGTCACACCTGGCGTCAGCCAAGATACTTTGGTCTTGCCGTACAACAATCCGCAACAACTGGCGGACACCTTCGCTGCTCACGGAGACAAGATTGCTGGCGTGATCTTTGAGCCTGTCGTTGGAAACATGGGCTGCGTTTTGCCAGATCCGGAGTTTCTGCTTGTCCTGCGCGAACTCACACGCAAACACGGGGCGCTACTCATCTGCGACGAAGTCATGACAGGCTTCCGCGTCGCGTACGGCGGTGCTCAATCCGTGTTCGACATTGATCCCGATATCACCACATTGGGAAAGATCGTTGGCGGGGGGCTGCCGGTGGGCGCCTATGCAGGGCGCGCAGAGATCATGGACCATGTCCTACCAGCCGGAAAAGTCTTTCAGGCAGGCACGCTGTCCGGTAACCCCTTGGCCACAGCGGCAGGCATTGCGATGCTGACAGAACTGCGAGACAACCCACCGTATGAGCAACTGGAATTACGTGGACAGACTTTGGCCTCTGGTCTCAGTGCGGCCGCGAAATCCGCCGGCGTTCCCCACACCCTCGCGCGGTGCGGCAGCATGATGACGCTCTTCTTCAATCCCAACCCAGTCAGAGATTGGGACACGGCCGCCAAGTCAAACACGACTGCCTACGGGCGTTACTTTTGGCGGATGATTGGCCGCGGCGTCTATCTCCCCTGCAGCCAGTACGAGGCGCTTTTCCTCTCTGCGGCACACTCTGACGAAGACATCGCCAAAACGATTGCGGCAGCGCAGGATGCACTAACGGATAGCTAACGACATGACCGTACAACGTTGCTAGCCTGTAGAGAGCTGGGGCAGCACTCACGCCACGGCGTTGACTCCGTGCTGCGCCGCGGCATCGAGTTGTTGGACGAGCTCCAACCGGCGGCGGGCCACATCAAGCGTTTGCGCCAGTGAAAATTGTGTGTTGCCCTCTGGTGCTTCGTATTGACTCTCCAGCCGGGCAATGCGGTCCTGGAGAAATGCGATCAGATCAACCGGCTTGTCCGGCGCCGCTCCGGAGAGTTCCAATTCCAAACGAATGGCGGCCAGATCGTTGAATTCCGCGTCTGAGATCGCGCCCCGCTCGTGAAGCTCTCGCGCAAACGCGGCAAACTGCCCTGGCTCAACCGATTGCAGTCCGTCAGGTGAAAGTCGCTTGCCGATTTCCGCAATTGTCGGTTGCGCAGGACTGGTAACGGAACTTTCCGCTTGCTGCGAGCTGCCGCCGGAACGCAACACGCTGCCAACCAGAGAAGCAATCTTCAATGCGCCACTGATGCCATTGATGCTCATGTCGGTCTCGCGTTGCCGGTGGCTGGGTTTGCGGATGCGAAGTTCGCTAGGCATTAGGCCGCTTCCGATTGAATGCCGTCATCGCTGGAATGACTTGTTCGATCCGGTGTGGGCTGCTCAATCGGCAGGTGTGTGCGCGATGGAGAATCGTCCGTCGTGTTAAACACTGCATCTTGCAGTTCCCCATCAAACTCTTCCGCATCGAACGCGTGCCGCGCAGAGGTTGGATCAACAATAAAGCCGGTAAAGATCGGCTCATCCGCCAACGGTTGCTCGGGTTCCGGAGCAGCAGGGGCTTCATCCAAGATCACCAGCGGTGGTTCGGTCTCTTCCATCACAATCGGCGGTGGCGGCATCTCGATCTGCGGAATCTCGATCACTTCCGCCGAAGCGGCTCCCAACACTTCGTGAATCAACGATCGATCTCGCCGCGCATTGACATGGCGGGAAATTCGCCACACGCGAACCTTGACCTCAGCGAACATCCGGGCAATGTGCTCGTGACACGTAAATAAAAAGACCTGATGCCCACGTTCGGCAAAGTCACGCAGCACTTCGGTTGTCGCTCGAGCCCGGCGAGCATCGAAGTTGACGAGTACGTCATCCAGGATGATCGGCAATCGAATCCCTCGCTTTGCGTAGCCGCTGACCAACGCCAATCTCAAGCAAAGAAATAGCTGCTCCCTGGTTCCACCGGAAAGTTGGTCCAAGGGAATGGTTTCGTCGCAGTCGTTCTCCACATACAGCACATCTTCATCCAAAGGTGTCCACACGCGGACATAGGCGCCCTGAGTGATTGTGCGGAAGTAGCCGCTCGCTTCGCGAAGCGTTTCAGGCTGACGTTCGCGTTCATAGCGGGAGCGAATCCGCGCGAGCAGAAAATGAACGGTCGCCAACACGCGCCACTGTCGCAGCAATCCGCGGATCTGCTGATCGACCGATTCCTTTCGCAACAGTGCTTGTGGCAACGTTTGATCTTCAAGCATCTCTGGCAAGACTTGCGTCAACCAACCACGGCGATCGTACATCGCCTGCAACTCGCCGCGGAGGCGGTCCGCGCGGCTCTGCAACTCATCCAATTCCGCAGTTACGCCGGTCACACCAAACTCTCGCAACCGCGAGAGAACTTCATCACGGGAAACCTGGGTCAACGAGGAGTCAATTCTCTCCTTGAGTTCGGCCAGTCGGGTCGTTAACTCGACGCGGCGTTTTGCTTCCTCACAGCGGCGTCGCAAGTCGGCTTCGTCTTCAGCACCGGCCAACGTGAGCACGCTGCGCCGGCGCCGGCGCCACAGCGAAAGTTGCGACTTGACCTTCTTCCGTGATCGACTGAGTTTTTTGAGTTGCAGCTTTAAGCTTGAGCGTCGCCGCAGGGTTCCGCGTTGCCGCTCTAGCTCGCGACGCAAACTTGCTAACTGCTCTTGCGCGTCGTTCTCGGTGAGACTGATTTCCAAATCGGCGGCCAAATCTTGGATCCGCTGCCGCAGCGCTTTTCGCGAGGATTCTCCCTGACGCCATTGAGATTGCGCGTTGTCCAACCGGTCCGCGAGATCGCGCGTGTGGTCCCATTGGTTTCGCAGCCGACCGACCTGTTTGGGGGAAAGGCCTTCAGGCAATCCAAAAGTCCGCAGCGCCTTTCGCCACGTTTCTTTTCGCCGCGTGAGCCGGCGCTGTGCTTCGTCCAGTTGTTCTTCTGCATTGGTGGCCGCCTGTTCGATCGATGCACGATCGGCCTCCAACGCTCGGGCGTTATCAAGCTCTTTGATTTGCGCTTCCGCTGTGGCCAGACGCTCCGCAACTGAGCCACCACCCTCCGCCAAGTCACGGTCAAAGGCCTCTCGTTGTTTGGCCGCCTGCTCGATCTCTTGCTGCAATTCGTCGAGCTCGTTCTCCGACTCTTCCAGTGCCAGGCTATTGCGCCGTTCAAACAACTTCTTGGCGCCAAAAGCTCCGCCGATGATGGCAATGCCCAACCAGAACGGCCACCAGCTGGCACCTAAGACGCCAGCGAGAGAGCCGCCTGCCAAAACGAAGCCCACGGCACATGCGCCGCCGACGGACCATTCCTGCTTGGTGGAAAGGCCGCCCTGTTCGGCCAAGCCGGTGGCTTGCTCTTCGAGCTCGGCGGCTTCCTCTTCGAGCTTTTCCAGACGCTCATCAAGTTCCAGCCGACGGCGAAGCTGAGCGATCTCTTCTTCTGCCTGAGAGCGAAGCTTGGCGCGTTGTTGCTCACCAGGTCCACCGGACTGCGCTTTTCGCGATACCTCCGCAGCTAGCCGCTTCGCTTCAATCGCTTCCTCGCGGGCGGATTCAACCGCTGCGCGGTCAGACTCCAGGTTTTTCACCAGAGTGCGAAGCTTGTCAAAACTGGCACGATCGCAAGAAGTCGCCAACGTCTTCCATGAACTTTGGCTCAGCCCGCATTGTTCAAGCAGGGCGTCCAACTGCCGCTCCAGATCTTTCACAGCCGCCCGCTGCGTGGCCGCCTGCTGTTCCATGGCAGCGATAAACTCACCCTGTTCCGCCAGGGCTTCAATCTCCGGCGCTCTCTGTTCCAAACGTCCCGCGTCCGGGAACTGCTCAAATTCTTCTTGCAGTTTCCGCCGCTTGGCGCGGAGATCGCGCAGCCGACGAGCTAGCTTGGCGATGCGATCATTGGCGGCTTTCATCCGCCGCGGTCCATCTGCTGGCACGGTGCGGTATTCATCCAACGCGTCCAACTCCGCGCGCAGCGAGGTTTGCTCAGTCCACGCGTTCTGCACACCTTCAGTGGAACGGAGCAACGCAATGCGGTGATCGGCAGCGGCGAGGTCCGCTTCCATTTCACCGATCTTCGCGGCCAGCGAATCACGCTCGTTGAGGCGCCGGTTGTATTCTTGCGTGCTATCGGACAAACGATCGATTTCGCTGGTCAACTCGCGGTGCTCATCCAGCAGCCGGGAGATCTCTGACGGAGCTCCCTGAGCGTCCATCAGCCGGTCACGATCTTCGCGAACCGCACGCAGCAACTGCGAAAGATTTACACGATCTAGTCCGGCGGTCAGGTCATGCAGCATTCGCGCCGCTTCGCCATCCTCCAGCGAGGCGAGCTGCTGCAACTCCCTAAGCCCGCAGGCGAAGATATTGTCGAACGTGGCCGCATCAATGCCCGAGAGCAGGTCTTCATAACGAGACTGGCCGATGCGGTTTCCCTCGCCATCAACCATGGCAAAGGCCGGTTCATCCCGATCGCTTCCCGCCGTGTGCGATTCTTGTTCGCCACCGTCCAACGTGCGAAAGACGGCGAACCTGCCACCGGCGTACGCTGCGCGGAACGCACCGCCGCATGTGCGTTCCTCCAGCGGACCGCTCGTAACCGGCAGCCCGGTCTGACCACCGTGTAACAGTCCGCGGAGCGCTGCCAACAGAGACGTCTTGCCGGCTTCATTGCGGCCATAGATCACGTTGACGCGACTTTCTAATCCCGTCAAAGAGAGTTCTTCCCACGGCCCACGACCACGGATTTCCAGTTCTTCAATTTTCATGCGTTGTATCCTTCAGCACTTAGCGCGACGTTCTACCATGCAACAGTTCGCCACCTGTTGCTGCTACTTCGTCCAACACGCGCCGCCGTTTGCGAGGGCTATCTGCGGCGGCCAGTTGCCGCCAGGTTTCGCGGAAACTTGGGTCAACCTGCGAAAGCAGATCAATGTCGCGGCTGTGATCCGCGGAAAATTCGTGCGCTTCACGAAGATACTCGCCTAGGAATGTCGACTCCGCCAACTCTTCGTCCGCGTAAACACGCGAACGCTCTGACTCCACACTGACACTCCAAGCTACCGGGTCGTTCTCGCCAAACTCGGATCGCAGACGGAGCAAGATCTCGTCGCGACCTGCAACTTGCCTGAGACTTTCAACCACAGGAGCGTCGCCCGCCACGCGCCACGAAATGCAAAGGTGGCACGAAGGGTGCGCATCGCGAAGTTCGTTCACACGTTCATGCATGGCCAGCTCCAGGTCATCCATAACCCAGCCATCCTCACAGCGGATGGATTCCCACAACCAGCGGACCGCGTCTGCGTGAACGGTTTCTGTGACTGTCCGGTAGTTCTCGTCAACACGGACGATCGTCGCACCATGAGGTCCGGCGTGTCCCGGTTCTCGACCTTGCGGACTCCCGCTGAAGTGGATTACACGTCCACGGTGTTCGCGGGTTTCCGGATTCGCGCGACCGCCCAAGGCCCAGTAGTGAATACGGGAGGATCCCAGCGCGCGGACATCGCCAGCGCCGTGAACTGCGGCGACCGTGTAGAGCCCAGCGGGATCAGGCCGAAACTCAGCCGTGGGAACGTGTTGCTCGGCCGGTCGAGAGATGCCAGCCAGACAGACCAGCGGTTCCCCATCGCGATGCAAGATAAGCTCTTCCACATTGCCCACGGCAAACCGATGGACGTTCTCCGGCAATGCGACGCGGGCGGGCCAATCGCCAAGGAAATCAACTCCCCCAGAAGCCCAATAGACTTCAATGTTTGCTTCGTTCAGCCGCGCGAACTGCTCCGCCAAAAAGACAGGTCCGCGCGGACCGGACAAACGGCAATCAACGAGATCACCGGAAAGGACCACGAAATCCACCTCGCGGGCCAGCGCCGCGTCAAACACGGCCGTTGCCGCTGCGTAGGGAGCTTCCAGAAACGCTGCGCTCAAGGGGACCGGAATTTCATCCAGCCCTCGCGGCATTTGCTCCAGGTGAAAGTTGCTGGCGTGTAAGAATGAAAACGCTCGTCCAAACGCATTTCCAGGGCGCACGGGTCAGCCTCCTTGCCTCGCGAGATTCTAGCCGGCGCGGGAGTGACCATGCGGGTCTCGATCACGTCCTCTCAGCCGGACCATGCGCAGGCTCCGCCGGCGCACGGCGAGGAAGTTTAGCGAATGCCAGGCGGAGAGCCTATGCCGATTGAGCGTCACTGGCGCTGCTAGCGATAGGTGAAGCCAATGTTGCCCTCAAACTGATCAGCGCCGCGTGCCGTCCGGCGCGTCCATTTTCTGTGGGCGCCTGCTTGCCCCGTCTCGTGGTGCACCGGTGCGGACTGACCTGGTGCTGCGAATCGCGTGACGGACGTTGTACGTTGGAGTCAAATCCGGCTAGCCCATACGTCCCGCTGCCTTCGCCGCTTGAAACCGAGTGACGACCACAGTTCAATGGGCGTTTTCCTATTCCGCCACAGTGAAAAGTGAGAGGCTTCCATGGACCGTCCGTCCGCTCGACGTAGCAAACTTCGCCGACTGCTAAAGCGTGACCGACTGCCGGGCTTGCTGGTCACGAACTTTACCAACGTGCAGTACCTGACGGGGTTTGCTGGCGGCGATACCTTCCTGCTGATAACGGGCGATGATGAAATCCTGATCAGTGATACCCGCTATGAGACGGATTTGAGCAATCTCTGCCCTGACATGAAAGCCGAAATTCGAGGGCCGAGCAAAACGACCATTCAAGCCGCGGCCGAAATCGCCGCAAAGCGCAAGCTACCTTCACTGGGATTTGAGTCTGGTTCCCTGACGGTCAGCATGCACGGAACTCTGGACCGGACGTTGCCGAAAACGGAACTCGTTGCCACAGAGGGGCTGGTCGAGGAACTGCGCGAAATCAAAGACGCAGACGAGATCGCCGCAATCCGGAGAGCAGTTGAGATTGCCGAGAAAGTGTTCAATCGCTTCAAGGCCGGCTACCGCGGCGACTGGACGGAGCGAGGTGTGGCCGCGGACCTGGAACACGAGATTCGCCAACGCGGAGGACTTGGCTGTGCCTTCGAACCGATTATTGGCGTGGGAGATCACGGAGCGTTGCCTCATGCGATGCTGACTGACCGTCGGTTCGATGAGGCAAGCACGATCCTCGTCGATTGGGGAGCGCGGGAGGCAGGTGGATATCGTAGCGATCTGACGCGAATCCTGAACGTAGGCAAAATCCCAGCCAAACTGGAGAAAGCTTACAACGCTGTGCTGAAAGCTCAGATCACCAGCATCGAGCGGATCAAGCCTGGCGTGCGGTTCGAACAAATTGACACGGCCGCCAGGAAAGTGATTGAGAAGGCTGGGATGGGCAAGAACTTTACCCATGCCGTAGGGCACGGCATCGGCCTCGGCCTGCACGAAGCGCCGCGCCTGGGTCCCGGCCAAACCGGCACTCTCCAAGCCGGGATGGTGGTCACGGTGGAGCCAGGCGTTTATTTCCCCGGCAAGTTCGGCATCCGGATTGAGGATGACGTGCTGGTCACCAAAAACGGGTTCGAAATCCTGACCAGCGTGCCCAAAGAGTTGAGCGATACGATAGTGAGTTAGCGCGCAGGCTGTGTTCTCAGCGGCATATCTGAAACCTAGAGCACCTGCCGGATTACTGTTCCGCCGAGCGGATGGCCCTGTCAAATCATCCCCCGATGGAAGCCTACGCGCCCTGCTTTCAGGCGTACGGGCGAAATTGACATTGGTCAAATTTGAGGGGTGTTTCGTGCTGCCCTGCGCGCTGCCGAGCGCCATAAGAGGTTGACGGTTAACATGCTACTGAACGTAACGTCAAGGTTGTCGGTGATGTTTGCGGTCCCGTTGCTGGCCCATTGCACGGGCGTGAAGCGTTTGCGCCACCCCCCTGGAGGATGGAAAAATTTGACCAATGTCAATTTCGCCCGTACGCGTGAGAGCAGGGCGTGCGAGAACGCCGCGGCAATTCAATCGCGGGTCCGCGAAGCGATGAAACTGGCGACGAACAGAACACCGATCAAGAAGATGTTTTCGAGCGCTTTGTTGATTCCGCTCTGCTCCCAGTCGGATGTCGTCCAACACCTCGGCAATCCGAGTTCGCCCATGGCGGCGACGGAACGCCAACAAGAAAATCTCTCTAGGGGATCAGATTCCAGGTCGAGCATGGAATGGTCGATCGAATTGACACGACGCCATATTCTCTCCGCGAAATTTCTCCGCGAATGATCTTGTCGCGGAAATTGCCGGCTTCCGCTTGGCGTTGACTTCAACTAGGGTATTCAGAACAAGTTAGGAAAAATCCGGCCGCAAGATCGGCTGAGCCGGGACCAGGGGTGCCTGAGACGGCTCGCTGTGCGCGCGAATGCGCACCCGAGCGACGTTGGCGCGCCGCGAAATATTGACAACTGGAGCTAGATGGCATGGCTGACTCGGCGTCCAAAGCCGGTGACCCCTTTGACTTAGGACAGATCCGCAAGCTTGTGAAACTCATGCAAGAGCACGATCTCTCCGCGATCGACCTGCGTTCGGGAGAGGACCGCATTTCGTTGCGCCGCGGAGCAGAGACAGCGCCGCAGGTAATCCACAGCGCGCCCCCGGCACAAATCCCACAAGCGGCTGCCCCCGCTGCTGATCCAACTGCGGCAGCAAAGAAAGACGAAAGCAAGCTGCATACCATCAAAGCGCCCGTGGTAGGCACGTTCTTTCTCTCGGCCAAGCCCGGTGAACCCCCATTCGTCAAACCAGGCGATAAAGTCGAACCAGAGACCACGGTTTGCATTATTGAAGCCATGAAGGTCTTCAATGAAATCCCCGCCGGCGTCTCCGGAACGATCGTGCGAGCCCTGGTCCAAAACGAACAGGCGGTGGAATACAATCAAGCCCTGTTTGCGATTGAGCCTGCCTAACTATTCTTGCAACGCGCAGACCAATCAGGTCACCCAGTTCTGTCCGCAGCTGCGCTGGACGATCACCGCTGCAACTCCCAAAGATGAACTTTCGCCGTAGCGGCTCAATTGCCGGCCCCGTAGGCCACTCTCCCATCCCCTTAGCAGAATCCGAAGTTCCAGCTGGTTATGTACACGCGAATCCTGGTAGCGAACCGCGGCGAAATTGCACTAAGGATCCTGCGTGCATGCCGCGAGATGGGAATCGAGACGGTCGCCGTCTTCAGCGAGGCCGATCGAGGTGCGGCTTATCTGGATCTGGCCGATCAAGCAATCTGCATCGGCGGACCGCGCGGTGGAGATAGCTATCTTAAGCAAGCCAGCATTATCGCGGCGGCGGAGATTGGCAACGTACAAGCCATTCACCCAGGCTACGGGTTCTTGGCGGAGAACCCTGGCTTTGCCGATGTGTGCCGCAGTTGCCAGATCGATTTCATTGGACCAACCCCGGAAGCGATGATGTTGCTGGGCGACAAGGAAAAAGCACGCCGTCTCGCCAAGAAGGCCGATGTGCCCGTCGTGCCCGGCAGTGATGGAATTGTCGAGTCTGAAGACGCGGCTTTGCGTACTGCCCACGAGCTTGGCTTCCCCGTGTTGATCAAAGCGGTCGCCGGTGGTGGTGGCCGCGGGATGCGGGTGGCCCAAAATGATCTCAAGTTCAAGTCAGAACTTGCCCAGGCTCAAGCGGAAGCCGGGGCTGCATTCGGCGACCCTAGCGTCTACCTGGAGAAGTACGTCCAGTTCCCCAGGCACATTGAGGTGCAGCTCATCGCGGACCAACACGGCAACGTCTGCCATTTGTTCGAGCGAGATTGCACCACGCAGCGGCGGCATCAAAAGCTGATTGAAGAAAGCCCGGCCCCCAACCTCAGCGACGAGCTACGGGCGGAGATTTGTGATGCTGCGGTCCGCATTGCCCGCGCGGCCAACTACACCAACGCCGGCACAGTCGAGTTCATTCTCGACCGCGAAAACAACTTCTACTTCATTGAAGTTAACACGCGGATTCAGGTGGAGCATCCGGTCACAGAACTCGTCACCAATATTGATCTCATTAAGACCATGATCCGCGTGGCTGCGGGAGAGGAACTCCCCTTCACGCAAGAAAACATCAAACCCAGCGGCGCGGCGATGGAATGCCGCATCAACGCAGAAGACCCAAACCATGGCTTCCGCCCTAACCCAGGCAAGATCGATCGGTTGATTGCACCCGGCGGGTTTGGCGTCCGGTTTGATTCGCACGCGCATAGCGGCTATTCCGTACCGCCATATTATGATTCCATGATCGGCAAACTGTTGGTCCACCAGCCAACGCGGGATGAAGCCATCGCGTGTATGCTCCGGGCTCTTACAGAACTCCGCGTGGACGGGCTGAAGACCACCAAGCCGATCCTCCGGGAAATCCTCAACCACACCGCGTTCCATGAAATGCGGATGGATACCACGTTCGTCGAACGGACGTGGAAGAAGCGGGACTAGTAGCTGTCAATCAGTGCTTGAGAGAAAGCGATTTTCAGCCGCTTTCTCGCTCGTCAATACACCTCGAAAGGGGGTACTGTGCACTCCCCCCAACGGGTGGTTTGGACCAGAGTTCTAACAGGGGTGTCGACAGGAGTTCCAACGGGCGCGCCACCAGTGTTTCCGGGAGTGGTGCCAGGAGGGGCGCCAACCGTTCCTGGGACGGTGGCTATTCTGATTGACGAGGAGCAAGATTTCGCGCCACGTTGATGTGGGCAGTCCACTCTCAAGCCATCGCGTCGACCTCTTCTTCGTTGACCAAGCCATTCTCGACGAAGAAGTCAATCTTGCCGGTGCTGACATCGTACATTCCGCCAACGACAGCGACCTCGCCCTCTTCGGTCATTTGTTTGATCGTTGAACTTTGTTCAAGGATTGAGTCAACAACGTGCTGAACGTTGTTCGTCGCGACGCCATTAACAAACTCGGCTTGCTCATTCTTGCTTCCCTGCATTGCGGAGTGGCACTCCGCACCATCGATCGAGGCTTGGATCTCGTGAATAACGGAAGCAACATTGGCCGAACCGTCCTGGGAAAGATCTTTCTTGGCCGCGGCGTGCTCGCAGGCTGTGGCCACGACTCCGCACTGCGTATTGCCCAACACCATGACAAGTTTTGCCCCAGCCACTTTGCAACCATACTCAATGCTGCCCAGGATCATGGGGCTGATGAGGTTGCCAGCGACACGCACGCTGAGGACATCGCCCAGGCCCAAGTCAAAGATGACTTCGGCCGGCGTGCGTGAGTCGATGCAACTGAGGATCACGGCCATGGGATGTTGGCCGTGCGATGTGGCGCGCAACTGTCGGCCGAGGTCTCGCGACAACCGTTTTCCGGAACGGAATCGCTCATTGCCATCCATGAGAAACTGGAGAGCTTTGGCAGGCGTCAGCTGCTGCTGGAGCTCTCGCGTGGTGTAGTCAACGAACAGGACCTCATCCTCCAGTTCATACTTATCGCGGAAGCCGCGCAGGCTGACTTGGACGTTTCGCGCCGGACCAACCTCTTCCTTAAATTCTCGGATCAAGCTCAATACATCGGGATCGATGTAGTCCGAGCCGTGAGCGTCCAGCAACACGTGCCCACCGTCTGGAACCTCTCGCAACGAGCGTTCCAACGCGGCTTTGTTGAGGAAGCTGACCTGATTACCCAGTTCAATGCGAACGACCTCGCCGCCAACGTGACCTTCCACGACTTTGCGCACAGGGCGGCGCAGATTGCTCATCAGGATGAATGTCAGACTGACTCCCAGGCCGACCATGATTCCGACAAGCAAATCCCTCAGCACAATGACACTTACGGTCGTGACGAAAGGAATGAATTGGTATCTGCCGCCCTTCCACATTTGGACAAACAGTTTGGGACTGGCAAGTTTGAATCCCGTGACGATCAAAATCGCGGCCAGGCAGGAGAGAGGGATCATATTCAGCCAGGCCGGGAACATGATCACGCTGACCACTAGCAGCAACCCGTGGAAGATGGCGGAGATCCGCGTATAGGCCCCAGTGCTGATGTTGACAGAACTGCGGACGATCACGGAAGTCATGGGCAAACCGCCCAGCATGCCCGCAGTGATATTGCCAACTCCTTGGGCAATCAGTTCGCGGTTGGGCGGCGAATGCCTGTGCCGCGGATCAAGCCGGTCAACTGCTTCCAAGTTCAGGAGCGTCTCCAGCGACGCAACAATGGCGATCGTGACCGCGGCCAGATAGACCGCCGGATTCAACACGGCGGAAAAGTCAGGCGAAGCAAGCGAAGAAAAAAACCCCGAAAGGGATTCAGAGACGGGCACTTCAACCATATGGCTTGCGCCAATCACCCATCTTCCGCCGACCTGTCCGAACCATGATCCTAAGCCAACACCCAACGCAACGACAATCAGCGGCGCTGGGACCAGGCTCCGCTTGAGGGGCTTAATTCGGTCCCACACGAGCAAGAGCACCACAGAGCCAAGTCCAATGACCAGCGAACCCAACTGCAGATCACCGAAGACGTTCAGCAACTCAGTAAACGTATTCGTTTCCGCATCGGGTTGCTGGAATGACATTGCCCCTTCAGGGTCGGAGTCGTGCCCAACAAGATGGGGAATCTGTTTGAGAATCAAGATCACCCCAATAGCTGCCAGAAGTCCTTTGATGACGCTACTGGGAAAGAAGGCGTTCAATCCGCCAGCCTTGAGCAAACCGAGGACGATCTGAATCACGCCTGCAAAAATGACAGCCACTAAAAACGCTTCAAAACTCTCTAGCGCCGTAATCTGAGCAGCGACAATAGCTGTCAACCCGGCTGCGGGCCCGCTGACGCTGGTGTGTGAACCGCTGAGAATTCCAACTACCAAGCCGCCAGCGATGCCGGCAATTAGACCAGAGATCAGCGGCGCACCTGATGCCAGTGCAATCCCCAGGCAAAGTGGCAGGGCGACAAGAAAAACGACGACGCCGGAGACCAAATCCTTGCCGACAACTTTCGGGTTCAGCATGGAGACCGAGTTGTCGCTGTGAGATGTATTCACGTCTTGATTCATTTCCATCGCTCGCTGCGTACAAATGACCGTTGCAAATCAAATGGTGGGGATCGATCGCCACAACTCGCATTGAAACGCTATCATTGCTGAGCGTTTCCAATGCCTCGGGCTTGCGTATTGCTTGCGGTAGTTGCAGATTCGTCTGCCAGACCGCTTTGCGCCTGGATGACCAATCCGCAATGCCAGCGGACGGCCAACGAAGAGTTCGCCAAAGACTGTGGGGGCGTCACAAAAATACGCACCGGCCGCGCTAGACTAAGCGACGATCCAATAGCGCATGCGACGCCAGCGCAGCACAACGCGCCTAGCAGCGAAGTGGGGCTAGCAAGCTGTCACTCAGGCGATGACCGGAAACCGCCGGCTGGTGACTACCATCAGGCTGGAAGTGAGTGCCGGGATGCAATTCCGGGCGAGTGCGCGTGGTCACCAGGTTTTTGCGCTGACGCTGACGGTTGCCGAGGCTGGATGTCGCTTCGACTTCGCGCTCACAGATCTCTTGAATCTCTGCATGCGAGTATTCACTAACACCGCCACTCAGCGAGAAAAAAAGGATCGCCAGCTCTGCTTTCAAAGCCAGCACGCTGAATGTCACGGCAAGTCGCAAGAACATCGGCGAAGCGGATGACCGCTAGGTAGTGAATGGCAATGAAGCTGGAGAATCGCGCGTTCAATCTCCGTACGCTACGTGATTAACGCAGATTGGTTTACAAATCTTGCAGAAAAGTCCCCGTGTCGCAATGCCTGCTCAGAATCACATTGCCTGGTGTCTTCAGGGCTGGGCTTGTCATCTTGCAATTGTCGCTTGAAAAGTGGCCCCGCTAGCAAATCTAGTGCCGCATTCAAGCCTTTTACAGTACACCACCAATTCATCTATTTGCATTGATGCTTTATGGCGTTGGGGTTGTGTCGATTCAATCGAATGCTCCGTTTGTGCATTCAGGTGTCTGCGATTGTGACAAGCCAGACTCGATAACCTTCTTGACGTAATGCATTGTTTGAGAATGACTTATGGCATAAATGCGCAATGGAAAATTAGGGGGCTTAGGTTGAGTTTTCCGCAGATTTCGGTCGTGCCAAAGACAACGGTTAGACCCGCCGACCAAATGATAAGCCGGATGCGCTAGGTGCCGAGAGTCTGCACCATCGGACGATTTACCTGCGAACAACCGAAAAAAGATTCCTTTCGAAGAGAGCGAACATGTCCTGCCTCGACAAATCCAAGATGCCTGTTCGCAAGAGCCCCCTTTTCGGTCGGTGGCGCCGGACTGTGGCTAAGGCGCTGTGCCTGGCCACGTTTGCCCTGCTCATCGCGACCACGATTGGTTCGGAACGGGCTCATGCCCAGCATCCGGCGATTACCCAGGTTGGTGGATTCAACGTCCAATTCTGGAACGCGGGCGACAACGCCGCTGGCGGTGCGTTTATGCTCGGTGGTGGAGTCATTGCCGATGGCGATCTAGGGGTATTTTCAGCGGATCAAATCGCTGCCGTCGAACGTGCTTTGCAGTATTGGTCAGACCGTCTTGGCCTCCCGGCCGCGAACGCGAATTCACCGGTGATTCGCTTTGCCATCGATGCCGCGACGCCCGCTTTCAATGCCTTTGCCGCTTCGCAGGGTGCGGATGTCGGGGGAGGTATGTTCCAAACCAACACCTTTGACCGGCTCGTCAATGGTAATACTCCACAACGTGCCGACACGGTCGGAGCAACGGAAACCGGTATTGATGGAGCGATCGCGTTTATCCCCGGCACAGACGCATTCGATACTTCCGTGATGACGCAGATTCCAACATTGAACTCCATGGAAGCGATCGCCATTCATGAAATCGGCCACCTTTTGGGGATGGTGAATACTGTGCCGGTCTTCGACCAAGATCAGGCCCTGATGTCGGTCGAGCTCAACCAAGCCTGGGTCGATAATGTCGTCGATCCCAATGCACCTACCAGCGTTTTTACAGGAGCCACCGTCCAGGGGCTCTTCGGCGGTCCGTTGCCAATCCAGAACCCAGATACGCACCTACTGCTTGACTTCGCCAACTTGACTCGATCAACGCCGTTCGGCAAGGACTTCCGCAACCAGGGGCATATGTCGCCGTTGGAGTTGGCGGCGTTTGTTGACATGGGATACACCGTCAACCTGGCTGATCACTTTGGGGCGGCCTTTTACACCAACGGAAACGGAATACAAGCCGCGACAGGTGGATTTGCACCGACGCAAGAATTTGCGAATGGAGTTTATGTCCAAGCGGACAACCGCAATCTGCTCGTCAATGCCAACGTCAGTGCCAATGGCTTCGCGAGTACCGGCATTCGGCTCAATGGAGGCCAAGAGCCTGGCAATACCATGAATGGCAACAAGGTGACCATCGCGCCGGGAACCTCAGTCAGCGCCAATGGCACCTCGGGAGTCGGCTTGTTTGCAAGCGCGGGGGCCAATCATGTCCTCGTTCATCGTGGCACAATCAACGCCACAGGAGCGAATGGACGAGGTGTTTTGATTGACTTCACTCGAGGTTTGCTGAACTTTCCAGGACTTCAGATCACCTCGGAAGACTATCAGAGTGCGCTGGTCAGTCGATTTGACCTGACGGGCACAATTAACACGCTCGGGGGTACGGGCACGGCGATTGAAATTGGTCCAACGGCAGCAGTTGGCGAGATCAACATTATGCAAGGCGCCGTGATCAACGGAAACATCGTCAGTAGCGCTCTCTCAACAGCGGGGCTCAACGCACCGACGCTGACCTTTGGACGAACTGCGGATGCCAATGGCGAGGCGACCGCGACACCCGACGGCACCTTCTTCTTCGACTACGTCCACAACATCACCGGTGTTGGACCAAACCTTAATGGTGATCTTGTCGGAGGGGAAACCAGATTCAACGGTTCAGTCATCTTCCAGAACCTGATGATTCGGTCTGGCGCTACCTTAGGCGGTGCGGGCATGATCACCTCTGCTGCACCCATACAACAGATGGGAACCATCGCGCCCGGCAACAGCATTGGAACGTTGACCATCAACGGAGATTTGAATTCTGTCGGCGGTGCGTACAACATTGAAATCCAACCCGGCGGGCCCAATCCCGTTGCCGGCGTTGATAACGACCTGATTGTTGTTAGTGGGTTTGCCAATCTGCAGGGTGGCACCGTCAACGTCGATGCCGCTCCAGGTATCTATAACATCGGCGAGCGCTACACATTCATTATCACCGGGGGCGGCGTCACAGTTGGAACGCCACCCACAGTGATGGACAACATCCCTGGCTTCCGTGCAGTTCAATTCCAAACGCCCTTCACGTTTGGCATCACGATTGGCCGTGACGGGGTCACGGGATTGCTTGGCCGTACGTTCAATCAGGTCGCCTTGGGAACGTATTTGGATCTTGTCCGCAACAATCCCAACCCGGACTTTCAAAGAGTGCGTGACATCTTGGACGCCGATCCGAACGTGGAGAGTATTCTTGCGGCGCTTGACCAAATGGTTGGCGACATCCACGGAACAATGGCTTTGGTGAGCATGCAGAACACCAGCCAAATGTACGGAATCCTCAGCCGCCAAATGCAAGGCGCTTGCTGCGGGTGTGACGGAACTTGGGATGGATGGATTCTGGGATATGGCCGTGGCGGCGATGTCGACTACGACGGCAATGCTGCGGGGATTGATTACACAGTCGGTGGTACGACCTTTGGCGCCGCGCGTTGCCTGGGTGGTCCGCGAGTCGGTTTCTTTGGCAACTATACCGCGCCGTCAGTGAACTCGTTTGTTCCCATCGCTCACGCCAAGTCGCGCAGCTATGCACTCGGCGGTTTCATCGAAGGGTACGATGTCCTGGGACACTTTCTGTTCGCCGGATCGGTTGGCTACGATGAGTACACCGTCAACCGATACATCCAGTTCGCCAGCATCAACCGGATGGCAAGCTCCGAGTACGATGGCGTTCAGCACGGATTTTATGCAGAGCATGATCTGGATATCTCCCTATACTTCCCCAATATCTATCCCGTCACCTCATTGCAATACATCAATGTGCACCAGGCGGCTTTTGGTGAAAGCGGAGCTGGCTCCCTCAATCTGGCGGGTTCAGGCAACAACACGCAATCGTTGCGAACATTCACCGGCATTCAGTATCGCGGCGATTCCATCATGGGGCGGGGCTGGTCTGCCACACCGCAAATGCAGGTTGGCTGGCAACACGAGCACTTGGACAAGTCAAGCTTGTACACAGCTCGCTTCAATGCCTTAGGGCCAATCAGCTACACCGCGCGCGGCTTGGACTTTGGCCGCAACTGGGCATTGTTGGGAATGGGCCTGGAGTTGGCACACGGCAATCACTGGAGCATCTTCGGCGGATACGACGTGTACGCCAACGGGCGGCAAGCGTTGCACACCGGAACCGGAAGCGTCTCGTTCGCTTGGTAAGCCGGTACACCATATATGACGTAAGAGAAGAAGACGTCCCAGTCTTGGGGCGTCTTTCCTTGATGCCTCAGGGAGTTCCGGTATCGGGTACAATCTCGGCGGCTGTACTCCTTAGAGCATCTTTCGATTGCTGTTCTGCTCGCCTGACAGACGTTGTCAAATCATCCCGCGCTAGGAGCGGAACGTCCAACAAGAAGAGTGCTTTAGTATCTCGGCGGCTGCGGCAACGGCTGAACGCGAGGATCTACCGCGCCCGGCGGCGGCACTAAACCGCCAGGGACAGGTGGTACGCCCGAGCGTCGCAATTCTTCCGCTCGCTGCAAGAGTTCATCGCGGGGAACAATCCGCTGGGGCTGGAGTTGGTATTCAACCGCCCGCTCGTCGCGGATTTCATACGGGATCAGGTTTTCCGAAACGAAATCCAGCGGAAAGTACTCATACCACGGTGTTGGGATCGCCTGGCGGACTGTTAAGGTCTCGTACCCGTCGCGAACCAACCGGAACTGTCGCGTTCCGTAGTAGGTGTAGTCGAAGGAAACGGGCGTCACGCCGACGTATTCATCATCGACATAGACTTGAGCACCCGGCGGATTGGTGCGAATAGTGAATCGCCGTTGCACACATCCACTGGCGGAAAATAGAGCCAGCGCTAGCAAGGCCAATCCGAGCGGTGGTGTCAGCGGACGGTTCACAAAGGTCACAATACTGGGTGCGAACGAGTCGACTCGTGCTGTCAAAGCCGTGAAACCAATACGCAACGGGCCGAAAAATGCGGGCACGAACGATATCCGGACCGCCATCCTCTGTCCAGGCAGCTTGGCCTCCATCGACCTTAGTGTGCTAGCGACGGCACTGCCATCGTTTGCCGTCGGGTCTTCTCGCACTCGCCTTGTGGAAGAAAAGCGCGGCTCCTATACTCCGCCGCCTTTTTCCTTCCAACGCCAAATGGCGATCCGGTCTCCTTGCGGCTGCGCTCGTGCGTGACCCATGTTTTCCGGGTTGCGATGGGCAATGCCGCACAATGGGCGACGTTTCTGGGAGCTTCGCATGATTCGCAAATCAAGTATCGCGCTGATCCTGCTTCTCGTATCAACGGCTATCATCGCACCGCAATCTTCCGGTCAACAATCACCTGCTCCCCAGCCGCCGGCAACCACGTGGAAACGTGCCGGCGCGCCCGACGCTCTTTCCAATTCCGGGACGGATGCGTTGCCATTGGCGGCGCGGCCAGCGATGTCTCCCACACGTCGCGTGACATTTCGGCAGAATCAACCCACTGCACCATCAAGCGACGCGACGAAGAACCCCGATGTCCGACCAGACCGCCCCGTCTATCAGACGGTTTCGCAACGCTCCTCTCGTCCACCACAAGGACTACGGTCCGATGCCGGACAATCGTGGTATGAGATTCCTATCGGTGAATACACGCGGCACGTTACGTCAACCAGCCGGCCGGAGCAAAGCATTGTTGATTGGGTGCTGCGTGAAACCGGCTACGAAGCTTGGCACACACGGCCCTTTGGGATGCTCTCAGCGGATGCCGACTATCTCTATGTCTATCATACGCCGGAGATGGTCCGCCTTGTGGATCAAACCGTCAAACGGTTCACAGGCAGCCATTCACAGTCGCAGGCGTTCAACATCCGCGTGGCCAGCATCAAAAACCCTGACTGGCGCGCCCGAGCGTTCAGCATGATGCAGCCGGTGGTTGCGCAAAGCCCCGGCGTACAGGCGTGGATCATGCAGAAAGAAGATGCGCGCATGTTGATGGCGGAACTCAGCCGCCGCTCGGACTTTACCGAACATGACTCGCCGCATATCTCTGTCAACAATGGTCAGTCGTACGTGCTCTCTCGCACACAAGCTCGCAGCTACGTCCAAAATGTCGCCATGACTCCAGACCGTTGGCCAGGCTATGAAGTCATCACGGCGCGGATTGACGAAGGCTTCGCGCTGGAGTTCAGTCCGTTGATCTCCCAAGACGGCCAAATGGTGGACGCCGTCTTGAAATGCAATGTCGACCAGGTGGAGCGACTCCGCCCGATTGTGATCGATGTGCCCAGTCAATTTGGACAGGCTCAGCGAGCCCAAGTTGAAGTGCCGCAGATGAGCCAATATCAAATGCAGGAACGTTTCCACTGGCCTGCGGAACATGTGTTGGTGGTCAGCCTAGGCGTGGTCCCCATGCCGGTGGCCACGGAGTCTAACGCGTTGATGTCGCTGCTGCCCAGCAACGGTCCCGCCCGGTCTGATATGGTGATGTTCATCGAGTGCCAGTCGCGAACTGGCGACATGACTGTCGGTCGCGGCGCGACCCGCGAAGCAAGCAACTACCACGGGCGGTACTAGTCTAGATTAAGTTGCGCTTAGCAAAAGCGAGCTGGAACGAAGACTGCCATCCCAAAAGCGGATCGCGCGACGAACACCCGATTTCGCCGCGCGACCCTCACAAGGAGCTTGCCTCCGGACACATGCGCCCCTGGCGCCTGCGTGTCATTGCAAATTGCCTGAGTGCCCCTCTTCTCGACAACATCAGCAGCTTGGCAATTCCCGCTTGAACGCGGGGCACTCGATTGCCAGCAGTGGAAGCAGAAACTAGAGGCCTAGCAGAGCAGAAGCAAGAAGCTTGCTTGGATATTTAGAAGTTTTAGAGAGTTCACATGAAATAAAGGGAGAATGACGCGCGACAATGAGTGTTTAGGAAAAATAGGTTAAATGGAAGCTGCATCCACGGCTGATCAGGCGCTCCGAATTAGTAGGAAGTGCGCTGGCACGCAACAGGCTTTGTTCAAGCCGCAGCAGACTTGGCACCGCCGGATGTCGCCTTCAACAACTCTGCTAGTCGCTCGAATTCTTCACTTGAGCTGAAGTGGATCACCATCCGGCCCTTGCCTGCTCGGTTTTGGTGCAAGTCAACCTTGGCGCCAAGCACCATGCGAAGATCTCGCTCCAGGCTGGCTAAATTGTTGGCGGTGGGATCAAATTTGACCGTCTTGGACGTATCCTCATCACTGCCAACATCGGCCAAAGGTTCGGCGTCTGCGGCCCGAATTGCTTCGCTGACAGCAGCTTCTGTTGCGCGAACGCTCAACCGTTCGTCGCAGATTCGTCTGGCAAACGCCAGTTGCTCATCTTCATCGCCCAGCGGCAACAGCGCCCGGGCATGCCCCTGAGTGAGCTTGGCATCGCGGAGCATCTCTTGCACGGCCTCAGGAAGCTCCAACAACCGCAAGAGGTTACAGACCGTGGAACGATCGAGGCTCAAACGCTTGGCCAGCTCATCTT
The DNA here is from genome assembly GCA_028066245.1 of Pirellulales bacterium. Lineage (GTDB taxonomy): Bacteria > Planctomycetota > Planctomycetia > Pirellulales > S012-138 > CALJLD01. Next base: position 33,772 of record JALCBR010000006.1, on the reverse strand, counting down.
GCGTGCACTGGTAGGTTTGTAGATAGCTTTGGAATGCAGAGGCTTTTTCCAGCGGGTTGAGATCCTTCCGCTGCATGTTCTCCACGATGGCAATCTCGGCCATCTGGCGATCATCCGCCTGATTCAAGATCGCTGGCACGGTCTCCATGCCGGCTTTGATCGCGGCGCGGAGCCGTCGCTCTCCCGCGATAAGCTGATAGCGATCTCCGGCCTTACGAACAACAATCGGCTGCAAGACGCCGTGCGTCTGGATGCTCTCGGCGAGCGCTGAGATTTCCGTCTCGTCAAACTCGGCCCGAGGCTGATAGGGATTATTGTCGACCGAGAAGATGCTGATCCGGCAAAGCCCTTCCTGAGCGGCTTCAGCGTCATCAGGTGCCAGGGTTGGAGCGGAGGGCTCACTGGGCGCCTTCATTGCTTCCATTGGACGCCCCAGCAGGGCTTGCAGACCTCGACCGAGCCGGCGTTCTTGGGTCACGTGCGGAACCTCCCTGTCTCTTGTTGCGCTATTGCCGCGCCTGGCTGAAATCTTTTCAGCCACCTCGCGCGGCTTTAGGAACACCGCCGGCGTGCGGGCCCAGCGGACATTCCAGGCTGTTAGATCGTCAAGGTCGCTCGCCCACGTCAGTTCTTCCCTCACAACCGATTGGGCCAGCGTGCACACCGCGAATCCACCATTTCTCCCATCTTGAACATGCTTGCAAAGCCAGGCACGCGCCGCGGTCCTGATATCATTGCGCGCTGCGGATTTCGGTAGCGCGTGAAGTTGGCCACATTGCTGCCTGCGGGAACGATTATTCATATCCGCGCGTGGCGGGAGTTTTGGTACACCGCACTCCTGCCATTGGCAGCAGCGGTCACAATCAACCGCTCGTCGCAGTCAGATTGCACATGACCCGATTCACGCCTGCTCTGTTTGTCACAGCCGGCAATTGCTGGCCTTTGTGTTTGTTGCCGCTGGCGAAATCCGTCACGCCGGTGCTGTTGACGCTATGTGCGGTTCTGAACTTCGCGGACTCAGTGATTGCTGGCGCTTGCACACCGCGTGGCTGGCAAAGTCAAGCTGTGCAAGCGGGGCCAAGCGATGAATCCACAACAGGCGCCCCTAAGCCATCGGCAAGGAAGTCGCCGACAAGGCATGTGTCACGGCCGCTGGGGCTAAGGCTGGACTCATTTGATCCGTTTGCCAGCTCGCTAAATCAACGGAACTCTCAATCGGCCGAATCCATTGCTCGACCGCGAGGCCGCGTGCGCATGCCGCGTTCCGCTCGGTTCCCTGGCGAGAATTCCGGCCTGTTGTTCGACGAACCGAATTGGCTGAATCAACCATTTTGGGCTGCGGCACCGGAGTGCGTTGAGTGCGAATTCGCCGGAGCACATGACTCACAGTGGAAGTGGCGAATCCTTCCGCGAGATTTGATCTTCTCGTCATACTTGGCCGGCGCCAAAGAGTCGCGAATTAGCACCATCTGGTTCCACGATGAAGATCAAGGACGGCAATGGGATTCCACGCTGGGGGCTCGTGTGGGGTTGCTCCGCTTTGGAACGGGCGATGAGTTCCCGTATTATCCGCAAGGCTGGCAACTGGACGTCGAGGCCGCCGGCAGTCCTCGCCTGGACCTGGTCGATGGCCGCCGTGACTTGGTCGCCAGTGACTTTCGCGTTGGTGTCCCGCTGACATATGGCCATGGCCGCCACCAGGTGAAGCTTGCCTACTACCATCTCAGCTCGCACCTGGGTGATGAGTTCTTACTACGGACAGGCGCAACCCGCATCAACCTTGTTCGCGATGTGCTGGTCTGGGGCCACTCCTACTATGTGAATGATGCCCTGCGGGCGTATGGCGAAGTGGGATATGGCGTGCATACCGATGGCGGCACCGAGCCATGGGAATTCCAGTTTGGATTAGATTTCGCGCCGCCTTGTCCAACAGGCTTACACGGCGCGCCGTTTTTTGCGGTGAACGCACACCTGCGCGAAGAGTTTGATTTTGGCGGCAACTTTGTGGCACAAGCCGGTTGGGCGTGGAGAAAACGTCGCGGCGGACCGCTAGCGCGGATTGGCGTGCAATACTACAACGGGAAAAGTTCACAGTGGGAACTGTTCAACACGTTTGAAGAACAGATTGGATTTGGGATGTGGTACGACTTTTAGCAGGGAGTCTTCTCCGAGAACTCTCCTGTTCATCTAATGACCGCTTCGTAATGGCTGGTGAGTGCTGGTCCCGCCCGGCGGATATCAAACGCGGCAACGGCTCTGTTCCGTGCATTGACCGAAAGTGTTGCTTGCCGGTCTGGGTTGCCCAGCAGAGCGATGGTCTCCCGCGCGATCGTAGCGGCGTCGTCCCTGGCAGTGAGAATCGCTGAGTCGCTCGCCAGGGGGAAGATCTCCCGAGTTCCGCCAACATCGGTCGCAATCACCGGCACACCACACGCGGCAGCTTCCAAAAGCACTCTGCCTAACGGCTCCTGCCGGGCTGGGTGGATCAAGACGTGCAACTCAGAGAGAATTTGACGAACATCAGCACGATAACCGAGCAGATGTGTGCGCGTTTTCAGCGGCGGTGATTCCATCACGGCTTCAAGTTGTTGCACGTGGCGGATGGCCTCCGCCTTGCCGGAATAGCGTTCGCCAATGAGCAAAAAGTGGGCGTCAGGACACACTTCAACGACGTTTGACGCCACTTGTAAAAAGACATCGTGTCCTTTGCGAAGAATCAATTGGCCAATTGCCGCGACAAGCTGCGCTTTGGGGGTGAGCTTCAACTCCCTGTGCAGCCAACCGGTCGCCGGGCGTGGCCGAAACTGTTCAAGATCAACTCCGTTGTGCAGCACATGGCACGTGCTCGGTTCCATTCCTTGCGCAAGATGAAACTCACGTGTGGCCTCAGAGACGGCCAATACTCGGTCAAGCTGGTTTAGGTCATCCATCGCTTTCGCGCTCAGCTTGACGATATCGCGCAGGTGGCCGATGGCTGGAATGCCAAGATCCCGGGCCACAGGGCCGATGAGCCGGCCCATCGAGAGACTATTGGCATGAACGAAGCTGACTCGTATTCGTGTCAGCAATTCATGTAGCTCTGCGCGCAGTTCCGCTTGGGGCCGTTTAGCGTTTGTGGCCGCTGATCGAACTTGAAAATCAACGTATTCGATTCCGCGCTGCCGCAACGACTTGGCCAATGGGCCACCGTTTGGAACGACAGCGACCGGCTCAAAGCCGGCATCGACAATTGCGTCTGTACTGGCCAGCAGCGAGTTCTCGCCGCCGCTCTTCGTGGGAAACTCAAACAGCCAGCAGACTCGTGGCACGGAAACCGCCCCATCCAGCACATTGCGAGAGTAAGACCAAGCCACCCGGCGGCGGAGCTGGCAAGACGCGCGAACGGACTACAACAACCCGTAGTCCGTCAAGGTTTTTTGCAGCCGTGACATTTGATCCCCATCCAGCGGCGTCATCGGCAGTCGCATCTCGCCGTTGTCGCGACCGAGCATTTGCATGGCTGTTTTGACGGGAATCGGGTTCGTCGCTAGCGAGAGCATGTCTCGGCAGAGCGGGAACAATTTCATGTGCAGCCGCTGAGCTTCGGCCATGTCGCCGGCATCAAATGCTCGGCAAACAGCTTGAATGTCCTTGGGCACGATATTGCCGACGACCGAAACAACGCCACGAGCGCCGACCGACATCAACGGCAACGTCAGGCTGTCATCGCCGGAAAGCACCGTGATATCCGTTGCGCAGATCACGGCCGACGCTTGATCAAGCGAACCGGTCGCTTCTTTGACCATGGCGATGTTGGGGCAAGCCTCGGCCATGCGGATGATGGTTGCCGGCTCAATATTCATCCCGGTTCGACCGGGGATGTTATAGACGCAGATTGGCAGCCCACACGATTCCGCCAGCGCTTTGTAGTGCTGAAAGAAACCCTCCTGGGTGGGCTTGTTGTAATACGGAGCCACCACCAAGGCCGCGTCAGCACCGGCTTTTTCTGCGTGCCGCGTTAAGCTCAGTGCTTCGTCCGTGGCGTTGGACCCGGTACCGGGCATGACTTTGATCCGCCCGGCAGCCATCTTAACGGTTTCACTGATCACCTGCTCGTGTTCTGCATGCGACATCGTGGGCGATTCGCCCGTGGTGCCGACTGGGCAGATGCACTCCGTGCCGGCGTCGATCTGAAATTCGATCTGCTTGGCAAGTTGTTCAAAATCCACCTGCCCGTTTTGAAACGGCGTGGTGATGGCAACGCTCAAGCCTGCGAATTGTTCCGCCCTGGTCATAGAAGGTCCTGGAAATGCGAGGTTCGAAGCGGCGATTCCGCGAAGCGAACCATGATATCAGTTGCCTGCTGAATGCAAATGGGGCGTTGCGGTCAGTGAAATGTCAAAACGTCGCCAAACGTGTGAAGACTCACACACGTGATATTTTTCTAACGTCGCTGCACGTCACGTGAAATCTGCGTGACAGTCTCAGGTCGCTTTTGATTTCAATTCCTCGTTAGTGTATTGACATATTCCTATATAGGCATATAAATGTCGCATGGCCCGCACACCCACCACCACGGACGCATTCAACGCGATTGCCGAAAGCCGACGGCGAGAAATCATCTCGCATTTGGCCGGTCAGGAGCGCTCTGTTAATGAGCTTGTGCGTTCACTGGGTGTTTCGCAGCCGCAGGTTTCCAAACATCTCCGCGTGTTGCGGGAAGTGGGGGTGGTCATCGTGCGAGAATCAGGTCGTCATCGATGGTATCGGTTAAACGCTCAACGACTTAAACCTGTCTTTGATTGGGTCAAGCCGTTTGAGCGGTTTTGGGATCACCAGTTGGCCGGCATCAAATCCCGGGCTGAGTCCACTGCGTCGCAGGCGAGCGATCCAACATCTGGCCCCCGTCGTGCACCAAAGCGGAAATCAGTCCCTCCCAAGAAGAAAGGATAAGTGTCATGGTCGTTGTCGCGGACACATATCAATCATCGTTGCGAATCGAACGCACAATTGAGATTGCCGCGCCGTTGCAAATTTCGTTCGATGCGCTGTTGGATCAACTTGGTCCGTCATCAGAAATGCCAGACGGAACGCCAATGCCGATGACGCTGGAAGCCTGGCCTGGCGGACGTTGGTTTCGGGACTTGGGCAAAAACGATCAAGGGAAAAGTGCCGGGCACTTATGGGGTCACGTCCAGGTGATCAAACCGCCGGCGCTACTGGAAATCTATGGGCCGTTGTTCATGTCGTACCCGGCCATTTCTCACGTGCAATATCGCCTTGCCGAGTCGGGAGACTCCACGATGTTGCAGTTTCTTCACCGGGCCATCGGCGAGCTTGATCCGGATCACTGCGAGGGCGTAAAAAGTGGTTGGGAGCACAAGCTAAAGATGGTGCAACAAGAAGCGGAACGAAATACATAACTCCCAAACCTCACACTTAACACCTCTTTCCTATCTGGAGCTCAACTATGACCACAATGCAAGATTGTTCGCTTGCGGACATGGCCGCCAGGCAACTTGAAGGCTCTCGCGATTTTCTACATGGACTCCTGGAGACACTGTCGGAAGAGCAACTCACAGCGAGAGCTGGCGGAACAGGTAACCACGCCTTGTGGATTATGGGGCACTTGGCGATGGCGGATGACGCCTTTGTCTCGGCTTTCCGTCAGGAGCCGAGCTGCCTGCCGGAAGAGCATATCAAGCTGTTTGGTCCTGGCAGCACACCGCAAGATGACGCTGGCGTTTATCCCGGCCGAGACGAATTGCTTGCACGTTTAGCGACGGCGCGAGAACGGTTGCTCGCCTGGGTGAAGACCCTGGAAGGCGAGGCAGCCTGGCAACCAGCGCCTGAGAAACTTTCCAAGATCGCGCCCGATGCGATTTCCGCCGCATTCGCGCTGTCCAAGCATGAATTCATGCACATTGGACAATTGACCAGCATCCGCGCCAACCTGGGCTTGCCGCCGCTTATCATGTAGACGTTGTCTGAGTGGCGCGCTGAAGCGAAGTGGCAGTTCGGCGAGGATTCCCCGTTATTCAGAATCAACTTCCTCGACCTGGCTCACGGTTTGGCCCTGGGCGTATCGCGTGATGATTTTGTCGCCGGGCGAGAGGTCGGCGACATCGGTGACGACGCGACCGTCCAGGGTTTGCGTGACGCTGTACCCCCGTGCCAGCACGCCCAACGGGCTGAGTGTTTCCAAGCGCGCGGCTGTGCGGGCGATTGATTGTTCCGCCCGTTGCAAACGTTGCCGCATCGCCATCTCTGCTCGGCGGGAGAGTTCATCCAAGTGTCGAGCGCGATCGTGAATCAGCGCCGCCATCGGCTGTGAGAGGGTTCGCGTCGCTGCCAACTGCTCGACGCGCGCCCTCACCACATGCGCGCGCCGGGCGAGCGATCGCGCCATGTGGCGCCCCAAATGATTCAGGTGCGTGACGATTTCCTCACGGTCCGGCACAGCTTTTTGCGCAGCGTCTGTGGGCGTCAGCGCTCGCACGTCGGCAGCCAGGTCAGACAGCGACGTGTCAATCTCATGCCCCACGGCAGAGATCACCGGGATCTTGCTGGCGTGGATCGCGCGAACAACGCGTTCCGAGTTGAAAGCCCAAAGATCCTCCAAGCTCCCGCCACCACGCCCGACAATCAACGTATCGACCGGCTGTTTCATGCGGTTGAACCGCACGATCGCCGAAGCGATTTCGTTTTCCGCGCCCTCTCCCTGGACGCGGACCGGCGCAATGATCACGCCAACACCCGTCCAGCGGGCCTGCAAAGTTTGCAGCATGTCCGCAATCGCCGCTCCCTGCAAACTGGTGACGATGCCGATCGTTCGCGGAAACTTGGGGAGGGGCCGCTTACGGGCTACATCAAATAAACCTTCAGCGGTGAGTTTCTCGCGAAGCTGTCTAAGGGCAAGTTCTAGCGCGCCCATGCCTTGCGGCTGCGCCTGTTGCACGACCAGTTGATACGTTCCCCGGGCGGTGTAGACCTCCAAGCATCCTCCGCACAGGATCTCCAAGCCGTCCTGCAATTCAAAGCGAAATCGCATTGCGGTGGAACGCCAGATCACGGCGCGGAGCTGCGCGTGCTCATCCTTCAAAGTGAGATAGCAGTGCCCCGCAGCAGATCGGGTGAAGTTCGAGATCTCGCCCGCCACCCAGAGGAAAGGAAAACTGGCTTCAACGTTCTCTTTGATCAGGGAACTGAGTTGCGAGACTGTCAGGTAGCGATGCTGCATGGTTGGCGGCAGAGGCGAAAGAGATTGCTCGCACTAAAACTGGTTGTTCTGCTGTATGAATTTTTCCCAGCCGCCGTTTTCCTCCCACTTGTCAATTTCACGTCTTACATTCCGAACATAGGCCATCAGGCGAAGACGCTTAACAGACAAATAGCCTTCATCGGCAAGCAGGCTGTCTTTGATCTCTTCCAATCGATTGATGCCGCGGTTCAATCCACGACCAAACGGTCCCCCCAAGCGACCAAACATGAGCGCCAGGCCAATCATCCGCTGTGTATCTTCCCTGATGATCTCTTTACGGTCGCGCTCCTTGCGTGCGCTACCGTACTCCGCCACACGGCGTTCCAGCCAACGCGAGGCCAGGGTAACTAAGTTCTCTTGCATCTTGCCGATTTGTTCGTTCGATAACCGGCTAAAGTACTGATCGAAGCTGACGCCGTCATCCAACCAAGAGGTAAAGCTATCGATGATCCGATCTTGCTTCTGCAGGGTCCAGTTTTCGCTATCCTCATTGGCTAGCTGCAACAGTAGCACCCAGTCTTGTTTTCTCTTCTCGGCTTTGCTTTCCTGATACTCTCGGAACTCTGAGGATTCTCTATTGCTGGGAGAAACTTCTCCTCCCAACATCTGGTAAACCACCCGAGTCCCCACCGCCACCGTCACAACGATGGCTAGCAGGTACGTTATCGCGCTGATGAACTGACGGAATCGGCGCATGTCGAGAGGTCGTGTCGTAGCAAGTGTGCGGGAGGAAAGCCCGTTCAACCATTATGGCGCGGGGGCAAGGGTCGGCCAAGTTCCACGCATTCGTCAGGGAGAGGTCGCATTTGTTGGGAGCCCTGGGATTTGTTGACTATACTATTGGAAGAGACAGGCAACTGCGCGTCTTCAGCGGTTACATATCTGCCAGTCTTGATGAATTCATCGTTGGGGAGTCCCATGAAAGCACCAGAACGCAAGGCACCATCGCGCTGGGGCAAGACGATCGCAGGGCTGACCTGCCTGGGACTATGGATGAGTGTCGCGGTAGCCGCCGACGCTGGAGAACGCACGTACCGCTTCAAGCTGACGTCCGGTGGAGAACTTCGCGGCACACTGCAAAACGAAAACGAGTCACCACGCGAACGGTATATCATCAAGACCGAACTCGGTGTACTGACGTTGGACCGAGAGCAAATCGTTGAAAAGAACCTGATCTCGGACGCCCGGCTGGCGTATGAGAATGTTCGCGAGAACTATCCGGATACCGCAGAAGGCCAATGGGAATTGGCCGAATGGTGCCGGGATAACTTTCTGCCGAATGAAAGGCGAGAACATGCGCAGCGCGTGCTAGAACATGATCCGGATCACAAGCCCGCGCGCGGCATGTTGGGGTTTTTTCTTGACCGTTCCAACGGGCGATGGATTACACCAGATCAGCTGCGGCGCGAGCAGGGTTATGTCCGCTACAACGGCGAATGGCTGTTGCAGCAGCAGGTGGATTTGCGCGAGGAACGACGCATTGCGGAGGAATCGCGCGTCTACTGGGTCCGGCAGGTTGCCCAACTGCATCGCATGTTGACTGGGCGCCGTAGTGAGGCAGGCCGTGTAGGTTTGCTACAGATCAAGGATCCCGCAGCACTGTACGCTTTGGAGCCGCATATTCGTTTTGACAAGGAAGAAGATCCCAGAGTCCGTGAACTCTATGTTCAAGTTGTCTCCAGCGTAGGCACCTCCGCGGCAGTTGGGCTGTTGTCGAAAGTGATCCTGATGGATCCGTCTGATGAAGTCCGGCACCGGGCTATTCAGGAAGTTGCCAAACATAAAGACCCCAAAACCACTCGGTTCTTCGTCCAACAACTCACGGCCAACAAGAATGAGGACATCAATCGCGCCGCGGCGGCCTTGTCCGCCATTGGTGATCCCTCGGCCGTAGGAACGCTGATCAACTCGTTGATTACAACTCATATTGAAACCAAAACTGAAGGCAATCCCGATCAGATCACCACGACCATGGGATCCAATGGTGTCAGTGGGATGACCACCGGCTCAAAAACGGAAACAAGAGTTCGCACGCGTAAGAATGAGGACGTCCGCAACGCGTTGATTAACTTGACGGGTAAGAACTTCGGTTGGGACATGGATCTCTGGAAGGCTTGGTTTGCTGCCGAGACACGTACAGCTATCGTCAATCCGCGGCGCGGAAGATAGCTGTTGCGCAAATTCAAGCGAGAGAGCGCTGGCGGCGCAAGTGTGGCACGCTTTGGTACAGTGGCACTTCTTCTGGAGCTACTTACGCCGCTTGCTCAACCGAGACAAAAGGTCACGTTGGCCTCTAATCCGCTGCAGAAAGTTGCCTGAAGGCTGCGGCGGCTTGCCGTGTTGTGGTGGATGGTCAACGTTTGGAGACGTTGTTGCAGGCGGAGTTGACTGTACGCGGAACGACACACGGTCCGGCAGATGCTTCCAAAATGCCGAACCGATAAGCTGGGGCTTCCGCCCGGCAAGCCGCTCGGCGACGGCTGTGAGCAACAGCACATCTGCGGCACAGTACCGGATCAACATCTGCCGCGAGTTGGCGTTGCGATGCCGCAACCACATGGACCACAGCCGCACCGCGTCATCACCGTTGACGAACTGTAAGTCATCCGGTCGCTCAATCCGCATTGAGGCGGCGATCTCTTTAAGCCCTCCCGAGTATCCCTGATGATAGCCGACCCAACGAAGATCCAAGTGCGGACAAGGCAATTCTGGCAGGTGAAAGGATTCGAGCACGCGTGGTACATCAAAGGAACTGCCGTTGAAGGACGCCAGCAACGTGATATCATCCAGCAGGTCCAGGAAGTCGTCGAGGTTCTCATGCTCAATGAACGTGTGCAATCGACCCTTGTGCCAGCAGATGATGACCGTAATCGTAGCGTCGTAGTCCAGCCCAGTTGTTTCGATGTCAAAGAACGTCGTTTGCTCAAAGAAATGCCCCAGGATGCGCCACTTGTCCTGCGGTGCTAAACGTTCGACAAAGAATCGCACGTCATTTGCAGCGAGTGCCTGTGCACATTGCCTGACCTCTTTGGCCAATTGCTCTTGCCAATGAAAGGCGCTCTGAGCTTCACACCGCAGAATGTCAGACCACGTCCGCAATCCGGCGGCGTGCAGCTGTGCCAGCCGGATGGGGCCGATTCCGGTACAATGTTGGAGGGCTTCTGTAATCAATGTTCCGTCATCAATGCACGCGTGACCGCTTGCGGTCGAGAATCCTGTTCGCCTTGGCAAGCCTGTCCTTGAGGCGAAGCATTTCGCGGTCTGGTTCCGGCGGGTCCCTCCGCGGCGAGTTCGGGATTTCATGCCGGAGCACTTCTGGCAGCTCCACGGAACCGTTCACCAGCGCAGTAAGCAAACTCTTGGTGCACGCCAGCGCGGCGTTGGTTTCGACCAGCAGCTGTTCCAGGTCTTCGTCATTCACACCCGGCGGTAATGGCGTGATGCACGCGGGACAGCCGATCGCACACGGGCAATCTTCTAGCACGCTTTGGCAAAGTTGAAACGCCTGAGGCAAGACTTCAAAAATCTTCTCGGCGTAGCCGACGCCACCTTCGATCGTATCGAACAAGAACAAAGCGCTTTGGAACTTGCCAGGCTCGCCTTCAGCTAGGGACACGTCCGTCTCAATGTTTTGCACGTCACCCAGGCAGAGACTTGGCGCGGTCTGCTTGAGAATATAGCTCAAACCGTAAAGCGCGGCGCCAACGTGCAACTTGTTGATCGCCTCGACCGCGGCACGCCAAACAGGCGGCGTTCGCAGGCAAAATCCCGTCGTGTCATACACAAAGGCATCCAGCGTGATCGGACCATAGCCGATATTTTCAAACGTCCGCTCACGAATCTTCTTGTACAGCTTGGGTTGGCGGTTCACGTTGACGTAGCCAAAATCAGTCGCCGCGCCGTGCAGTTGTGAATCCTCCAGCGGCTCAGTCATGGTCACGCGACTCTCCCACACGGCCTCCGTGTAGTAGTCCACATCAACCTGTTCCACGCGGCAAAGCTTCTTTTCCAGGTCCAGTTCCATGGACATGTACCGCTTGCCGAGGTGCTGATAGATGGCGTCTTTGTAGAGCGTGCCCCGGGCACCGATGGGGTCAAGTTCGCCAATCACTTCCGTGTCTTCATAGATGTTGACGTTATAGTCCGTCATGCCCCGCAGGTTGACGCCTTTGGCTGGGTAGTCTCTCAACGCATAACGATAGTTCTCTTTGTAATTGGCCAGCACATCATTTTCTTTGAGGATCTCCACCGCTGCTGGATAGGCAGGTTCCGGAAAGGCGGGTTCGTCTTCTCGGAGTGGATGCTCGTGCGCGGCGCACGGTAAATGCTGCAGCAAGATGTACGGATTGTCCGCGTTGAGCCAGGCGCGTTCGATGGGCGCAGTGCCAAGGAACTCCGGATGGTTGACAAAGTATTGGTCGATCGGCGCATCTCGGGCAATGTAAACAACCACCGCTCGCGATGCTTTGCGGCCGACACGGCCCGCCTGTTGCCAAAAACTAGCCATTGAGCCGGGATGTCCGCTGAGCACGCACAGGTCAAGATCGCCAATGTTGATGCCTAGCTCTAGCGCGTTGGTGCTGATGATGGTCGTCAATCGACCGTTGGCGAGGTCCCGCTCCAGCCGTCGCCGTTCGTTGGGCAACAACCCGCCGCGGTACGGTTTGACGCGGTCACGAAGATCCGGATGCCCATCGATCACGGCTTGGTGCAATCGTTCCGCTTGTTGCCGGGCACGGCAGAAACAGATCGTGCGAATGCCTCGCCGCGTGGCTTCACGCAACAGCGGTACACTGACAGATCCCGTCCCTTTGCGATACAAAGCATGGCCATGGCTTTGGACGACGGGTGGATTGACCAGGTACAGATCTCGCCGAGGCCGGGGCGCTCCGTCTTTCTCAATCACAGCGAATTCCCGCCCAAACAAGGCCTGCACGTGTTCAGCAGGATTGCCGATGGTGGCGGACGAGCAAATAAAGGTCGGACGGCTACCGTGAATGGCGCACACCCGCAACAAGCGACGAAAGACATTTGCCACGTGTGAACCAAATGCGCCACGGTAGGAGTGAACCTCATCAATCACGACGTACTTCAACCGGGAGAGGAACGTTCGCCAACGTCGATTGTGGTTCGGCAAGATGCCGGAGTGCAGCATATCCGGATTGGTGATCATGAAATCAGCAGACGCTTGGATTCGCGTCCGTTCTTCACGGGGCGTATCACCGTCAAAGACACCCAACCGCACTTCCGCCCCCGAGGCGTCCAGTAACTTCCCCAGCGTTCCCTCCTGATCTCGCGAGAGGGCTTTCGTGGGGTACATCAGCATCGTGCCAAAGGGCGCTTCCGCCTGCAGGTAGTCATTCAAGATCGGCAGCAGAAAGGAAAGCGTCTTGCCGCTGGCCGTCCGCGAAACCAGCAACGTATCGCGTCCCGCCGAAATCGCTTCCAAGGCATCCCGCTGGTGCGAGTAGATCCGTTCAATCCCGTCGCCGCGCAGGACATTGACCAAGCGGGAATCCAGCGCGGGAGGAAATTCCACAAAGTCGCCTGAAGATGGATCAAGCACGGTTCGTGCGGAGATCAGCGCGGAGAACCGTTCATCCATGAAGCGCAAGAAGTCATCGATGGCCATGACCGGAGTCCATCCGTGAAACGCGTCTGGCAACAAGATCGTTGGAGCAGAATAGCATATCGCGCGGTGGCGATTATCGGAATCCCGCGAATGCTGAGGATCGCGCGCTCGCTATCCACCTGCTGTGAGCCTTCGCGAAAACCGTTCCTTCATCTCCTCCAACGGCAACGATAGGTAGGTCGAGAAAGACTGGGCTCTGCGCGTCAAGCTGTTGACGCGAGCGCTGTTTCCCGTCGCTGGCCGGGCAAGCTTCTTCATGTCGCGAGAGATGCGGTTGTTTCGCAAATTGAGTTTGCCGAGATCTTTCTTGATTTGCTTTGTGGCTGCCTGATATTGAGTGACAACATTCTTCTGCTGCCCGCGCAAGGTTCGCAATTCCGCGTTTGTGGCCGCTAGACTTCCTTCGACTGTTCGCAAATCGAATCGCCGCGCATCCTGCAGGCGAAGCAAACCTTCCGCGTCCAGTCGATATCGCCGGGCCAGGATGGGATCGCTGCTGCGATCAGCCAAGCGAAACAGCCGTGCGATGTCACCCTCCAACGCGACGATCTGCGTTTTGAGATCGTCCGAGACGGCACGAAGTTCGACACCGGTTGTTTCAATCTCGTTGCGTCGCTTGTTGAGTTCCGCCAACGACGCGTCTCGCTGAGCGGCAAACTCCGCTTCCTTGGTTTCCAGAGCAGCCCGATCCGCCGTGATTTGTTCACGCTCTTGCAACAGGCGCTTGGTTTCCTGCACGTTAAACCCTTCTTTTGCAAGCCGAGTCTCGTCCATCAGCTGATCACGTTCCAGCAGTAGCAATGTGAACTGCTTCTCAACAGCCGCTTCGGCGTCCAGGAAAACCTTGGTTTCATCGTCCGAGAGATGTTCGAGCACATTCACTCGCACAGCGGAAACTTGCAGTTGAGGTATGAAAGTTTCCATTGGTCCCATGAGATATCCGAACTCCGCCCCCAGGAACCGGATGAAGGCTTCGCGAGTAAACGCCGTGGATTCGTCCTCTTGGATGGCGCCGCCAGCGGTGGCTTGGCCGCCCTTCGCCGGCAAGTTCTGACTCAGTGCCTCGGCGTCACTTAATGCGACTTCGAGTTCTCTCAGCGTCAGGCTCAGCCAGGCGTGCATACGAATGGAGTTGGGATCATTCGCGCGCAGTTTGCGGTAGTTCGCCAGATCACCTTGGGCATCGGCATAGCGCGAGTACTTGGCGTGAATCAACCCCATCGCCATGGCAAGGTCTGCATCTTGCGGGAACTTGGCGCGGCCCGCCTGGTACTTTGCTTCAAGCTCGCGAATCAAGCTGAAGTCGTATTGCCAACCCTGTTCGATGAGGTCGCTGGCAATTCGGCGCGAGTCTTGAGCCGCCGCGGCTGTGACAAAGACGCAAGCCAGGCTGGCCAATACAACTGCGAGCCCGATGATTCGCACGAGAATTGTATTTCTCACGGTTGTTGCCTTTTCTAAGTCGCGCTGAGAGTGATGCGCGGGACGCAGATCATCGTGACGCCATGTGGAGATGCGACCAGGTGTTTGGCAATCGATGCGTCTTCACTATCGGGCGACGACGCTAGCGGCCTCCCCGTTGCCGAACATGCTCCTCTAATCGTAGGCGCAGCGATCACATCCGCCAAGTTTTGGAGGAGGTGACGACAACAGGGCACGAGTTACCCGGGCAGTGTAATACGGATTTCCTTTTGCGCTCCGTTTCGGAGCACCGTCAAGACAAGCAGCGAATCAGGCTCACAATTCAGTCGCACATTAGCTGCCATTCGTTCCATACGAACAGGCGGAATCACCGTTGCTGGCGATGATGATGTCAACGTTCTTTGACTAGGCGTTGTACGTGATTGCCGATAAACGCGTGAAAGATCCCGTCCTGAATGAGGGAATCTCTTGGGATATCACGAGGCGAGTGCCGGTACGGATTGCGCCCACTAGAGTGTTTTCTTCTTGTTGACGTTCCGATGCCAACATTGACGAGTTCGGATTTTGCTGAGGCGTTGGATGACCTCCGACTGCGAACAGAACCGAAATCAACAAAGCGCTCGAGAAGATCTCCTTGATGGGTGTTCTCTTGTCGCAGGTCCCTCGCTTCGCGGACGCGTGATTGAATCGCCGTGGCGTTCCCCGCGCAGCCTGCTCTCAGGCGTACGGGCGAAATTGACATCGGTCAAGTTTTTCTCGCCCCCAGGGGCGTTGCGCAAACGCTTCATGCCCAGCAATTAACCAGCAACGGGACCGCAAACATCACCGGCAACCTTGACGTTAAGTTCAGTAGCATGTTAACCGTCAACCCCTTATAGCGCTCGGCAGCGCGCAGAGAGGCCGAAAACATCCTAAAATTTGACCAATGTCAATTTCGCCCGTACGCCTGAGAGCAGGGCGTGTGACATCCCATCGGAGGATGCGTCCGTCAGGCGAGCGAGCCAGTAATCGGACAAGTGCTCTCGTGGAATCGCTGGGCCAGCCGAACTCGGAAAGGGCAGCCTCAGGCTCCGTCTAGACTGGCGCATTCGTTCCAGTCGGAATCGGCGATTGATGAACCTTCGTGCATTTGCTGCGTAATGAAGCGGAAAGCCATTCCAGGAAAGTGCTGGGGCGATTAGGCTGAAGAACGCGTCCCCGGCATGTTCATGCTTGGGATGCCCGGCTGCGAATACGTTTTCGCCTTCCCCCGTACTCTGCTCAAATCAATGATGACCGGCCCCCTACCTCTTGGCGCTCTTTGGATGTGGGCGACCCCGTTGTGGGATTTGGGTGTTGGCACCGTGGTGGCGGCGACCTTGATTGCCGGCATCTACTTCGCCTGGCGAGTCGTGATGCCTCGCCAAGCTGCTTTGGCGAGTGAACTGACCATCGGTGGTCTCGGTCAACCGCTTTTCTATCTGAGCTTGATCCCCGCTTCGCTGACGTTAATCGCCATGCCTTGGGCTTTGAACCGGGAAGCAGGGGCCAACTCTGGCTTGCAGTGGACGCTAACGTTGTGGACGGCGAGCTGGACAGCCGGCTTGCTTTTGGGGGCAACTCTTCTCTATGCCGTGTTGCGATTGATGCTCCCAAAATTGCACGCCATCGCTGTTACCACGGCGAAGGAAGCGATGTCGCAGTGGATGTACTGGATCTTGATCTTGATGGGTGTCGGGATGATCGTCCTCGCCATTTGGATCCCGTACAACACTTTCGGCGAAGATTACAAGATGTACAAAGACCTGGGGCTGACAGTGATCATGCTCCTCTCGCTCTTCCAGGCGTTGTGGACGGCCAGTATTTCGATATCGGATGAAGTAGAAGGGCGAACCACGCTGACGGTACTCAGCAAGCCAATTTCCCGATGGCAATTCATTCTTGGCAAGTATCTGGGATTAATCGCGCCGGCGCTATTTATGTTCTTCCTGCTAGGGATGATCTTCCTGGCCGGGTTGGCTTACAAGTCCGGAGCCTATGACCCTCAAGAAGGCGGCGTCTCACATCTAGTGACCGAAGCCTACGTTTATTTGCAAATCCTGCGGACGTTGCCCGGCTTGGCGTTGGGCTTCATGGAAGTCATGGTGCTTGCCTCCTTGGGCGTGGCCATTTCCACCAGGTTGCCCATGGCAGCCAACTTGGCAGTCTGCTTTAGCATTTATGTCCTGGGGCATATGACTCCGCTGATTGTGGAGAGTTCGCTTGGGCAGTTTGAAGCTGTTGAGTTCTTCTCCCGTTTGATTGCCACCGTCTTGCCGGTCTTGGAATACTTCAAGGTCGACGCCGCGATCATCGCAGATCGTGACGTCCCACCCAGTTATCTGGGTTTGTCTGCGCTTTACGCGGCGATGTATTGCGCATTTTCGCTCTTGTTGTCTTTGCTGCTGTTTGAAGACAGAGATCTTGCTTAGAGCGCCACGCGGAGAGTCGCGAGTTTCGCCTTCGCAGTTGGATTTCGCTCTTTAACCGGCTGCTATCTACGCTATCGCTGCCCTCGCCTGGCTTCGATCATTCGCAGCGAAAAGATTGATTGAACGGGCTGAGTTTGCCGATTGTAGGGGTGGTACGGCATCACAGGCCAGCGAGCGTTTTTGAACGCTTACGCAATCGATTGTTTACGGCGCCGAACCTTGCCGCTTGCGGTAGTCCCCCTCTACAAATCAATGCGCGATCCATACAAGGGAGCCACACGTGAAGAGATCGATCATTCTCGCCATCGCGACCACGCTCATCCTGACTGTTTCCGGAGCTGCTCAGGCACAAGGGACGCGGATCGCGCTGATTGACGTCGGGTACATTTTCAAGAATCACAATGGCTTCAAGTCCATGCGCCAGCAGTTGGAGCAAGACGTCAACTTGGCCAACGTTGATTTCCAAACGCGCCGCGCCCGATTAGAAGAAAAGCAAAAGACGTTGCTGGAACTCAAGAAAGGTACAACCGACTACAGCACCCGCGAAGCCGAATTAGCACGTGAAGCCGCAGACATGAACGCGGCCTTGGTGTTGGAGCGGAACAAGTTCAGTGAGCGCGAAGCCGCTATCTACTACCAGGTCTACCAGGAAGTCCGCGAAGCGACGGCCGCCTATTGCCAACAGAACGGTATCGGGGCCGCCATGCAGTTCAATGGCGACAAGCTTGCCACGGACAATCCCGGCATGGTGCAGGCTGAAGTCGCGCGCCGCGTGGTGTACTATGATGCGCAACTTGACATCACGCCGGCAGTCCTTCAGATGTTGCACAGCCGCGCCGGTGCCGCTAGCGCCAACGCTGGAACTGGCGTTCGCCGTCAGTAGCCCTCATACAATTGAGACCGGGGCACAAACGCCACGGGGACAACGTCAGGGGCAACTGGCGTTTCACGTGGGCAGCCGAGAGGGCAGAACCGGGGTAGAACAAAGAGGGCAGACCCAACCGGGCAGGAACCGGGGCACACAAAGACCCGTGAACCAATCAAACGATTGGTTCGCGGGTCTTTTCTTTGAGGATTCTGGGAATATTCTCCCATTCACCAACGTCATCATGGTTGGAGACTGCGCAACAGGCCAATCCAGCGAGATGGCGGCGTCTTTTGTCGCTGTTGTGAGGTCACAAACAATTGAGAATCCCGCTTTTGGGGTGTTGGCATGCCAGGATTTTTCACATCCGTCGCGAGGCTTTTCAAATGGGGCGACCGCCTGATCCTTTCGCGAAGATTGAAGTCTAAGCAAGCGGAAATGATCGCCGGCAGCATGTTCTTGGTAATAATCCTGGCCGGTTGTGGCGAAGCGCCGCGCGATGCCACCCGAAAACCTGCGTATGTGGCAGACAACAGCCTAGCCATGGCAACTCCCAGTCTCAGCGGACAGGAGGAAGCCGATGGCTCGGAATCGATATCCGGCAAGCAGAAGATCATCTACAGCGCGCAGATCGATCTGGTCGTTAAAGACTTCTCGCCACTGGCCAGCCAACTCCAAGAACTTGTTGAGCACTACGGCGGCTACGTTGCAGACGCCAACATCAACAGCACGCATGGTGACCGACGTCATGGTCGGTGGCAGGTTCGCATTCCCACGGATAACTTCAACACATTCTTGAAAGACGTGGCCAACCTTGGTCTTCCCGAGAACCAAACGCAGACATCTCAAGATGTGACTGAGGAATTTGTTGATCTGCAAGCGCGAATAAACAACAACAAACGACTGGAAACACGAGTGCTAGAGCTCTTGGAAAACCGCAATGCGGAACTGGCCGACGTGATCAAGGTCGAGCAGGAATTGGCGCGTGTCCGCGGAGAAATCGAGCGTATGGAGGGACGGCTCCGGTATCTAACCGATCGCACTGAACTGACCACCGTGACAGTCAACGCTCGTGAACAGAAAGACTACGTAGCCCCCCAAGCGCCAACTTTCGGCGGACAAGTGGGCGACACATGGTCGGATTCAGTGGATTCGCTCCAATCCACCGGTCAGGCAACAGCCCTCTTCTTTGTACGGATCACGCCTTGGTTGCCGGTGATCCTACTGGCGGTGTTTGTTTCTTGGTTCGCAAGTCGCAAACTCTGGCGCCGCAAATCGACCGGCGAGCTATAGCAGGCCCCGTCTTTTGATAGCCGCATTGCAGGTAGCAGGATGACAACTCGCGGCCTACCGTGAATTCAGTGAACGGCCTTTGATTCAACGACAAAGGTCGCGTTCAATTGAAGCTGTTAGACACAAAGCGCGGCTTGGCTGGTGTCCATCAGCTCGGGGGCATTGAGCACCAGTGCCAGTTGCCCACCACCCAGTTGGGCGACCCCGTGGAGTTTGTCTGTACATGAAAGAAGTTCGCTCATTCCGTTGACGACAACCTTCCGTTGTCCCAGGACAGACTCGACAAGCAGACAGACAGTGCCGGTGTTCGTGCGGACCAGGACGCCGGTGCTACATTGAGTGGATTGGTCGTTGGAAGGCTGTAGCCCAAGGATCTCATTGAGGTAGGCCGCCGAGTAGGGCTCGCCGCGCAGGGTAACAACGGGCTTGGTCCGCACGGAAGCCACGTCCGCATCGCTCACGCTGAAGATCTCACGGATGTGTTCAAAAGGTAGAACGAACGTACTTCCAAACTGGCGGATCAGCAGTCCGTCCACAACGACAACGGCCTTGCGAACAGGAATCTCCAGACGGAACGTGGTGCCCTCGCCCAGCTTGCTTGTAACATGGACATCTCCCTTGTGGTCTCGCAGTCGCGTGCGGACGACATCGAGCCCCACGCCTCGCCCCGAAACCTCGGAAATCTTTTCCGCAGTTGAGAATCCAGGATGAAAGATCAACTCGACGGCGTCCTGCTCGGAGAGCGCCGCGGCTTGCTCCTCTCGCATGAGCTTTTTCTGGACGGCTTTGTTTCGGAGTTTGTCTGGATCGATGCCGCGACCGTCGTCGCGCACGGTGATCACGACGTGTGATTTGGTCAACTCACAATTCATCCACAAGTTGCCATCAGGCGGAGCACCGCGCTGCTCACGCTCATCTGGCGGCTCGATGCCGTGGTCACAGACGTTGCGAATCATATGCATCAACGGCCCGTCCAGGTCTTCCACCAGCGACTTATCGATCTCTGTGTCGCCACCTTCAATGTGGACATTCAACTTTTTACCCAAGTTGGATGCAAGCGTCCGGGCCACGCGCGGGAATTTGGAGAACAGCCCCATCACCGAGACTTTGCGGACCTCGACAACACTCCGCTGTAACGCAGTTGATTGTTCGGAAAGCGCCGCGTTGATCTGGCGAAGTTCTTCAATGAGGTCGTTGGATTGCCAGAAGCTCGCCATGCGGGCTTGCAGGTCCTTGAGTCGTTCGCAGGTGATGAACAACGTTGAAACGTCGTCCAAGAACTGATCCACGCGTTCTTCTTTGATTCGCAAGATGCGACTCTTGGATCCCTTGCCTTGAGTTTTTTGAGCGGATTGTTCGCTAGGCGGTTGTTTCCCTTCTGCTTGTTTTGTTTCTGTTTTCCCGGAAGCGTCGTCTGTTTCGGCAACAGCGAGAGACGATAAGGTTGGCTGAAGTTGCTCCCACACCACAGAAGCCAAGAGCTCGTCAATGTCAATCGGACTGGCGAACACCGTTTGAAAGTCAGTCCGGGCCGCGGTCACGGTCTCGACCAACCGTGTCTGCATATGAGACTCGGCCCAAGCGATAAACTCGTCCGCCGCATCCAGAAAAGCTTGCCCTACGGTCTCGTCATAGGTGCCAGCGTTCAAGGCGAGGAACAAGCTCAGCAAGGGGCGCACATGGTCCGTAATGTCCACGCCGTGACATTCAAACTTGGCTTCAGCGAGGTCCTTGGGCAAGGTGGAGGTTGCCGACCCTGCGGTCGCCTCTGATTGTGAGTCATCCGTGCCAGCGGTCTCAGGCGAGATCCAACCAGCGATTGTCTTCAGTCGGCCTGACCAGTCCGCTCCTTGCGGCAAACTTGCGGCAGCAGTCTCTTCAACCAGTTTCAACAACTCCGCCAAGATGTGTGCCTCGGGCGACCCTGAGCGAGCGTCAGCCGCCTGCGATTCCAATCGCTCGAGCAATTCGGACTGCGCATCAGTGAGGGCCGTGGCAATCTCGCCCGCCGCGACATCTGAAATCATGTCGCCCAACATATCCAAGCATTCGACCAGGCAACGATAGAGCTCGTCGTCCATCTCGATCAGCCCTTGGCGAACCTCGTCGAAGACGTCCTCAAGCTTGTGCGAGAACTGCTTCAGGGCGATGAGGCCAAAGAATCCCGCGTTGCCCTTGATCGTATGGACAGATCGAAAAACAACATTGATTGCTTCGGCATCATTGGCATTGCGTTGATAGTCGTCGACCCTTTGGGGCAGATCTTGTAACAGATCTATCGCCTCTTCAACAAAGCCAGCGATGAGTTCATCGTTGTGTGCGGGGTTGGCGGCCATTCTATTCAAGGAATTAGAGATGCAGGTGCTCCGAGGATTCCGCAACGATGATCAGGTGGCAACAGGCTCGCTTTCGGTTGAGGACTCGTCGGCCTTGCGTTGGAGACTGCGCAGCGTCAACAACGAATTCCACCAGTGGTCAAGTTTGACAAAGGCGGCATCAAGGCATTTGAGCAATGGTGACAAGTCCGTGATGGGCTTAAAGACGCACGCCTCGGCACCATAGCGCATCGAACGGAGAACTGTGCTGATGGAGACGATACCTGTGATCATGATGACTTGAACTCCGCCATCCTGGCTCTTGAGTTGCTTCAAGAGAGTTAATCCATCAACACTAGGCATATCGACATCCAGTAAAACCACATTGGCATCCGTCTCAAGCATCTTCTGCGATGCCAACATGGGGTCATCCAATGAGATGACTTCATATCCTTCCTTGGTTAACCCGGCCTTGACCAGGCGAAGGATCGCCGGGTCATCATCAATGTGTAAGACAGTTTTTCGGTCGCGATTCATTTTCGTTCCTCGTTTCTGTTTCTCGTTCACGCGTGTAGGAGCAGCCACAGAAGCCAGCCAGCGAGAATCCAATGGCGGCATCAGCGGAAGGAGATGCAGAAGGTGCCCTCGCTGCAATGAGAAAACGTACGTTATGAACGTCGTTCGGTCGCTTGATCCGCTGGCGGATGGCAAAAAGCACAAACAAGCAAATACCGTGACCAACCTTCCACCGCGCCACACGATACAGTCGTTAAATTCGCTAGCCTGGTGGGCCAATGAAGAGCGGCATTGTTTGATTGAGCCAAGTGTGGGCGTGGATTCCCCATACGGATTCAAACTTGCAGCACTTTCGAGCAGCTGATTGAGCGCCCATCTTGGGGGTTCTTACAGCCAGGTGCTACTCCCGTGACTGCGCAAAAACTGGAACTCGATCCGAACCTGGCTACGGCGGCTTCCGCTTGATTTCGCAGTTTTTGCTACCCTTGCCAGGAGACGGAAGTGCGTATACGATATGAGATTCCGACAAATTCGCCGGTTCGCGAGGTGCGATCCTGGCTTTCCAGTTGGCATCTTACCCTCTGGAGTCCGATCCGTTGAACGGAGTGGAATCATGAAGGCTGACATCCATCCCAAGTATACAGAGACCGAAGTCCGTTGCGGTTGCGGCAACACCTTCACAACGCGTAGTACCGTGAAGGAACTGAGAATCGATATCTGCAACATGTGTCATCCGTTCTACACGGGAAAACTGAAGTACGTTGACACGACCGGGCGGATTGAGAAGTTTCAAAAGAAGTTCTCCGGCGGTTACGCGAGCTTGCAGAAGAAGCGCAAGCCTGTGGAAAAGCCAGTCGAGGCCGAGTCTTAGCATAGTCTTTCCCAATCGATCGTTCATTGCGCACGTGCGCCGGCGATCGATTTTTTCATGCGCGGTGGGTGACTGGAAGACAAAGCTAAGACGGAGGAGACATGATGCGCGAGATCCTGGAGCGAAAACTCGATCGGTTTGACGAACTTGACCAACAATTGTTGGACCCCGAGGTGCAATCAAATCCACAGTTGATCGCTGCAGTAGCTCGCGAGCGTGGTTCGCTGGCCAAGCTGGCAACAAAGTACCGCAAATTCAAGAATCTCAACGCCCAAATCGCGGAAGCGGTTGAAATGAGCGAAGGTGATGATCACGAATTGCGAGAACTTGCCGAGGCCGAACTCCCGGAGTTGCGCCAACAAAGGGAGACCATTTATGACGAACTGTTGGAATTGACCATTGGCGGAGAGGACGCCAACCGATCGCGGTGCGTCATGGAAGTCCGCGCCGGCACAGGTGGGAGCGAGGCTGCGCTCTTTGCCCGTGATCTCTACGAAATGTACAAGCGTTTCGTGGAATCGCAGCCGGGCTGGAAACTGGAAGTGATTGAATCCAGCCCCACGGAGCTGGGCGGATTCAAAGAACTCGTCCTAGGCATCGAAGGCGAAGATTGCTTTCGGAAATTGCAATATGAGAGCGGAGGGCACCGCGTCCAACGCGTCCCAGAAACGGAAACCCAGGGGCGAATCCACACGTCTGCGGCAACTGTTGCCGTCATGGCGGAGCCAGAAGATGTCGAGGTCGAACTCAAGCCCGATGACTACCGTCTGGACAAGTTCAGCGCCAGTGGCCCAGGTGGGCAACATGTCAACAAGACTGAGTCAGCGGTGCGCTTGACTCACTATGAGAGTGGCATTGTCGTTCAATGTCAGGACGAAAAGAGCCAACACAAAAACTTGGCCAAGGCGCTCCGCGTGCTCAAAACCCGGCTCTATGAACATCGGCAACAGGAAGAGGCCAAAAAGCGGGCCGAACATCGCAAGTCTTTAGTCGGCTCGGGCGATCGCAGTCAGCGAATTCGCACCTACAATTTTCCGCAAAATCGCGTCACGGACCATCGCATTAATCTTACGATCCACAAGCTGGATCAAATTCTTGTTGGCCAACTGGAACAGGTGATTCAGCCACTGATTGACTATGATCGGGACGAGCAACGGAAATCAATGGGGGATGATGGTTTTTAGCCGTCTATCAGCCAGTTTCCCCATCTGCAAGAAGTACCTCGCTTGCGCCGTTCAGCGAGTCTTCCACGTTGAGCGTGAGTCACGCTACACTTCTCGGCAATTCACTGGGAATTGCTTGAATCGTCAAATGCGACAGGCATAATGCGGCCAAAGTCTGATGCGCCGCCACCAGTCACCGTACGTAACGCTTGTGTTTCGATCCTTGGCGTCGCTTTAAGGCCGTTCCTTCTCAACGCGCAACCGTGTTTCTGCGCGGTAGCGCCTATCCTTTGTCGAAAGGAATGACGATGCTTCGCAAGACCTTACTTGCCAGTGTGACTGTGGCGTTCTGCAGTTTGGTTCTATTCAGTCTGGCGCCTATTGCCGCAGCTCAGGATTTGACCGCTGGCATGGGCCAGGGAACTCCGCAGCTTGTGACCGCTGGGCCGCTGGCCTTTGGACCGCAGGGCATTCTTTTTGTCGGCGATACGCGATCAGCAACGATCTTCGCCATCGCTACCGGGGACGCCACCGGCGATCCCAACGGTGTCACCATGGATGTGGCCAACCTCAATGGGAAGGTCGCCGCCTTGCTAGGCGCGGATTCCGCCAGCATTCGAATCAATGATGTGGTCGTTAATCCGGCTAGTGGCCAGGTTTATGTGTCGGTCGCCCGTGGCCGAGGTGCTGATGCCACTCCTGTCATTTGCCGTGTGACTACGAATGGAGACGTTGAAGAGTTCTCTTTAGACAACGTCAAATTCAGCAAAGCCTCGCTCCCCAACGCGCCCGCTGAACGCCAGGGGCGTCGGAATCCGCGCATGGAATCTATCACGGACATTGCTTATATCCAGGAGCAGGTTGTCATCGCCGGTCTCTCTAATGAGGAATTTGCCAGCAAGCTCCGCGCCGTGGCATTCCCGTTTGATGACGTTAACGCCGGCGCCAGTGTTGAGATCTACCATGGTGCTCATGGCGCTTTGGAAACGCGTTCGCCAGTTCGCACCTTTGCACCGTTTGGCATCGATGGTGAGATGCACGTTGTGGCCGCTTATACCTGCACGCCGCTTGTGACATTTCCAATGGCCGACCTCAAGCCTGGCTCCAAGGTGAAGGGAACCACGGTTGCCGAACTTGGGAACCGCAATCGTCCGTTGGACATGTTTGTCTACGAGAAAGACAGTAAGAACTATATCCTCATGGCCAACAATGCTCGCGGAATGATGAAGATTCAGACTGACCAGATCAACTCGATGAAGGGGATCGATTCGCGCATCAGTGGTGGCGGAACGGCCGGTCTGAAGTACGAGACAATTGAAGGTATGGACAACGTGGTTCAGTTGGATCGGCTCAATGACGGTCACGCACTGATCTTGGTGCAAACGGAGAGCGGCGCTCAAGACTTAAAGACGGTTGTGTTACCGTAACAGCAAGAGTCTGCTCGACTCCATTCGCAATCACAACACAGCCCTCCGTGCTAAACGCGGGGGGCTGTTGGTATGATATGAAGAGCATAAATTGGGGTAGTTCACTGTCACTGGATATCTGTGATTCGCATCCATCCTCCACTGTGACTGCCCGGAGAAAAACCATGCGTTCCCAATCGCCGGCCTTGAGCACAAGACAGTCTCTGATTGTTCGGTCGAGACGGCGTGGAATTGCGGTCACCTTGGCGACATTCTTCCTGGTCTGTCCGTGGGTGCTTGATGCAGCCATGAGTGAACCGCAAGAGCCCCTTGCTTCGCGAGTCGTGCTGAAAGTGATCTCCGGAGAAGAGGCCGAAGCGCCTGCTGCGTTTTTGATCGGCGGCTGGACAGAACGTGAATTGGCAGCGTTTTCCAAGGAAAAATTCTCCGCGGAAGCCATGCAGGCAGCCTTTGCCGTCTCCGTGCGAAACAATGACGGCACCGAAGTTGCTAACCCGCCCTTGCGTGGCGGCTATCAATTGACGCAGGCGGGAGTCGTGTTCTCGCCACGTTTTGCCCCGATGCCCGGGGTGACGTACGAGCTTCGCCTGCAGGCAAATCGGCTGCCAAAGAGTATTCGCCCTGAAGGTGAAACTGAGATCGTACGTGAACTCCACATTCCCAAGGTGGAGTCCACGCCTGTGCATGTGACGTCCGTCTATCCAAGCGCGGATGAACTGCCGGAAAACCTGCTCAAGTTTTATCTGCACTTTTCCGGCCCAATGACCATCGGGAATTCCTACAAGCACGTGACCCTCCTGGACGTCTCAAACAAAGAAGCTCCGCGCGAAGTGAAGTTGCCCTTCTTGACGCTTGAACAAGAACTTTGGAATCACAATGGCACCCGGCTGACGTTGCTCTTTGATCCCGGCAGAATCAAACGCGGACTCAAGCCGCGGGAAGAAGTGGGCCCAGCGTTGATTGAGGGGAACACATATGAGTTTGTGGTGAAGACCAGTTGGCAAGATGCCCATGGAGCAGCCTTGGCTAAGCACCACCGCAAGCGGTTTCGCGTGACGGCTCCTGACGATATGCAGCCCGCCCCGAACAATTGGGAAGTCATGGTTCCTCAAGCCGGAACACGAAATCCGTTGACGCTGAGGTTTGAAGAGCCGCTCGACCGAGCGATGTTAATGCGCGTGATTGAAGTCCGCCAGCTTGGTGCGAACAGTTCAGCGGAGACCGCAGTTGTGCGAGGCGAGATTTCCGTGGATGCGAGGGAAACTCGGTGGAGACTGACCCCGGCTGAGCCATGGGCTGAAGACGACTACGAACTGGTCGTCGAAACGACACTGGAAGATCGAGCGGGAAATAGTATCGGACGCCCGTTTGAGGTTGATATCTTTGATCGAGTGGACAGAGAACCTGCCCAAGAATTCTATCGCCGCAGGTTTTCGATACGGCATTAGCCCAATTCGTAGTTGATGACTGCCGGTGGCGGCTGCTACTGATTAGACTGGGTCGCAAGCTGGCTGTTGTACATGGCCACCACGCGATGGCATCTGTTTCTCACGTAATTCGCTTTCAGCAGGCAGGTTTGCTGGCCAAACTGGCTTGCGAGTCGGCCTAGTCCGTCAGTCGGATATCCTGAAACCGGCGTAGTGGTTACCAACCGGTGTACAGCACGGTTAATTGACTCAGTGTTTCTTGCCACTCTGTAACGCGACGATGGAAAAGACAAAAGTTGGCATTGTGGGCATGGGAACGGTGGGGCGGGGTGTCGCACGGCTACTGCTGAACTTCGGCGATCGCACGGCCCGTCATGCTGGGCGAATTCTTTGGCTGGAACGCGCCGTCGTTCGTGATCTTTCCAAACCACGGCCGGACGTGGATTTGCCTGACAACGTTCTCTCGGCGGATCTCGATGAAATCTTGGAAGACCAAGGCATTGTGGCCGTCGCGCAACTCATTGGCGGACTGGAACCGGCGCGCACCATCATGCTGCGGTTGCTAGAGTCGGGCAAGAATGTTGTCACCGCCAACAAGGCTTTGCTTGCTGAACATGGGCCGGAGTTGTTTGATCGCGCACGGGAATTAGGCCGGTCGATCGCCTTTGAAGCGGCCGTCGCCGGCGGTATTCCCATTGTTACCAATATCAGCCAATGCCTCTCAGCCAATCAAATCAACTCCATTGCCGGCATCCTCAACGGTACTAGCAACTTCATCCTAAGCGAGATGGAAGAGTCAGGCGCCAGCTATTCCGATGCCGTGGCCAAGGCTCAGGAACTGGGCTACGCGGAAGCGGACCCGTCGATGGATGTTGATGGCAGTGACGCCGCGCAAAAACTCGCCATCCTTGCCCACTTGGCATTCGGAGTCCGTGTGCCTTGGCGAGAGATCCCATTACGCGGCATCTCATCAGTCAATCCGGCTGATCTTCGGTATGCCGAAAAACTGGGTTACCGGATTCGTCTGTTAGCTGTCGCGCAGGCCGTGACTGATGGTGTCGAACTGCATGTTTCTCCCACATTGGTGCCGATTGGAACACCGTTGGCAGAGGTCCGCGGCGCTTACAACGCCGTCCGAGTGCACGGTGATGCCGTTGGCAGCGTGTTCTATCATGGCCTGGGAGCCGGACAAATGCCGACGGCTTCTGCCGTCGTGGCTGACTTGATCGATACTGTGGTTGGCCGTTTGCCGATTACATTTCGCACGTTGAAACTTTGGTCTGATGATTACGCGGTGGTTAGCCCCAAAGACCCCGGCATGATTCCAGGCCGATTTTACATGCGGTTTGACGTCGATGATCGGCCGGGTGTGTTGGCGCAGATCACAGCGATCCTGGGACGGTATCAGATCTCAATCGCCGCGGTGATTCAACACCCGGAAGAGACGACCGAAAAGGAACTTTCCGCTACAGCTCTCACGGCAAGCGAAACCGAAGATGTCGGCAACGGTCACAAATTGATTGTGCCGCTTGTCATTATGACGCACGAGACCACAGAGAAGTCCACGCGCGACGCCGTTTCGGAAATTGCCCGACTGGATTGCGTGCACGGAGAATGTACACGCATGCGCGTGGGAAATTAATTGCCTTCACTTGACGTGAGAAGACGGGTGGAAGGCAAAGCTTGGGGTCCTGGACGCTTCCGCTAACAGCTGCTGAAGCGTCCGTCCGAAAGACAGAAAAACCTATGTAAAAAACGGTCGCTGCTACGTCATCGCGCGACGTTCAGTCTCGTCCATGTTGGCGACAGAGGATCAACGAGAAAGGATTCTAGATCCGATCCAACGTATCAACCCACCGCGCAAGCTGCTCTAACTCTTCTTGGTTGAAGTAACGGGCTTTTTCACCCAAGTCAACAACTGTGACAGGATACTTCAGCCGCCGCAAGGCCGCAAAGGTCTGTTGCAGTTGTTTCCGGTTAGTGGCGGATTGGAATGTTGTCGTGAAAAATGCCAGCGGATAAGCGGGATCTGCTTCTGGCGGACGTCCGGCGACACCGGCTTCCACCGCGACGACCGCGCGGAACACTTGGCGTTGACTAAAGGCTACTGCATAGGCAAAAGCTCCGCCTCCTTTATACCCGTGAGCGATTACTCGCTGGTCATCAACGTGATAATCTTGCCTGGTCTTCTCCACAACTTTGTTAACGAACTCCGCATCAACCGACGGTTGCCAGCGAACGGGATCGCGTGCTTTGGGTGCCAGCAAGATCAGGTCGTGCTTTTCGCAGATTGACTTCCACCGATCCACGAGCGCACGTTCTTGCTCTTCTGACGTAAGCTTGCCCGGTTCGTGGAAGTACACAATCACCCCATATGGCACGCGTGGATCGTAGCTGTGGGGGACAAATTGCACACAGTCGTTTTCAAACTCGGGAATCTTCACGTGCTGTAAGCCAATCGGTGGCTGCTGGTCTACATACGCGTTTCTCGCCGGAAGGGCTTCTGGTAGTTCACCGGGTATAGATTCCGGTAAAGAGGAGAGTTCCACCTCAAACGTCAATGCTTCCTCGCCACGAGTGACCGCTATGAGGTGCGTGGCCTCAGGTTGGCTAGCGGCA
This sequence comes from Pirellulales bacterium, assembly GCA_028066245.1. Lineage (GTDB taxonomy): Bacteria > Planctomycetota > Planctomycetia > Pirellulales > S012-138 > CALJLD01. Next base: position 4,532 of record JALCBR010000006.1, on the reverse strand, counting down.
ATAACTTCTCGTAGCGAATTGATGTCTGCGATTGAACGACCATCGATACTCACGACTTGATCATTGGCTCGCAAGCCGGCGGCTTCGGCAGCACTCTCGGCGTAGACATAGCGAATGTTAACACCAGCGGCGAGTTTTGAGTCCGTTGGCTCGTCATCGGACAACTTCGCCATCTTTCGCTGTGGCAAAAGGCCCAGGAACGGGCGGGCATATGCCTCGAGCTTTTGCACGAGCGTCATCTTGGATTTAATGGTTTCATCGCCGCGTTCAAGGACGACATCGATGGTATCTTCTGCGTAGTAGGGGCCCAGAGCTTCCCGGACCTGTGTTTGCCGCTCGATCGTCTTTCCTGCAATCTGCACGATTTTGTCATTGGCTTTCCAGCCGGCTTTGTAAGCAGGTGAGTTGGGTCGGACTACCGCAACCACAGCTGCATCCGCGTATTGATTGCCTTGCCGCATGTTGATGCCCAGGATGCCCGGGTGCAGATCCTGACCCTCTTTCCAACGCGGCAGAATCTTAAGGACGTGTTCCAACGGAATGGCGAATCCGATCCCGGAATCATACCATTGGTAACCGGCCACATCGCTGCCGCCTTCAGGAGAGAGTGGAGCGAGGATCCCCGAGACCCGGCCGTGCAGATCAACCAGCGGGCCGCCGTAATTAACCGGCGAGACTTTGGCGTCTGTCTGGATGGCACGCCCCCAGATGCGGTTCAACGCGCTGATGATTCCCTGGGAGACATTGGGCTGCGAGACTTCCGGCGGGATGGGATCATACGTTTTTCCCAGCGCGAACGCCCATTGGCCGACCCTCATCTGATCCGTTGGCACAACTTCTGGCACAACTAACTCACCTGGGACATCTTGCAACTTGAGCAACACCAATTTGTGGTTGAAATCTCGGGCAACCAGTTCCGCGGGAACGCGCGTGCCATCAGGCAGGCCGATCAAGATCGAAGCCGGTTTTTGAGCAAAGTTGAAGGCGCTTGAGACGATGTAACCGTCAGCCGAAATGATTAAGCCCGTTGTTGGTCCCTGGCCAATCAAGACGTTGTCCACTGTTTCTAAGCCGCCGATGGTCTCGATCCGCACAATGGAAGGAGAAATGCGGGCGGTGGCCGCTTTGCGCGCAGCTTCCAGCAATTGCTGAATGCCGGGCTCTTGGACGTCCTGTGTTGTGGCAACACTGGACCTGAAATCGCCAATACTGGCGTTGTCATCAGCCAAGCTTTGATTGATGACGGCCGTCACCAACAAGCATGCCAGCACCATCGTCAAAGAATTCAAGGAAGGTCGTTCGGTCATTGGGGTTCCGCAATGCATGAATCGCATGAGGTCGCACGCCACCGCTGGCGGTGATTCTTAGCCAAGTCACTCCGTTTTTCAGTGAAACTGAGCGCGGCAGGATCAGAAATCCGGAAACAACGTCAAATCGACAATTCTTTGCACGCCACCTGTCTCTCGGATCACGGTCAGGCTAACCGCGTCATCTTGATCGATGTATTCCAGTTCCGCCCGCAACATCTGGCAAGAATGAATCACCTGTCCGTTGAGAAACATGATCAGGTCATCACGTAGTAGTCCGGCCTTTTCCGCGGGAGATTGGTAACGAATATCATCGACGAACGGCGGAGTCGCCGCGGAGATGACTTCCGGAACAACCACAATCCCCAGCCGTTGGAGTGTCATGGGGCGTTCCGCTTTGCCTTCTTTTCCATGCCGACCGGCTAAAGGGTCAACACGAACTGGCGTATAGTTGGGATCTTCGATGATCTGCATCACCGTGTCATGGATTTCAGAGGTCGGCAGTGCATAGTTCAGCCAGGAGTTGGTGCGATCGTTTTTCATCTCCTTTCCCAACATTCCCAACAACCGTCCCTCGCGGTCAACAAGCGCCCCACCGGCGGCTCCCGGATTGTTGGTCACGGCATCCAACACATAGACGCGCCCCTGATATGGCGTGTTGAAGACGCCACGCCGAGCGCTCAAGTTGGTGATCGCGGAGATCACGCCTTGCTGAACACTCACCGGCTCGTTTCCGGTGGCAACTTTGTACAAGTTGGAAAACGCCCAAACTGAAGTTGCGGGCTGCACGTCTGACTCTTCGTTGAGGGCAAAATGAGGCAGGTTTCCGCCGGCTTCGATCTTCAAAACAGCGATCTCTGCGACAGGGTCGATGTTGACCAACTTGGCTTCATACTTGATTCCGTCAAACATGTGAACGGTGACGGTTCCCGTATCCAGGACATAACTCCAGGCGGTGAGAATGTGACCTTCACCAGAAACAAGGAACCCGCTCTGGTAATCCTCCAGCCGAGGGCCTCCGCCCCAGCCAAAAATCTTTACCATCTTGGGCTGAACTTGTTCAATCAGGTTAGACACATCGTCCGCGGACACTGGCCGCGCAATTCCCAGAGTCATCAGCAGCCCGCACACAATTGCCAATGGGAAAGTCTGCCTGGAGCGTTGATGCATCGAAGAAGCCATCGTCTTGTTCATAGCTTACTTTTTCCTAGCATCCTACGAGTGCCCCTGTCCTTGAGTGCTGCTGCGTGAGGGGAAGCAGTCCTGCTCTTGAGTCAGTTATCCATGGCTTGGCCGGCGGCGGCCAGCTCAACTCCGGTGACCTGAAACTTCTGATGTGTCTGGTTTCCGAAGCGAACCTGAATCTCGGTTGGCCAGACCCGGCCTTCAATCTGTTGGAAGTTAGAAAACCGTACCTCGCACGGGTCAGAATTCTTCTCTGGATAAAATTCCAGAGCGAGAAGTTGGCCGCTGGAGGGATCCACCAAAAACCGGCACTCCGCGCCACCGTGTTCACCAACCAGGCAATCCACCAGGTGTGCCGTGAAGTTTCTGGGCGATGTTTCCAGGTAACCGCTCATGGGAACTTCGCCCTGGTAATACATCAAGCCAAAGCCATCAACACCCAAACACATGAAACGTCGCCAGCAATAAAGAGCGGCGATGAGTCCGCCACTGCCTACAGGTTCAAACGAGTCTGAGATAACAGGCCGCTCCGGATCAACGGTCAACTCAGCTTTTCCGCCGGGTAATTCCAACGTCGCACCGGTGGAGGAAATGCTGATTGCCGCTGCTAGGCCACCGCCAATAGTCGCTTGTAGATTCCAACTATCTCCGGGTGACAGCGGACCCGCCGCAGTGACCATCTGCCATACACGTTCTTGCTCCAAGCGGTTGAAGTGGTAGTTGGTGTAGCCGCGTCGGGCTTCAAAGACGGCCGCCACGTGCTCCGGCATACCGGAGCTGGCGGGCGTGGCAGGTTGTTGATCGCCCGGTTTCTTGTCCTTGTCGCCCTCGTCCGGTTTTGGCTGTGGTTGCTGCGGACGGCGCCCTTGGGCTTTCTCAATAAGTTCGTCCTCACGGTGCACACCCATCAATCGGACGTAGATGTCATGGGTGGTACCGTCTCGGCGAAATGTCAGCGGTACGCGCCAACCCTTGGGAAAGATGCCTAGGACGTTTTTGAAGCCATTGGTTGTGTAGATGGGGCGACCGCCAAAAGCCACAAGTTCATCATCGTAGCGCAATCCACGGCGATAGGCATCACTGTTGTCCAAGATGTCCGCAACGCGAATGCGTCCGTCACTGGCCGTCGCGACGATCGCCCCCAGGGTCGCGTGATCCACGATTCGACCGCTGCGGAGATATCCCATGAAGTACTTGATTTGGTTTATGGAAATGGCATATCCAACGCCGACATTCACACGCCCTCGTTTTTCGAAGGAGCCTCGCCCATTGATGCCGACGACTTCACCATCCATGTTGAACAGCGGTCCGCCGGAGTTCCCCGGGTTGATAGATGCATCCGTCTGAATGCAGTCCGCATATTCCAGCAACGTGTTAGCCGGGTATTGATAGCGGTGGACGCCTGAGACAATTCCAAACGTTACCGTCGGCCGGAAATCAGTCGCTAGCAGGAAAGGGTTACCCATTGCGTAGCAGCCGTCTCCTGGTTTGAGCTGATCACTATCGCCCAAAGGAGCGCAAGGGAAATCATCCCGGCCCAGCAACTTAATCAACGCAACATCTCCAGTGGGATCGATCCCCACAATCACCGCATCGTACAGTTTGCCGTCTGAAAGCCCGCACTGCATGGCGTCACCGGCGCCGTCAGTCACGTGGAAATTGGAGAGAGCATACCCGTCCGGTGAGATGAGAACTCCAGACCCTCCTCCGCGCCCGCCCCTACCAAACACGGCGACGGTTGCGGAGCGCGCGCGTTCCACAATTTCAACGCGTTTGGCTTGATACTCGAGTAACTTTTTGTCGACGGACTGCTGGTCCTGTCCGTTTGATTGGCGGGAATCAGAACCAAGATCGTCATGGACTGTCGTCGCGAAAACCGAAGTGGGCGTGACGGCCACAAGTCCCAAGAAAACGGCCGATAAGAAGAGCCGTGAGCTGCTGTTTGACAGCAGACCATCAACATGAGCAACACCAGAAATATGATTTGCCGACATTGGCCTCATCCTGTTCTTGTCGATGCTTACTTGACGACCCGGGCAT
>JALCBR010000088.1 GCA_028066245.1 Pirellulales bacterium | reverse complement strand
CTTCAGCTCGACCTCATCGAGTATGCTGACCCATCCAACACCAACACCCTCGGAGCGTGCTGCTAACCACAGGTTTTGAATGGCACAGACAGTACTGTAGAGGTCTGTTGAATGATTTGCAGTCCGGCCGAGTACGACCGGTCCGTGACGCGAACGATCGCACGTCACACATAGGTTGACTGGCGCTTCAAGAATCCCTTCCAGCTTCAAGGATCGGTATTCATCTTGTCGAGATGACTCAAACTGAGTTGCTTCTCGTTCATGGGTTCGCTGAAAGATTTCGTGAACACTTGCTTTCACTTCATCGGAACGAATAACGACGAAGTTCCACGGCTGCATAAAGCCTACGGATGGAGCGTGATGCGCTGCAGTAAGAAGTCGCAGCAGCAGTTCGTCGGAAATCGGGCGATCTGTGAACTGTCGTCGTACGTCACGCCGGCTGAAGATCGCCCGATAGACGGCTTCGCGCTCTGCATCTGTGAAGTTCGATTTCGCGTTTGACTCTCTCGTGATTTGACTCATCCCACCGCTCCTACTTGTGAGTCACTTCGCTCTTGCGAAAACGGTGAGAAAAATCAGCGGCGTAAAGCCGGGAGTCTGCGAAATCCGTCGATGTCAAAACGCGGCCGATGATGATGATCGACTGTGACTTGATACCGGCCTGCTGTACTTGCTTTCGAATGTTGGCGAGCGTACCGCTAACGATCTGCTGGTCGCTCATTGTGGCTTTGTGAACCACCGCAACCGGGCAATCTTCGCCAAGAATGGGGGTCAGCTCGCGTTCAATCTTTTTTAGTAGCGTGATACTAAGGAACAAGACCAGCGTGCTGCCGTGACGCGCGAGGTCTGCCAGCTTTTCGCCTTCCGGCATAGGTGTACGCCCCTCGACTCGCGTCACGATGACCGTTTGGCTCAATTCTGGCAGAGTCAATTCTTTCCCCAGCATCGCTGCGGCGGCGACAAAGCTAGAAACGCCGGGGACAATTTCGTAGTCGATCCCCTCATCTGCCATTCGGCGAATCTGTTCCGCCGTCGATCCGAACAACGAAGGATCACCGGTGTGAACGCGTGCGACATCATGTCCGGCATCGCGTGCCTTGCAGAGCACTTCCATAATCTGGTCGAGCGTCATTCCTGCTGAATCGAGAATCGTGGCATCCTTGTGTGCCGTTCTCAGGACGTCCTGCGGAACGAGCGAACCGGTGTAGAGAACGACGGGACACTCGGCAATCAGCCGTGCGCCTTTGACTGTGATCAGCTCTGGATCTCCAGGGCCAGCTCCAATGATGTAAACTCTCATCCGAATGTTCCGTTTCCCACTGCATCAGATCAGGTGCATCGCAGTACTTGATCCTGCACGATCTCCCAGATCTCGTCCGGCATCGCCAACAACCAATTTGCATCAATGACATCTTTGCCATCGTTTTCGTCAGCTTCAAAGATGAGATTCCAAAGGCGATTGCTCACAGAGCCGTTTCGTTTGATGACCAACCGATGAAACAGCTTTTCCGCGAGTACTTCACCTTCGACATCACACTCGAAGAGTGGAGGGGGAATCTCTGGATTTCCGGCTGCCACCGTTAGCTTTACAAAGCGGTTCTCTAGTGGGCGCAATTCACCGGGGTTGGCGAATCCCATAGCCTCATAGTCCGCAGGTGTTTTCAAATCACCGACGATAAAAAAATCGCCGTTTGATTTTGCCAACAGCGCACCATAAAAACGCCCGACTTTTGCCATTAGTGTTTCTCCCGCTGGGCCAGAGCGTCCAGATTCAAACTGCGGGCAGGCTGTTGACCGTCGAGCACTTCTCCATCCCATGTGTACTTGTTGGTGTAGCCGCGCGGGGTCACCATGAATCCGTCGTGCATGATGGTTTGCGTTGAGCCGACAATCACCGTCGTGTTCATCCCTATTTCGTAATCGAGGAAGTTATCCAGATCACTTAGCACGACCTGCTGAGGTTTCCGATAGGCGCTTTTGACAATGGCGACCGGTGTCGTGCCCTCCTGGTACTCTGAGATGATCTCTTGAGCTTCCACGATCTGTCGTTGCCTACGTCCACTGGCTGGGTTGTAAAGGCCGATAATGAAATCAGCATCAGCAGCCCGGTCGATCTTCTTGCGAATCGTTGGCCAAGGCGTTAGTAAATCTGACAACGAAATCGCACAGAAGTCGTGGCCAAGTGGCGCCCCGACCAGCGAAGCACAAGAATTGATCGCTGAAATGCCCGGAATGATTCGTAGTTCCGGATTTCCATCCCGCGTCCAGCCGTCTTCAGCCAGAACTTGAAAAACCAGGCTCAGCATGCCGTAGACACCTGCGTCACCCGACGAAACCACGGTGACACGACGCCCTTTGCGCGCTTCATCGATCGCCGCCCGAGCTCGCCCGATCTCTTCGGTCATGCCCGTGCGGACGATCTCCTTACCTTTTAGCAGGTGTTTGACCAACTTGATGTAAGTCGAATAACCGACGACGAGTTCAGCATCTTGAATCGCTTGCAACGCCTTGGGGGCAATCAGATCGTCTGAACCAGGGCCAATCCCCACGACCGAAAGAAGTCCACGACGGCTATCTGTTTGCTGATCGCTCATCGCCCGACCTCCGCACGATGATCGAACGGAATGCGTGCAATCGCGCAGGTCATGTTGCGTCCATCTTCTGTCTTGCGAAATGGTTGCTTCGGCATCAATAGTCGGTTCGCTCCTGAGCTCAATAAGCACGCAGCCTCGGCAACCGACCGAGTCCCCACATATTTCTTGACCGTTTCGGAGGGGTTTTCGATGCCTTCCACGACATCAAGCTGTTCCGCCGGATAGACGTCAAAACTCCAACGGTACTTCTCGGCGAGTTCAATCAATGCCCGCTCATCCGACTTTTTGTCAATGGACGCGATATTACGAACGGATTTGACGCTGAGCTTCTGTTCTTCAAGGAATTTCAACACACCATCTTCAACAACATCTAAAGACGTGTCACGATCGCAGCCAAGACCGAGAACCAAGCTCTTTGGTCGATAGATCACTGATTTCTGCCAGTGTATCGGATGGCTCGCTTCAAATCTCCGATCACTGCAAATCAGCAGCATCGTGAACTCATTGGGATCCACCTCACTTAGACAAGTTGCGTAGTTCACACCTCGAGGCAACGGCTTGTTCAACGGCCAGAAATCCGGTTCGCCTGTTTCCTGCACGAAACACGTATTGTTGCCGTTGACAACTTCAGCACATGCGAGCGTCACGTTTCGCTCCATGTCATCAAGTTGCCAGCCCAGATCACGGCCAAGGATGTCAACCGTCAGCGTCCCGATGGAATCTGATGCGGTGGTCACGACGGGCATGGCATCAATTGCCGTGGCGATGCGTTCGGTGAATTCGTTGCCACGGCCGACGTGCCCCGATAACACACAGATTGAGTACCGTGCGGCGTCGTCCACGCAAACAACCGCCGGATCGGTCTTCTTGTCGACCAGCAGGTCTTTGATCATCCGGACAACGGCTCCGACACTGATGATGTGAATGTGACAATCGTATTGCGGCCACGCGGCTTTCAGAGTTGAGCCCATGGGGAGCGACATTGCGATTGCGTCGCTTGGAGCTTGCTCAGCAAAACGCGTTGAAACAAACAGGTCCGCGCCCGGGATGCACTCGCGTATTCTCCTCGCGATCTTCAAACCGTGTTTGGTGATCACGTAAATCGCGAATGTCTTGTGTTGTTCAGCCACGGACCGCTCCTTCCAGCACGCCGCTCCGCTCGTGCTGTTTGATAACGACCATACTGAAGTAATCGCACTTGTCGTTCTGGATCGAGGTCAGATCGGTAACGACCTTCTCATGTTCCATCGTCGCTTTAGAGACGTAGACTGAGTTTTCGAGTACGCCACAGTTTCGAAGTACATCCACGAGTTGCGGCATAACGCTACTGACCTTCATCAGGAGCACTGTATCGAACAACTCCAGAATGGCAGGTATCTCATCCAGTCCATAACTGGCCGGTACGACGGCCACGCGTTCCTGACCGTCTGCGATCGTTGTTTGAATCACCGAGGGAACGGCAGTGAAACTTGATACCGCCGGGATAATTTCGATTTCAATCCCCGGCCATCTCGTTTGTGCCTGATTCTTGAGATAGTTAAATGTGCTGTAAAACAGCGGGTCACCTTCGCAAATGAACGCGACTTCTTGTCCTGCTTCAATTCGCCTGCCGATTTTGCTGAACGCGATATCCCACGCTGGAGCCAGAACTTTCGGGTCTTTGGTCATGGGGAAATCGAGGATCAGACGTTCCTGGCCATCGACTTTCGGTAGGTTGGGTTCGGCAATCCTCCACGCGACCGATTTGGTGTACTTGTTGGACCGAGGGATCGCGATTACATCGACTCGGCTCAGTAGTTCCACGGAGCGCAATGTCATCAGATCCGGTGCACCAGGTCCCACGCCGACTCCGTAGAGGCGAGCATAGTTGCTTCCGTTATTCCCGTTCATACTTGCTTCCCCTTGTCAGAAGTTCGCTCGTTGACGAACTTCGTCGCCGAGAAGATGTGCACGGGATTTAGCGCGTCATAGCGAGTATAAATGGCAACTGGCGCTCCACGGGCGATGTTGACTTGCATCACGTTCGGCTTGGCCTGAATCTCCTTGAATGCTTGATATGACTGAGCCACGTTCTCAAACGTAATCGCATTGACAACCAATCGACCGCCCGGCTTGAGTCGTTCCCACGACACTTTGATGATTTCGTTGAGCTTACCCTTGCTCCCACCGATAAACACGGCAGTCGGTTCATCTTCAATGGAGTCGAGTATCGCTGGGGCCTGTCCTTCGATAATTCGCACGTTATCGATTCCAAGCGCACGCACATTTTCATGGCAGAATGCGAGGCTCTCTGATTCCATCTCGATGGCGTAGGCTCGCCCTTCACAGGCGATAGCTGCTGCTTCAATCGCAATCGAACCACTGGCAGCACCAATGTCCCAAATGCAATCGTCCGGTCGGAGCGACAATTCACCAATCGAAAGAAGCCGAACTTCTTTCTTGGTGATTAGCCCCTTCTTGGGCATCCGTTTCGCAAAAGCGTCCTCATGCAGGTTGAGAACGAGCGGAGTTGGTGACCAACTGGAATCGCTTCGTTGCAGAACAACAACGTTCAGGTTGCTGACCTCACCGAAATCTGCAAGCTGATTCAGATTGTCGAACGCCGTCAACTTTTCATCGGGGCCACACAGGTTTTCGCAAACCCAGGCTTTCCAAGCTGGTTCGCAGTATTCGAGCATATGCTTCGCCAACGCCGACGGTGTATTTCGGTCGTCGGTTAGCACCGCGGCCTTGGAGGTGCGCTTCAACCGGGTTGTCAATCCTTCCAGTGGTTTACCATGCAACGAGATTACCGCGGCGTCGTTCCAACTTAGTCCGACACGCGCAAATGCAATCGCCACTGAACTGGGTTGTGGAATGACTTCGATTCGGTCGGCACCGAACCGTTTCGAGATGAGCGAGCCGATGCCGTAAAACATCGGGTCACCTGAGGCAAGAACGCAGATTGTGTTCTCATCCGCCAACTCCTGGAGTTGCCCGACCGACTTCAGCAGGCCATCTTTGAAGACGATACGTTCGCCTTCAAAGTCTGGGAAGAAATCCAGTTGCCGCTGACCACCAGCCAGCACTTGGCAGCGTGCAACGGCGTTGGCCGCGCGACTACTCAAGCCGACGCAACCATCATCACCGATGCCTACAACTGCAATGTTGGATTCGCTCACGCGTTCTCCCTTGTGGATAGGAGCAACAAGGCGTGGATGATGGAAACCGCGATGGTCGTCCCACCTTTGCGGCCACGTGAGATGATGTAATGGAGATCAGTATCGAGGATCTCCTCCTTGGATTCGGTTGCCGATACGAACCCAACGGGCACACCCACCACCAATGCAGGGCGAACTCCCTCTTCCCGATAAAGACGCGCAATTTCCAGTAACGCCGTCGGTGCGTTGCCCACAGCGACCACCGAACCTGCTAATTTCCCGAGGCGATGGGCTTTGCGAATGGACTCGATGGCGCGTGTGGAGTCTTTTTCCTTCGCGGTGGCGATGACATCATCATCCGAGATATAGCAAAATTGTTCACAGCCATATGCGGCAAGGCGATCGGCGTTCAAGCCTGCGGAAATCATTTTTACATCAACGAGGATATTGCACCCCGACTTCAGCGATGCGATTCCTTCTTCAATAGCCCGAGGACTGAATCGCATCAGATGCTTGTATTCAAAATCGGCGGTCGCGTGAATGACACGCCGGACAACTTCGTACTGCTGATCGTCAAAGTCATGCGGTCCAACTTCATCGTCGATGATCCCGAAGCTGCCTGTTTCAATTCTCCGCCCCATGCCAGTCATCTGGCGCATATCGTTGGCCGGTGTGGCATCAGATGCTTTGATGTTCATTGTTGGTTCTCAATCTTTCGCTACCCGTCACGCTTCGCGTGGATACCGCCCCAGTTCCACACCTTCGAAATCTGTCAGGTGGCAGACAATCTCTAGCTTTTCACTAACGTGAGCGGTCATCACCTCAACCACTCGGTGGCAGATCGAGTCACAAATTCTATCGAGCCCCCTTGCCGTACAGATTTCTAACACGTGGCGGGCAGTATTCGCTTCTCGGATTTCCTTTTGCTCGGACTCTGACGCCCCGAGTTCGCTGGCTAATTCTGCAAGTAAATCCATATTCACGCTGGAACCGGCTTGATGTGTTTGCGTGCGACCGTCGGCCATCTTGGAAAGCTTGCCTATCATGCCGACGATAACCGCTTTGCTCATCAGTTCTTTGCGGGCTGCGGTCAGTGATGCTCCAATAAAGTCGCCGGCTTGTACAAACGCCGCTTCGTCCAGTTCTGGGTAAAGCTGCATAGCGTAGGTTTCACTGCGCCCACCAGTTGTTAGGACAATGGTCTCAATGCCTGTGGTCTTGGCGAGTTTCACCTGCTGAACGATGCTCGCTCGATACGCCGCGGTCGAATACGGTTTGACAATTCCTGTCGTGCCAAGGATCGAGATACCGCCAAGCAGACCGAGACGAGCGTTGGTCGTCTTCTTTGCCATCTCTTCGCCGCCGGGGACGCTGATCGTGACCTTCGCCGCCGGAAAGTTGCTGCGGGACAGTTCCTCCTCGACCATTTCAGCAATGTTTTTGCGCGGAATCGGATTGATGGCCGCCGTGTTGACTTCGAGCCCCAATCCCGGTCGCGTGACCATCGCCACGCCGTCGGCACCATCGATGGTTACTCCATCTCCCGTACGTGAGAGTTCGACGGTCGCAATCAACTCCGCACCATTCGTGCAGTCCGGGTCGTCACCTGCATCTTTAATGACGGACGATATCGCCGATGTATCGCTAAGCTGCTCACATCGATGCAGCGCAAAGGTCACCTGCTGCCGGTTCGGCAAAGTCGATTCGATTTGTTGAAGAACCTGTCCTGTCACAATCACTCTTGTGGCTGCTTTCGCAGCGGCTGCGGCGCAAGCTCCGGTTGTGAAGCCCGTACGAAGTTTTTTTTTGAGTCGTCTTTTTTGTCCGGTTTGTTGAAGTAGGGCTCCATTGTGACCGCAGAACCAAAACCGCGATCTGTCAAGAGCTGCTGCACCGGTCCTAGCACATCACCATCGCCGCTCAGCAACGCGAACCGCGGTTGTAAGTTTGTCAGTTCTTCCTCGACAAGCTTCAACGCCTGATCAACTCTCGGTGGCGTGCTAATATCAGAAATCAACTCGACGCGGAATCGGCTACGAACGTTTTCAGGAAGCGAGTTTCTTACATAGTCAATGTCAAGAAAGTAATCCCGTGCCGGTAACAACCAGAGCACTCTCGCACGAGACAAGCAGGCTGCTGCATTCTTGCTGTTGAGAAATCCAATCGTTGTGTTGATGCCTGTGTCGGTGGCTAAAAACAGAGCATCGACCTCTCCAACGGCATGATCGTAGTTTTTGGCTCCCCAGGGACCGCTGTAGCCAAGTCGATCGCCCACGTTCACAGAGTTGTTTAGCCACGTGGTGCATGGCCCGCTGTCAATCTGCTTAATCGCCAGCGTCATCTGACCAGGCTGTGCTTCGGACGAGATGATCGTAAATGTCCCTTTGGCAACCTTTCCGGGTTCGATCTCAGCTTTAGTGTGCACAATGACGTACTGACCACCAACGAAATCAATCGTCGCAGGCTTTTCAAGCTCCAAATGGAGTAAACGCGTGTCATGCCGAACCTGTTCAATTGCGACGACACGACCGAATTTCCTGTCGGCCATAAGGCACCTACCTGTGATCAATCCTTCTTCTTTGATGGATACACTTCGTGGATGAGGTGATGAATATCATCAAGGTCTTCATAAAGCTGTTTCAGGTTGTTGATGTGCACTTGCAACTCCTGCTCGACTTTCTTTGTCACAAGAATGAGCGCTTGAAAGTAAGGCAGCTTGGGATTGTCCTCGGCCGTCTGGGCCACTCGTTGCTGAAGGTCAACAAGCGAAGCCTGGTAGTAGCTGACTAACTTTGTCAGGTCTTCCGGCCCGCAAAGCGACTGGATTGGTCCGGGTTCATGAACTGCGTCTCCGAGTTCAGCCAGTTCATGCTCTTTCTCGTTGGGGTCGTCGATGCCGCAGAGCTTCATCAAGCCAAGCCGCAGGGCCGCTAATTCATGACATGCCATATCCGATAACCTTTACCTCTGAAAAGACTGTTGCACGCGATTACATAATGTTATCCACGAGCCGACCGACAATACGGTCACCAGTAAGATGTTCGTCAATGAGTTCTTCCGCGTCTTGCGGCAGCACACCGCGGTACCAAATGCCGTCCGGGTAAACGGCAACTGTCGGCCCCTCACCACAGCGGCCCATGCACGCTGTTCGGGTAACGATGACCTCTTTGCGCAGGCCACGAGCTTTCAGGCTGTCTCGCAACTTGCTTATCAACGCGATTGACCCGCGTTCCGCGCAGTCCACGTTTCCACAGACAAGAACATGCTTGTCCATCGTGGCATGAGCGTGCTCATGCGGCATCGTTTGATTGTGAGTGAACTGGTGACGTTGGCTCCACAACAGGCTCTTGAGCCCTCCCACATGCTCTTCCTGTCCGGGTAGCTCAATCCGATATTTGCACGTGTCACACGGCAAAGCGTGCTGACCCGTGATCGCCTGTTCGATCCGCTCGTCAAAGACTTCAAACAGGCGCTCGTCCAAACCGAGTGGTTCCGCAATACTTGCGCCCATCCAAGGGTAAGCCTTGATGAACGCGTCGACAGTTTCACGAATCCGCTCGATGAGAACTCCAGTCAGGAGAAAATAGGGAACAATGAGCAAATGCTTGGGGCGAACACGCGCGACAAGCTCCAACGCATCCGGCAAACGCGGGTCAGCAAGCGCAAGATAACAAGGAATCACCCACTTGAGACCACGACCTTCAGAGAAGAGTCGCACGACCTTGTAGAAATCGCTGTTCGCCCCCGGATCACTCGATCCGCGTCCGACCATGACAACGGCAACTTCATCAGGATCTTCCGCAGGGAGCAGCCCAGTTTCCGTTCCCCGTTGGTAAGCAAGTGCAGCAAGGCTGGGGTGAGCTCCCAATGCATCAGCCGCGTGGAATTTGACTTCTGGAAACTCTGTTCGAACCGCCTCGACGGCCATCGGGATATCATTCTTCACGTGCAAGGCGTGGAACAACTGCATCGGAAGAACGATGACTTCCTCAGCATCTGCGGCAGCTTGACGTAGTGCATCCGACATTGCTGGTTCAGCCAGCTCAATATACCCGTAGCTGACTTGTAGCTCCGAGCGGCGTTGTTGATACGCATGGACCAAGTCCACAAACCGAGCGTTGGAGGACGCTCGGCGACTTCCATGACCAATCACAACAACCGCTGTTTTGCCCATCAGGCTCACTGAAGACACAACGACTGCGCAGAAGGCTAACCGTTATGCGCGCAGTACATCCGCGTGCCTAATGAATCGCTTCTCGAATCGTTTCGGGTTACTTACTGCGATGCCGGCGCAGAGCGAAGAGCAGAGTTCAACCCGGACACGCGATGCTTCATCAAGAGATACCAACGATGCAGGTACGGTCGTTGGTGAATGAGATGATTCTTGTCGTGCATGGTCTGAACCTTCCCTCGCTGGTACGCTGATCGCGTTTTTGGTATCCTGGCTTCTGGCTCAGACCTACTTGCCATCCTTCCCGCTTGGCCGCAGTGGATTTAAGGCGTTCGTAACCAGTTACAGTGGCGGGGCCGCGCTGGATTCTCACCAGCTTCCCAAGGCGCCCACTGTATCGGTTCGCCTTGCGGCAGTCAATTGGCCCGCTTGGCCCTCCGCTCTCGGTGGTCGTGTTTCTTTCGCCACCTTCATCAGGAGAACAACAAATGGACCACCCTCCCATGCTCGAAGACGAGATCATCCTGTGTACGGCTGTGCTGGTCGCCGGTTTGATCGTCGGCTGCATATTGCGGCTCTTCGTCAGCAAGACAGATGACAAGTCGAATCATCCAACTGACGGAACCCTGTAGAGATTTTCATGCGACAGACATCGATTCCAAAAGGATAATATTATGTTCCATCTACTACTTGCTCATCACCTTGAGAGTTACCACTTTCCACTGCTCGCTTTGATGTTCGTCGCGGGAATGAGCATGGGGTGGCAGGTTGTGTCATTCCTCCTAGCGAGAAGAAGAGGTGTATCCACTGACCAGATATGATGGCCGAAAACCTAACAGACAACGGCTGTCCGAAACGGCTACGGACATCCCGTGGCAATGTGCTGGGCCAAATCATCTTCTGCGAAGGCTGCTGCTGCGGACGTGTTGACCGTGGCATGCCTGCATTTCCCAAGAAAATGATCAAGGCGGAGTGGAAAGCACAAAAGCTCAACAACACGATCCAGCTCACCATCAGCGGTTGCCTTGGCCCGTGTGACTTAGTGAATGTTGCTTGTGTGATCACTCACGAAGGCGACTGGATTTGGCTGGGCAGCCTGAGTGAATCTTCACACTATGAAACGATCATCGATTGGGCTATTGCGTGTCAAAGCGAGGGTCGGCTGATTGAATTCCCAGCATCGCTCAGCCACAAACGATTCGAAAGGTTTGGATAGTCTTTGGATCTCCACTTCGTCACCAGGTCTATTCCTCCGGACACGGATCCAGGGCCTTGCGGTACTTTCGAGCCTTCGCGACGCCACAACCGATACACACGCGTGTCGCTTGCGCGCCAACCATCAGCACCCGGCGGTAGCCAAACAGCAAGCCAATGCCGTATGGCGATGTGCAAACTTCGTCTAGAATGACAATCTGATCCCTGATCAGCGCAGCCGATTGGTCGTTCTGGCGATGCCCACGCATGTCGTACAAGTCTTTCAAAAAAGTCCTCGGTGAAACGCACCTGGAGCGCAAATTACTTGTGCTCTTTGGGATCTGTGTGATTGGGTTGATGGCCATCAGTTTCTGGCTCTACGGCACCCAAACGGAAAAATTGCTTTACCAACAGAATCGCCAAAAGGCCGAATTGCTGGCCGGCATGCGACTGCTGCAGATCCACTGGGAGAAATGGGGAGACATTTCCGGGAACGCTAAGCCAGACGTGCTGGCGGAGGACATCGCTGCGACCCTGCAAAACACAGATTATAAGTGGTCGCGAATTTTGCCCCAGCCACGCGGCGAATTGGGGCGTCCCGTCACGAATCTCGATTTTGAAGCCAAAGATCTTTTCCCGCAATTCCTTCCGCAGGACGACCTGACGACAGGCGCCGAAGGCGATCTCACAGGCGGCGTTGATTGGTGGGAGGCGTTCGATCCCGATGATGATGAATTTCCGTACGTCTACTATCAAGCAATCTATGCCAAGGACGAAAACTGCACCGACTGCCACAATCTGATGAACGGGCCATTTGGCACACCAGGGCAGCCGACACTTGAGCAAGGCGAGTTGCTTGGCATCATGCGGATTTCGCTCTCAGATGCTCCCGTGAAGGCTGACATCGCCTGGAACAACGCCATGTTGTGGGCGACGGCAATCCTCACGGCGTTCCTGCTGGTTGTCGCCTGTTACTTCATCATTCGCTATACGATCGTCAAGCCGCTTGCTCATCTGCAAGAGGTCAGTGAAGCGATCAGCCACGGCAATTTTGAACAACGGGCCGATATCACCACAGGCGACGAATTCGAGCAGGTCGCTGACTCGTTCAACCGGATGGTTCGCCACCTGATCACGGTGCAGGAAGAACTCCGCCGTGTGAATCAGGAGATGGATGGCAAGCTAGACCAGCTTGCTCAGAAGAACATGGAACTCTTCGAGATGAATCGCCTGAAGGGGGATTTCCTGGCGACGATGAGCCATGAATTGCGCACGCCGCTCAACAGCATCATTGGTTTCTCGGATGTCCTGGCGTCTCTTGATAATCTCGATAAAAAGCAACTCCGTTACGTGGGGAACATCAAGCGGTCCGGCAAACTGCTGTTGGAGTTGATCAATGACGTGTTGGATCTGGCGAAGATTGAAAGCGGGAAAATGGAGATCCGCCTGAGTGATTTCCGTATCGATCAGGTGATCAACGCGCAGCTAGAAATGGCTCGCCCCTTGGTGGAAAAGAAAAACATTGACCTGGCGGTTGAGATTCAGCCGGGACTTGTGGAACTGCACCAAGATCAACGCAAGGTGCAGCAGATTCTCAACAACCTGCTTTCCAACGCCATCAAGTTCACGCCTGAAGGTGGCCGAATCGAAGTCCGTGCCCGCTGTAGCGCTCGTGGTGACTTGCTGTTGAGCGTCACGGATACCGGTGTGGGGATTTCTCAGGAGGACCAGAAATCGATTTTTGAGAAATTCCGCCAAGGAGCATCGCACGAGGCGCGGCGTGACGCGACAACGCGCGAGTTCTCCGGGACAGGCTTAGGCTTATCCATCGTCAAAGAGCTTTGCCGATTGCTAGCCGGCGAAATCACCCTGGAGAGTGAACTTGGGCAGGGGAGCAGTTTCACAGTTCGCCTGCCGTGGACCTTGCCTGACCATGCGGCCAGGGATCAGGGACTGCCCACACCATCGTTGGAGGCGCTCTTGAGCCCACGACGGGTCAGTTCGGAAACTTGAGGAGCAAGATCCACGTAACGCTGCACAGATTAGATCACCTGGTTCCAGCCCAAGTGCAATGCACTTTCGCACATGGCTTCAGTCCCGACGCTCTGACGCGTTTTCAACGATCTCCACGACTACGTGAGATCAATCCTTAAGTTGGAATAGCTTTCTTAGTGCGTCCAACAGCGAGTGCGGAATGCCATGCCGAGATTCATCACGAATTGATTCCAGCGGTGGATGGAGAAGCTTGTTGATCAAGCGGTCAAAAGACTGAGCGATCTCCGACTTGGACGCGTCGTCTAGATCTCCAAGGCGGTTGAGCAGCCGGCGTAGTTCGTCATCTTTGGGTTGCTGCCAGCCTTCGCGAAGCCTCTTGATGATCGGACCGGTCGCCCGGCGGTTGAGATCCGCCATGAACGCGTCAGACTCGTGGCGAACAATGGCTAGCGCTGCGGGAATCTCTTTTTCTCGCTTGCGCATGTTTTCTTTGCAGGTTGCTTGCAAATCATCCAACGAATACAGGTAAACGCCGGGAAACTCACCAACTGCTGGATCGACATCGCGCGGCACGGCCAAATCAAGAATAAACAGCGGCTGTTGGTAGCGAGCATTTTCGATCGCCATAAACTCATCTTTGCCCAGGATGGTCTGTTTGGCGCCTGTGGTTGTGACTACCAAGTCTGCGGAAGCGAATTCTTGATGTAATTGATCCCACGAGGCCAGCTGGGCGTTGAACTCGTTGGCCAGTTTCTTGCCGCGATCGTGGCTACGGTTGAGCACGACGAATTGCCGGGCGCCTTCACTCCTGAGATAGCGCAGCGTCTCTTCGGCCATTTCGCCAGCGCCAACCACCAACACGCGTTTGTCTTCAAACGATTCAAAGATCTGCCGAGCAAAATCGGCAATCGCCACGCTGGGAATGCTCACGCGGGCATTTGTCAGCTTGGTTTCCGTGGCCACACGTTTGGCCGCCTTCATTGCTGCTTGAAAGACGCCGTGGGTGACCGGACCAGTCGATTCGCGACGCTGTGCCATCTCGTAGGCGGATTTCACCTGGGAGAGGATCTGAGGCTCGCCCAACACCATGCTGTCCAAGCCGGCGGCCACAGAGAACAGGTGTGTGACGGCTTCGCCACCGCTACGCTGCACGAGTACGTCAAACAACTCCTCAAAGCTCAACCCATGAAACTCGGCCAAGAATTGAGCAATCTCGCGTGAAGTCGGGCTGTCTTCCGGCGACTCGACGACAGTATAAATCTCAACACGGTTGCAAGTGGAGAGTACAACAGCTTCCGCCGAAGGGAACTGCGATCGCAACCGGTTCAGCGCCTCTTCTGCGCCGTCAGGCGTAAACGCCAGTCGCTCGCGAACTGCCAGTGGAGACTTGTGGTGACTACAACCCACCAGGCGGACGTTCATGGGCGTCCTCCTGGCGATTGCGCGTGCTGGCGTCTTGTCTGCGCGGTGACGAGCGTGTCGCCGCGCCGCAAGTATTGCCGTGGCCATGTTGCCTCCTGTCCTCTACCGAAATATCTTTCCTGCAGCGTCACGCTGCTTTGATTGCGACTGCTTGAATTGGCGCCGTCAACGCCGCCGTGCCGCGAGTCATAGAGAAACGCTGCCAAGGTCAGTACCAGGAACACAAAGCTGGCCATCGTCAAGTAGGCCACCTTTTGACCGACGCGCGCCGGCTTGTATATCAAACTGAACAGGCTTGAGATCAACATCCAGCCGACCATTCCACTGGAGACTAGCACAATGGGATCAGTCCAATGGATTTCGCCGTGTCGCAACGTGCTGAGCACCAACCCCGTCACAAAGCCGCCCAACACCAAGACCAGGCTGATGTGCAAGGCGCGAGTGTTGGCCTTGGCTAACCACTCCAAGCTGGGGAGTTGCAATCCTTGCCGCGGCGGGCGCTTGTGCTTCAGCCGTGACATCTGAACCAGGTACATCACGCCTGCGGCAAAGGCGAACAGCACCGTTACTGTCCCCAAGAGGAGAAACACGCCGTGGGCGATGTGCAGGATTCGTGTTCCTTCCGGCGTGGCAAAGGGTTGTTTGTTGGCCAAGAAGTTGGCCACAACAATCAGTCCCAGCACAAGGGGAAGAAAGAACAGCCCCAGCGAGTTCTTGGGACGCGCGCAAAGGAAATAGAAGTAGATCACGGCCAAGATCCATGCCGCGGACAGATACCAGTCGTACTCACTAAACAGCGGCGTGACCCCGGACTTGGTCCAAAGTGCCGCCAGGTACATCGAATGGGCTACCAGTCCAGCCGTGGAAAAACCAACCATCAGCGCGCCGCGCACGCCGCTGCGAAACCAGAACCGAGTGGCCTCGAGTCCGAGCGTGACCAGATAACTGGCCGCGAAACACAAGATGGTGATCTTATCGAGCACGAGCGTCGTTTTCTGCCATTCTGAGGTTTGCCGTATAAGGGCTTGTGGGTGACATGTCGTTCCTGTTGATGGAGTAAGTTCCTAAGTCCCGGCACCAATCCATCCGTGAAAGCAAGCCTGCTGGCCCAGGACGCCACGTCATCCTGTCATCGACTGTATGTCCCGTGCAGTCCTGCGGTTGGACGATTCCAGCGAATGTGCGGACTGTGAGTCCGGCAACGCGTCACGCCGAATTGGACATGCGAATCACGACGATTTCGCGGGAGATACGATCCACGGTCCACTCCCGCATTCTCACCCGGGGAGGGCTCAGAGGGAAGTGGGGGCGACGGACTCTCACCGGGGTGCTTCAATGATCCGCCTGTGATTCTGCCGTCCCCGGCGCTTCGTTGTCGCGATTTCCATCCAGTTCGTAGTCGCGCAACTTCTTGTGCAGCGTATTGCGGTTGATGCCCAGGCGTTTGGCAGCGCGGATGCGAACGTTTTCACAGGTGGCCATCACCTGGGCGATCAGTTCTCGTTCCACTTGGTTGACGATCAACTCGTGCAGATTAGTGGCGGTTTCATCTGCTTCGATCAGCCCTCGCTCAACAAGTCGCCTTGCCAAGTGGTCCAGGCTGTCATGACCGGCATCGTCCAAGCTGGAATCTCGCTTCCCCTGCCGTACGGCTCTGGGCAAAATGTCGAATGTCAATTCGTCACCTGGGGCGAGCACGACAGCACGCTCGACATAGTTCTGCAGTTCGCGGACGTTTCCCGGCCATTCGTAGGCGGTCAAAGCTAACATCGCCTGCGGAGACACGTGAACGACCACGCGATCGTTCTCCTCATTGTAGATCTGCAAAAAATGTGCGATGAGGTCTGGAATATCCTCGTGTCGCTCGCGCAACGGAGGCAGCGTGATCGGCACGACATTCAAGCGATAATACAGGTCTTTGCGAAAGTTTCCCCGGGCGACTTCCTTGCGCAGTTTGCGATTGCTGGCAGCCACAACGCGCGTATCAACGCGAATGGTCTGCGTGTCGCCCACACGTTCAAACTCGCGCTGTTGCAGCACTCGCAACAACTTGACCTGCAACATGGGAGACATGGCGTCCACTTCATCCAGGAACAGCGTACCAGTATGCGCTGCTTGAAAGCGTCCGGTGCGGTTCTCGATCGCTCCCGTAAATGCTCCTCGCACGTGGCCGAAGAGTTCGCTTTCCAGCAGATTCTCGGAGAGTGCTCCGCAGTTGACTCCGATGAAGGGTCCATTCTGCCGTGGGCTACATTCGTGAACTGCCCTGGCGATCATCTCTTTGCCTGTTCCTGTCTCACCCATCAGCAAGACAGTTGCTTTGCTGGGCGCCACCTGCCGCGTGCGTTGATAAACGGCGCGCATCGCGGCGCCGCTCCCAATCAAACCGGGAATGGGTGGCTGCACAGTAGCATCAGGCGTTGAGCCAGACGTAGATTCGCTAGGAACAGGTTCGTGAGGGTTTGACACGAGCGCAAGTGGCAAGTAGATGTGGGACGGAAGGTCAAGCCCGTCTATTTATTCTACAGGTGAAATCGCATACGCGTGGAGCAAAAGATCGCCACCGGGCTTGCAGTTCGATCCGCAGCAGGGCGTCCACATTCCTGCGTCAGTTATCCGCCCGCCATTGCTTGAACACTCACTGCTGACCGGGTCAGTAGTGGCACCGTGGCACGCGAGGGCAGATTTATCTTGCCCCTCACTTCCGTTCAATACGACGTTGCCTCGCGAACGCTCTCGATTCACTCGATCCCTACGTAGATGACGACCAGAGCCCACAAGACGGCGATGCCCAGTAGACTCGTCAGCCATGGATTCCAGCGAATGAATACACCGATCAGTCCTCCGAGCCCGGCAGAGAAGAGCGTGAAGGGAAGAATCGCTGTGGATTCACCGTCCAAGAGTATCGAGAGTCGCAGTCCTCCCATCATCACAGCGGACATCAGAACGCCCGTCAACAATTCTTGGAGCGTGAATCGCCCGCCGGGCGTGGGCTGTTTATCCTCCGGCGGTTGGAATGGTGATGACATTTGACTTTGCCCCCTGGTTATCGTTGCTGCTGGGCTTGGGGGTCTCACTGGGGGGAGAGTACCAAGACCATTGAGCCGAATGCCGCGCCCATTGGCCGTTCAACATTGCTACTCACTCCGTTGATCCACAAACCGGCGACCTTTGAGTTCAAATCGCGGCAACGTTCCCGCCGGAACTGTCTCGACTGCTACCCGCAATCCAAGCCTGAGTCGCAGTTGCTCAGCTGCCTGAGCGTCAATTTGTTTCGACTGTTCATCTGTTTCGATTTCGATCGCCAGTTCATCCATCTCTGCCTGCCGGAAAGCTGTGATGCGGAACTCAATAACCTCGGGAAACTCTCGCAAGATCTGCTCGATGGACGTGGGATAGATGTTGACACCACGGATGATCAGCATGTCGTCCACGCGTCCCAGCACGCTTCCCTTCAGGAACGCGAAACCTGTCGTGGCAGGTTCCGGCACACGCACCAAGTCACCCGTCCGATAGCGGAGCAGCGGCAAGCCCGGCCTGCGCAGATTTGAAAGCACCAATTCGGCTACGTCACCAGGGGACGCTACCCCTTCACTCTCGGGAACCAGGAACTCCGGCAGGAAGTCGCGCTCGTTGATGTACATGCCGGAACCTTCGCGGTCACCATAACCCCAAGCTCCAACTTCGGATGCGCCTGCATGATCTAAAACCCAGGCCCCCCAGGTGGATTCGATCTTAGTCCGCGTCGCAGGAAGTGATCCGCCCGGTTCCCCTGCCACGACGAGCACACGGATGTTGCATGCCGGCAGGTCAATCCGCTTTTCTTTGGCGACTTCGGCCAGGTGCAGTGCATAGCTTGGTGTGCAACACAAGACGGTGGACCGAGTGTTGATGATCGTCTGTAACCGGGCTTCGCTAGTCAGACCACCACCGGGGATCACCAGGCAGCCGCGAGCAGTCGCTGCATCGAACGCGCTCCAAAAGCCAATGAATGGGCCAAACGAGAACGCCAGGAAGACACGGTCCTCCGTAGCAACCTCTGCCGCGTCAAACACGTATTGCCAAGTGTCGATCCACTTGGGCCAATCCTCGGCCGTATCCATCACTGCCAACGGTCGGCCCTTGGTTCCGGATGTTTGATGAAATCTCGTATAGTGCTCCAGTGGATATGTGTGATTGGCGGCGGCCACAACCTCCAACTCTGGAAACCGCCCCGGCTGCTGCAACTCGCTCTTGAGCGTCAGCGGAATCTGGGAAAGATCCTCCATATCGCTCAGCGGCAAACGCAGCTCTGCCACTCGAGGTGCATAGAACGGATTTTTGGGCAACACGTCCGTAATCAAGCGGTTGAGTTGCTGGAACTGGTTGGCGCGGATTTCTTCTCGCGATTGCCCAGCCAGGAACTTTCTCTCCGCAAGCGTCGAGAACGGGAAAGTGAGCGAAGAATCGGTCATGTCGTGATGATATCGCGCTACGTTCGCTGATGCAGCGAATTGTGGCATTTGGAGTTGCGAGTTCCGCGTCGAACTTGTGTGACCATCGATGGTCCGGCTTGACGTCGGAAAAGCGAAGTTTCAGAATCGGTTGCAGCGGTCGATCTTGCGGTGCTTTCGCCCAACCCTTCGGTCGCGTGCTTTCTTGAGGGATCGATGTTAGGCGCCAAGCTGGATGTTGCCGAGTATCTCGCCCGCTTCAATGCGGAGATGGAACGATTGGATCAGCCGGCGCTCCGTCGTTGGGCGGATTTGATCTATAACGCCTGGTCCAACCAGCAGTTCGTCTACATTTTTGGCAACGGCGGCTCCGGCTGCAATGCCAGCCATATGGCGGAAGATTTGGGCAAATCCACGCTTCGCCAGGAAGATCTGAACGATGAATCGCTTCGCCGGCTGAAAGTCATGAGCCTGACGGACAACGCCGGCTGGATCATGGCTGTGGGCAATGACTGCGGTTACGAAGAGATCTTCTTGCAACAGCTGATGAACTTCGGCCAGCAAGGCGATCTCGTCGTCGCCATCAGTGGGTCAGGCAACAGCCCCAACGTCCTCCAGGCGGTCGATTGGGCTAACCGACACGGATTACAAACCTTTGGGTTGACCGGCTATAGCGGTGGCAAACTCAAGGAACTACAGCAGGACGGGCTGCATGTGGCCCTAGATGACATGGGCATGGTGGAGAGCATCCACCTGGCCGTGTTCCACTGGGTGTTGAACGATGTTTTCGCCCGGATTAATCAGGAAGGGCGCTACTCAACAAGCTAGCGAAGATCTTGAGCCGCTCGTTGATTGGTCTCAGGTTGCACGAAGCTTTGCTCGCCTCGCAACATTATCGTCATGGCAATTCTTGGCATCATCGGCGGCATCGCTCCGGGTTCGACCGTCGACTACTACGAACTGTTGATCGAACGCTATCGCGCCGCATGCCCTGACGGCGGCTACCCGCAACTTGTCATCAACAGCATCAACTTGGAGCAGTTGCTACAGCTCGTCGCTGCGGACGAGCACGACACGTTAATCGAGTTCTTGACGATTGAGATCCAACGCCTGGCGCAGGCTGGGGCTGATATGGCGCTGTTTGCATCGAACACGCCACATCTTGTCTTTGATGCGGTGGCTGCACGCGCACCGATTCCGTTGATCAGCATTGTTGAAGTTACCGCGCGTGCCACTGCAGCGCAGCAACTCACGCACGTTGGTCTGGTCGGCACACGGTTCACCATGGAAGGAGGGTTCTATCAAGACGTTTTTCATCGACTTGGAATCCAGGTGACCACGCCTGGCGATTCCGAGCGAGCATGGATTCATGAGCGATATTTAGGGGAACTGGTGAACGGAGAGTTCCGCACAGAAACACGCGGCAAATTCCGCGAGATAATCCTACGAATGCGGGATGATGTTGGCATTGATGGGATAGTCCTCGGGGGCACTGAGATACCATTGTTGCTGCGGGGGGAAGATCT
The DNA here is from genome assembly GCA_028066245.1 of Pirellulales bacterium. Taxonomy (GTDB): domain Bacteria; phylum Planctomycetota; class Planctomycetia; order Pirellulales; family S012-138; genus CALJLD01. The sequence continues at coordinate 474 of JALCBR010000088.1, read as the reverse complement.
GGGTGAGCTGACGACCCTCGACACGACGAGCCTACATGTTGATGAAGCAATCGCTCGACTGCAACAATGCGATGGTTAGCCGCCTACGATTCGCGTTCCCATCCTTGCCTATCTAAGCAGGCTGCCGAGTGCGATCATGCAAAATGAGGTCAGCATTCCTCCGGTGAACCCGAACAGTAGCACGGCGAACTCGGCGATGGTTCGCGGCAGTCCGTGGATGCGCGTCGATTCGTCAGCCAGCGCGGACTTAGCAACTTCCGGCTGGCACGCGGTGCGAGTAATTGGCGAAAACATGATTCGCAGATAGGCGCCGAGCCAGGCCGACGCGAACAAAGCCAAGAATTGAATCCCCGTGGTGGGCGATAGCGATTCTGCCAGCGACATCAGCGTGATGGCTGCGCCCATCTGGATCAGGCAATCGATAACGGCCGTGTTTCTACCCCAGTTTCGGCACTTCCCCAAACCCCAGCCGAT
>JALCBR010000087.1 GCA_028066245.1 Pirellulales bacterium | reverse complement strand
ACAGTTGAACCGATACGCCACGTCTTGTCTAATTCCTTACGCATGGATCAATAAACTCAGAGCGGCCACTTTTTGTGGCATTTGTTAGCACGCGGGTAGGTCAGGTTCTGCACAGTCGTCAATAAATAGATATCGCTGGAAATCAAAAAGTTTATAGTGTGATCACATTATTTCATTCATTTATAGAAGTGAAATAGCTTGTAATTAAAGGTGTAATATTTATTTTTCGGCAATCACATTCAAACGGGGCTGACCGTGGCCGAAGTGCCACCAACGATCAGGAGTTTCATATGAAATTTTGCCGTGATTGCACTGTATCTTTATCACTCAAAGGCTTGGGAGATCGACATGGAAGTGTCTCAGTTCCTCTGCACACCAATGATGGCGACCCAGTTGTACTAACTGCGAGTGCTTCAAGACCAGACGCGACCCAGGATGGAGTGCTCTTCATTGGAGAACTCAACGGCGACTGCTACGAGTTCAAGTTCCCCTGTGAGCAAGGACCATTGCGGGTTCCTTGCGATAACATTGATGCTTTTTCTCACTTCGATGTGAAGATCGAGATCGTTTTTGACCCCGCGGCCGACGAGAACGTCGTCGAAGTTCTTGAGCGCAAGACTTCAATTTTTGCTCGGGGAGAACCTTGTCCACCGGACTGCCCCCCACCCCTTTGCTATGTGATATGCCGGGGAGACATCATATGTGGCGTAGCACCGTTTGACTACGACTGCCACGGAGTACTTCTCCATTGCGATGTTTGTGGCAAACCTTAGCCCCAATTTGTCCATCGCCCTTGCCCGGCTGTTGAAAACACCATGGCGACGCCTTCCAACTCAAGCCAAATAGGACTAAATCTCACACGGTTCGCAAATCACGGCATGTTTCTGCAACGATTTGGAAACCGTCCCTCGAGATCACGTCGGCTTTTGACAATCAACAGCCCCACGGTCAGCCCACTTGCGTGCCGTTGATCGTTGGGATAGGAGTTGCATCCAAGATCTCTTCAACAACGGCTGCGGCGGTTATCCGTCGCAGCCGGCTTTCTGGCTTGAGAATCAAACGATGGCCAAGAACAGAGGGCGCCATCCGCTTAACGTCGTCCGGCTTAACAAAGTCGGCGCCACGGATCGCGGCCAAAGATTGCGCCGTGCGAAACAACGCGATCGAAGCGCGCGGACTACCTCCCAGGGCGACATCGTCATGAGTTCGTGTGGCATGCACAATCTGCATGATGTATTCACGGACCTTAGGATCAACGTAGATATCTCGGACTGCCTTTTGACAGGCGATCAACTCTTCAACGGTTGTGACAGGCTTGATCCGATTCACTGGATGGTCAGCCCGGACCACGTCCAACATCTTCAATTCATCGTCAAAACTCGGGTACCCCAGCTGAAATCGCAACAAGAAGCGGTCGAGCTGCGCTTCGGGGAGCGGAAAGGTGCCTTCATGGTCCACGGGATTTTGCGTGGCGATGACCAGAAAGGGCTGATCTAACTCATAAGTCTTGCCGTCGACTGTCACCCGGCTTTCGGCCATGGCTTCCAGCAGTGCCGCCTGAGTCCGGGGAGTTGTACGGTTGATCTCATCGGTCAACACAATGTTGGCAAAGAGTGGTCCCGCCCGAAACTCAAACTCCGTCATTTTTTGGTTGAAGATGGATGCTCCCGTAACGTCGGTGGGTAGTAAATCCGGCGTGCATTGAATTCGCTTGAACTTGCACCCGACGCTCCGCGCCATCGCCCGGGCGAGCATGGTCTTCGCCACCCCCGGAACATCTTCCAAAAGAACGTGCCCCTCGGAAAACCAGGCAACCAGCGCCATCACAATTTGTGGGCGCTTCCCGACGATGACATGTTCCACATTGTGCGTAATCCGCTTGGAGATAGCGGTCACATCAATCGAAGGAGCATTTTGATCCGGTACGGACGTAGACGTAATGGAGTCCGGATTGGCCATAGAGATTGTTCTCGCAGGACGCCTCTTTCTGTTTCCATCCTAGTGTAATTCACCTGACGGAATTGAGCGAATTAGGAATGAGCGATTCCAAACGGAGCCGATAGAGACAGCGTTTTGCCTACCTTCGAGGATTGCATTCGTGGCGGTGGCGTGTGGGGCAGATTATGTCCTGCGTTGACTTTGCCGGCTGAAGTTGGGTTCCCTCAATCAGCTTCGCAGGCGGACCGAAATAGATGATGACGGAATAGCCCATTTTGTGTGCATGGATGCGCGCCAAGGAGTTGTCTGCTTGTGAGCCGTGAAGAGGCTCTGGGACGTCAGGTCCGGCAGTCAAGGAATTCATACTCGGACGGAAGCGCATCCATGGCCGAATCGCGAAATCGACTGCTTGATCTGTTGGCGTTGGGCCTATTGGCGTTGAATCTCTTTCTCGCCATCGCGTTGTTTTCCTTTGACGCTGCCGATCCACCCTCGTCTCTGATCTACCCGGCTAACCAACAGGCGAGTAACTTTTGTGGGCCGCTCGGCGCGTTCGTAGCGAGGGCGATGTACTCTCTGTTTGGCTTGGGAGCGATCTATGTCTTGCTCTCAAGCTGTGCCCTAAACTACGTTCTGTTTTCCAAACGGTCAGTCACGCAGCCGATGCTTCGATTCAACGGTTGGCTGCTGACACTTTTGGGGATTTGCACACTCTGTGGCATGGCATTGTCATCAGCAGCTCCAGGGCCGATCATTGGCTCCGGAGGATATCTCGGCGCTACGGGGCAAGGTGTGTTGGCCACGTACTTCGCCCCGGCGGGAGCCTACATCCTCGCTATTTCCGTTGTTGTCGGTGGCCTGTTGCTCTGTACTGACTACTTTGTCTTCAAGCTGACTGGCCGGAGCGTTGCTGCGTCCGGCCGCGCGATGGGTCAGCTGGTGGCCAGACGGCGGAGAAGCTCAGATGAAGAGGAGCTGGAATACGAGGAGGAGGAAGAGGAAGAAGAAGCTCCCGTAGTGCGCGTGAAGCGTCGGAAGAAAACCAAGCACGTCACCGCAGCATCTGAAGATGACGAGGAGGAAACAGCCGAGCACGAAACTGAAGAACCTCAAACCAAAGTTCGGGGCGGCGTCGCTAGCTTGCTGCGGATCAAAAACCGCAATACGCGCAAAGCTGAACGCGAAGAGGTCATCGAACAACTCGAGGCCGCCAGTCGGGTGGATGACGACTTTGACTACGAACTCCCTTCCATGGATTTGCTGGCAGACTCAGAGTCTTCCGGCTATGAGGAACAGGAAAAAGACGTCCGTCGCAAGGCTCAAATCTTGGAAAGGACGTTTGAGAACTTTGGGTTCAATATTCGCGTCGTGGAAATCGAGACGGGGCCCGTCATTGCCCAGTTCGAGGTCGAGTTGGAAGCTGGACTGCGACTTAGCAGAATCACCAATCTCGCCGATGACATCGCCGTGGCGCTCCGAGTTCCTAGCGTGAGAATTGTTGCCCCCATTCCAGGCAAGAATACGGTCGGTATCGAAGTTCCGAACGCCGAACGCGAATTGGTTCGGCTTCGCGAAGTCATGACCGAGGGCGACGAAACGGCTGCCCGCGCCGCCATTCCCATGTACCTCGGCAAGGATGTCTCAGGCAATCCGATGATTGCTGACCTGACGACGTTGCCCCACCTGCTGATCGCCGGACGTACCGGGACAGGTAAAAGCGTGTGCTTGAATACGCTCATCATGTCCATGCTAATGACTCGACGGCCGGATGAGATCAAGCTGCTGTTGATCGATCCCAAAATGGTGGAACTCACGCCGTACGCGCGTTTGCCACACCTGATGCACCCCGTTGTGACAGACATGAAAAAAGCCGAGGCGATCCTCGCCTGGGCTGTCGACAAGATGGAGGAACGATACTCATTGCTCATGCGGGCAGGCGTGCGGCATATGTCAGTCTATAACCAGCTCGGCGAGGAAGAACTTTACGAACGCATGCAGCCGGAAACAGATGAGGAATGGGAAGCCATCCCCAAGCATCTGCCCTACATCGTGATCGTCGCCGATGAGATGGCCGACTTGATGATGACAGCTCCCAAAGAAGTTGAGAGCCATATTATCCGCTTGGCACAGAAAAGTCGGGCGGTGGGCATTCACTTGATCTTGGCGACTCAGAAGCCAACCGTTGACGTGATCACAGGGCTCATCAAATCAAACCTGCCGGCGAGAATCTCTTTCCAAGTCGCCAGCCGCACGGATAGCCGCGTTGTGTTGGACGAGATGGGGGCAGACAAGCTGCTCGGCAACGGAGATATGCTTTTCCTCTGGCCAGGAACCAGCACGCTGCTGCGTGGCCAGGGGGCGTATGTAAGCGATGACGAAATTCGCGACGTCGTCAACTTTGTCGCCGCGCGCGAACCGCAGTTTGTGACTGAGCTTGTCCAATTGAAAGTCGAAGGGGAGGAAGGTGCCCAAGGAGTTGCCAGCCAAGATCACCGTGATGAACTCTACAACGATGCGGTGGAAGTCGTCGTGCGAGAAGGACGCGGCAGCGTGTCACTCTTACAGCGTGCTTTGGGGATCGGCTATGGTCGCGCCGCGCGACTGATTGACTACATGTCTGAAGACGGCATTGTTGGACCGTACAACGGTTCTCAAGCTCGCGAGGTGACGATCTCAGCCGAGGAATGGGCTGCCTCACAGGTGGAGTCTCGTGAGAAGCCTGTTGCAAAGACTCCCAGCGCCGTACCTGCGCCGGCAGGGCGGAAGAGCAACAAACTTGTCTTGGCCGAACGAGCCCCGCTTGCCGCCGTGCCAGCGCCTTGGGAAGAAAACGGGGAGAAAGAAGACAGCGAGTACGAAGAGGAATACGAGGAAGAGGAGTTCGAAGAAGAAGAGTACGACGAAGAACCAGGTGATGAAGAAGAGTATGAGGACGACGAGTACGAAGAGGAATACGAGGATGAAGAGTATGAAGACGAAGAAGAGGATGAATGACAATTGACCTGGCTTTTACTACATAGCTAATTCCTCAACGCGGTCGCGATGAGAGACCTCGCGCTATGCTCTCACACGTACGGGCAAAATTATCATTGGTTAAGTCCGTCCCGTTTCGCCGCGCACGGGAACCCGGCAATTCAATCACGCGTCCGCGAAGCGATGGGAACTGCTGACGAACAGAATACCAATCAAGGAGATGTTCTTGAGCGATTTGTTGATTCCCGTTCTGCTCGCAAGCCAAGCGTCGTCCAGCAACTCAGCAATATCCAAATTCGTCAATGTTGACGACGGAACGTCAACAAGGAGAGCGCTCCATCTGTGGAACTCTTGCGCAGCAATTCTGACAACGCCAGCACCTTGGTTTCGTGCACTGGCACACGTGATGATTGAGATCCAGCGAAGCTAGGGAAAGTCTTGCGCTTACGATTGGCAAACGGTACTGGTTAAGCAAAGTATCCGAACAAAGAACAAGCCAATCAAACTATGAGTGCTAGCAGTGGGGGATGGCAGTGATTCGATTCTTAGTAGCGACAATATTTGGGCTCATGGTTCTAGCGACAGGTGATGCAGCTCAAGCGCAAGATCCGCCTGAGATACCTCCGCCGTCGTTTGACGATCCTGGGTTCTTTGAGTTTCAAGATATCTCGCCGCGAGTGGGCGTCACGTATGCTCTCGGACCCGAGCGAAAGACTCTTTTACGAGCGTCCGCCGCAAGGTATGCCGAAACAGTCTTGGCATTCACCGGCGGCAATGTACTCATCCCGTTGAATGATTCGCCGTTGGGAGAGTGGGGTGGCGGTATCACGCTGACGGGTGACTTGCCCTTGTTTTATAACGGTGTTGCGTCCCTTGGGCCTATGTGCGCGCTGGACATCTTTGGCCAAGGGTTTGACGATGACAACTTGCTCAACGAGATCGGAAATCTTGCCAGCGGTGACCGCCAAGGCAACGATATCTTCGGCGCCAATCTGCGTCCTGGGCTGATATGGCGACGTGGCATGACCGACCGCTCCAATATGATCGTCAACGGCGGTGCAACATTGGGTTATCGGGCAAGTAGCACGAGTTCCGTGCCGTTCGATCCGATGTTGCAAAGCGTCTTTGTTGATCACTTCAAAACCAAGACCGTTGCGTATGGCTACTTCTTGGGCGTTGGTCTTGAGATTGAATTGCCATCGGGGGCAGTTGTCCGCCCACTGCTGAATATCGTCAGCGTCGAACACGACCTCTTCACGGGCAACGATCGGCAGGAGACCAGCCTCTTCCTGAACCTTGAGGTTCTGCTTCCGAGAAATTAGCACCCCTAGAACGACTCTTTGATTGCCGTTCCGCTAGCGTGCCATATTGGGATAAGCTCGCCCTTTCTCAGGGAGGAGCGATCAGCGTCATCTCCAAGACGCTCAGGAAGTTGGGGGTCACGTTTAAATGCGCTCAGGTCAGAACCTTGCACGTATTCCATGACCAGGTAAATGATGACTCTCGCAGCAGAACAAGACCGGCTTGACGTGGCCGAGCGCCACTGGCTATGGAAGTTCTGGCAGGCCCAACTACATCCGTTTCACTTGGTCTTCCTTGACGACATCATCGTCAACACCAAGATGACTCGCCACCACGGCCGGGCGTTTCAAGGCAAACGGGTGGCCAGCAAAGTGTCCGCCGGACATTGGAAGACGACAACGTTCGCATGCAAACAACTTTTCTGCCTCGGGTTAAGCGCCGAACTTCTCTTTCACCGCTGCAATCCCAGCTCGTAAACAGCCAACATCGCTGGCAAACGTCAACATCCGGCAGCCCAACTCTCGATGACGTTGGGCGGCAGCGGGACTCGCCGGCACGGTTCCCCAAACCTTTCCGTGCTTTTTGGCGGCGGCGGCAACTTGCTCATACCCTTCCCAAACTTTGTCGTGTTCCAACTCGCCCACAACGCCCAGCGATTGCGAAAGATCGGACGGGCCAACAAACAGCATGTCCACATCTGGAATCGCCGCGATGGCGTCCACTTCGTTCAAAGATTGAGCCGTCTCGATCTGAATGGCGACCATCGAATCGCGATTTGATTCCTCTGCGAACTGCTTAACCGGTTTTCCGGCGTACAGAGCATCGCGTCCGCCGTTGTTCATACCGCGCACACCGCGGGGGGAGAACTTGGCCCACTGTACGAACTCTTCAGCGTGCGCCGCCGAATTCACTTGAGCAGCCATGACGCCATCCGCTCCGGCTTCTAGGCATTGAGTGACGATGGCATAGTTCACGGGCGCTGCACGAACAAAGGAATAGAATCCATGCCCGCGACCGGCGGCAGTAGCTACTAGCATCTGCTCATAGGTCAGTCCGCTGTGCTCTTGATCGAGCCAGAAGCCGTCGAAGCCGCCCATAAAGCCGAACAAGTCGACCAGCACCGGCGATGTCACACGGCCTAGTGTAAAGAAGTTGAGTGTACGATCCGCGTTGGCGATGAATTCACGAAGAGTGGGCATGGGCGAAGGAGGGAAAAGGACAAAGGAAGAGAGAATGGGCTTTCAGGATCAAGGCTTGAGCATATCAGCGACATTTTCAGGTGTAACGGGTTCAATGACACCGTGTTCGCAGATCAAAGCCTTGATGAGCTTGGCAGGCGTTACATCAAATGCCGGATTGTAGACCTGGATTCCTTCGGGCGCGGTTTGTTTTCCAAAGCCGTGCGTGACTTCCTGGGGGTCGCGTTCTTCAATCGGAATCTGGTCACCGCTAGCGAGACTCAAATCAAACGTGCTGGAAGGCGCAGCCACATAGAATGGAATTCCGTGCGCGTGCGCCGCGAGAGCGACTTGGTAGGTGCCAATCTTGTTGGCCGCGTCTCCGTTAGCTGCAATTCGATCCGCTCCTGTCACAACCGCTTGAACCCGGCCTTCACGCATCACCTGGGCGGCCATGGAGTCACAGATGAGTGTGACGTCAATGCCGCGTTGCTGAAGTTCCCAAGCGGTGAGCCTGGCCCCCTGCAACAACGGGCGTGTTTCGTCGGCGTAGACGTGCAAGGTTTTGCCAGACTCCGCGGCGGCAAAGAACACCGCCAAGGCCGTGCCATAGTCGGAGGTCGCCAGTCCGCCGGCATTGCAATGTGTCAGCACGCCCTGTCCATCATTGAGCAAGGTAGACCCGTGGCGGCCAATCGCACGGCACATCTGGCGGTCTTCCTCGGCGACACGGTGGGCTTCTTCTAGCAGCGCCGCCGAGATCTCTTGAACTCCGTTCCCGGCAAGCCCCGCCGCAAAGGTCTTCATCCGCTCCAGCGCCCAAAACAAGTTGACGGCGGTCGGCCGGCTGGTTGATAGGTACGAGCAGACTTCATCCAGGCGCCCAAGCAAGGCGGCCTCGTCCGCGCCGCTGACCGTTTGAATGCCGACGCAGACTCCATATGCGGCAGCGACACCGATGGCCGGCGCGCCCCGGACGCGAAGCATCTTGATCGCTTCCCAGACCTGCTCGACGGTCTCGCATTCGATATGCTTAAACTCAGTCGGCAGCAAAGTCTGATCGATCATTCGCAGTTTGCCCTCGACGCCGCCTATCCATTCCAGCGTTGCGGGGTGCGAAGAGATTTCCGTGGGCATTTCTTTCGAGTCCTTGATTTGTTTTCTCCGCTGATTGCAGCGAATGGCGACAGAGTGCCTCAACACAGTGTGAGCGGCGTAACGCTTCCCCGGCCGCGGAAGAGAACCTGCTGGCGATTCCTTGTTGTAGCGTTATCCTGGACGACAGACTAGCGGTCGGAGGAGGCTCCATGTTGAAGCCGATGCCGCAAGTCATTGAAGAAACGCCATCATTTGCGGGGCACAATGAGGGCCAGCCATGCATCGTGACCATAGCAGCCACGTTCACAGGCAGCGTATTTCTCGCCAGCCGTTTTCCCTCTGGCAAACCTTGGGGCTCTGTACGGTTGGGATTTGTACGGTGAGCCTGCTCGGCATGTTTGTGCCAGTCCGGGCAAGAGATCTCGCTGTCGCTCAAGCGGAACCCGTTCGACAACCATCCGGTCATGGTTTGCAGCAAGTTAGCGATCAGACCTCCGGGAAATCCGATCCGCTACAAGACCCTGATGAGCTTGAACTCGGCGAGTTTGAATTGCCGTTGGAATATGCACCGGGTGAAGAAGAAGGCCGCGGCTGGATGTGCCCAGGCATGCAACCAGCTCCTCGGCAACGTGCGATGTTCATTGTTCGGCAAGAGATGATTGGCCGCGCTGAGCCAGCCGGTGAGACAATGGATGTGGATTTTCTGTTCCCCGCGCCGCGAAACTTGGGAGAACAACGGCGACTGGCCAGCCGTGTGCAAGTGAAGTTCGCTCCCTTTGAACGAATGAGCGAAGCGGAGGAATTGCTGGAATACAAGACGGAATTGATTTACTCGCAACCTTACAACAACCCGTTTGTTCGGGTGCGCGTGACGGCGCCGCCAGGCGACGTGACCGTTGACGTCGATTCCTGGATCTCGAATTTGCGGCCGCCCGTAGGAAAGACGCAGGATCAGACGCTACGGTTTTTGCGCCGCAAGCGCGCACAGAAGACGTTGGATAAGTTTGTTGAGAAATTCAACGTGAGGGAAACACCGCATTGGGCAAAGCCTGAAGAGAGACAGCCCCGCGGTCCAGATATTGTCAAGGCGAGCGGGAAAACGCCTTTTGAACTCGTCCACAGCGTCGTTACTCAGACCAGTAAGCTTGTGCCCTACCAGGCGGGGCTGCATATGACGGACCCCTTTCAGGTAATGCTCACCGGCGGCGGCGACGCCGAGTCTCGCGCCAGCGTTGTCTGGTATGCTCTGCAAAATCAGATGCGCGTCACGCAGGTGACCGGATACTTCCGCCCATTTGTCGATACTGAATACGCCGGCTTTGACGCCTGGAACGCAATGGGCTTGGATGGATATTGCATCGCAGATGTCCGTGATCCTGTCAGTTATCTCGGACATGATCACGCGCAGTTCGTCGGGACTAGCATCGGTGCAGATCATGTCTTGGAAGACTATCCACAGATCAGCCGCCATCAAAGTTATTCCGCGGGGTTGTACTTCTTTACGGGCGGCGAGTTCACTATGAGGCAATTCGCTGCCGTGACCGCTACCAGCGGTCTGGCTGTTGACGCGCCAGGCGGCCGATACACCTTCCCCCAAACGGAAGAACTCATCGGTCGTGGCGCCGCGGCCGATGAACTCGACGCCCAGCTGCGCAATCCTCCCCCAGGCATCATCCAACTTGCCAAGGAGGTGTCCAAGAAGCGGATCGAGGTCAACCGGCGAAGGTGAACTCGATCCCTTGCCACTTGAATCACCGGAGCGGCTGTTGTTGCCCGAGACGAACAAAAGCCTGCGCACCGAGAGGGCATCGCAGGCTTTCGAGTGTCCTTGCAGATCAACTCGACCAGTTCTTCCTCCCTATTATCTCCTGGCTTTTAATGCCCGTTGTAGCCGTTGGACTTGCTGGCGCAATTTCTCATTGTCGTTCTCTAACTGCTTGATTCGACGGCAGAGTTCGAGTTGCTCCTCCAGGTGTTCAATCTTGTGCTGAATGGGAGTCCGTTCAACAGCTGTGCTTGACCGAATGACGTGCTCCTCATCCTCTACGAAACCTAGCAAAGCTAAGCCTGATGTTAGATCGACCACTTGTCCTGTACCATTGATGGCATACCCTTGTGCGGTGGAACCAACCACATCTCCAAGCAAAGTTCTGCTTGATATTGGATCGGCCACTTGTTCTGAGGTGATGATGCCGGTCATTGGATCAGTGACCTGAGCTTGAGCATTTCCACGTGCGGCAGGATCAACCGTGCTGAGCACCGTTGCGCCAGAGCGCGGATTGACTGCTTGTCCCTGAATGATTGTTCCCGCTGGACGATCAATCGACTGACCTTGAAGCGTCCCGCGCGCAAGGGGATCAGCCGTAGGATTCTGCCGTCGTTGATTCTGTGAACTAGCCTGCTCAACCGCTTCGCTTTCACCACCAAGCTTGATTGCGATTTCGGGACGTGGCGGATCATCCGCGTTTTCCCCAGCCTGACCTCCCTGAGCAGTCAGTAACACCTTGGCGATTGAACCTTGCCCTTGAGCGGGCGCGCGATTTGATTCTTGCGCAGCGGCGACCGCCGCCATTACAATCAATCCGGCAAACGCACCTGCGAAGATGGCTGTGGACGTTTTGATGAGTGTCGTTATGAGCATGGTTTTCATCACTCCTTCGGCGAGTGTCAGCGACGTTTGTTGGCCGGTTGCCGCCATGAGCCCCTTGGCCCAAACGGCTCTGACCTGCATCGCGACAGAAACGGTTGAATTCAAAACGGCATCGGAAACGCAGCGTGATCCGGCACTCACCGCCGCGCTGCAAATACTTGGAATGGAGAGTCCTGCGAAACCCAGCACGCCAAGGCGTCGGCGAAGTGCCGACCGCCCACGCTCCAGACGTTTTCGGAGCGCCACCTCGCTGATTCCGAGTTGCCTTGCCGCGGTGCCATGGTCTTGGCCTTTCAAATAGTGCGCGATCAAGGGAACGCGGTATTTCTCCGGAAGCTTATCCAGTTGTTCATGCAAGGCTTGGGTCATGGCGCGCACCGAGACCTTCTCCAGGGTATCGCTGGCGATTTCCTCTTCTTCCGGCATCTCCACAGTCATTCGGGCCCGATTGCTCCTCAACGTTGCCAAGGCGCATCTGAGCGCGACGCGGTGCAGCCAGGCTCCGAGCCTCTCCTTGTTAGTGATCTTTGCTGCCTTGCGTGCGAGCACAAAGAAGGTCGCTTGAAATGCGTCCTCCGCGTCCGCTCGGTTGCCGAGAACGGCCACGCACACGGAAGACACCATGGGCGCATACCGTTCGAGAATCGCGCGAAACGCGACTTCATTTCCACACTGGCAAAAATCCGTCAGCAGTGCCGCATCTCCCAAAGCGGCGATGTCAGCACTCGACGATCCAGTAAGGGGCGGCCCAGCTACGTTGGCTTGCGTTGGCGTTGTTTTGTCCTTCACACCTTTTATGAATCTTGGAGTTCTGCCTCAGCTCTATAGGGTTAGATGCGCCGTTTTACGCGACTGTGACGAAATTCGCGAATTTTCTTGTTCCGTGTTTTTTCTCGCCTCAAGCTCGCCACGGACGGAAGCGCCTGGCCGTCATTTTGCATGACGTCTGCGCGGCGGCGATTGAAAGTCCTCCCGTCACGCCTGGCTCAGCGTGGGCCACTGCGAAATTCCTGCGCGGTTGCCAGACCGTCGAATTCTTGACCTACATTTCCCAAGGCGCAGATTGCCAAGTCAGGCTGCGCGGCTGGAGATCATTCACCCAAGAATGTTGTAAGCCTGGGGGATTGCGGTTATGTCGACATCGACTTTAGTGGATTCACGTGGTGGGAATCGAAACCTCCCGCTCTTGCTGGCAATCGCGTTCTTGATCGGTCTGTATTCTCTGGCCGTGATTTTTGCCTGGCCGGTACTGTCCATTGGCGCGCACCATGAGGGCGGTGATCACGCACACGAGCATGCTCCGCCGATCTACTCGGTGGCACCGTTTGTGGTGCTGCTCCTGGCGATTGCCGTCTTGCCGCTGATTCCGCGAACGCATCACTGGTGGGAGAGCAACGCCAATCGCTTTCGCGTGGCCGCCGTGTTGGCGACATTCACACTTGGCTGGTATCTGATCTTCCGCGGCACACACGGAGTCACCACCGTTCTGCAACACGCGCTGGTGGCTGAGTACGTGCCCTTTATCGTCCTGCTTTTCAGTCTCTACACAATCAGCGGGGGCATTCGCATTGAGTGCGATTTGAAGGCGCGTCCGATCGTCAACACGGCGTTTATTGCTGTTGGCGGCGCACTGGCCAGTTTCATCGGCACAACCGGCGCGGCCATGTTGCTCATTCGACCGCTGCTGGATACAAACTCTGAACGAAAATACGTGACCCACACCGTCGTTTTCTTTATCTTCGTCGTCTGCAACTGCGGTGGCTTGTTGCTGCCCATCGGTGACCCGCCGCTCTTCCTGGGGTATTTGAAGGGCGTCGACTTCTTTTGGACGATGAAGCTGCTGCCGCAATGGTTGTTTGTGAACGGGGCGCTGCTGGCGGTCTACTACCTTTGGGACCGGCTGTTCTCCTACAGCAAGGAAACGAAGGAAGATATTCTCCGTGACGAGACGCGCGTGCGGCCGTTGCGGGCCAGTGGATGGTTGCTCAATGGAACATTGCTGCTGGGCGTGGTTGCCGCGGTGGCCCTACTCGATCCCAGCAAGCCGCTGCCGGGCACGCATTGGCATCCGCTGCCGTTCATGCGTGAGGTGGTCATGCTGACGCTGGTCGGCGCATCGCTCTATTTCGGTTCGAGCAAGATTCGCGAGCAGAACCGCTTCAACTACGGAGCGATCATTGAAGTGGCTGCTCTCTTCTTTGGCATTTTTATTTGCATGCAACCGGCTCTGGAAATCTTGAAACAGAATGGCGCCGCGCTGGGAATTTCCACGCCGACGCATTTCTTCTGGATTACCGGAGGGCTGTCTTCCGTGTTGGACAACGCTCCCACATACATGGTCTTCTTTCAGACAGCGCAAACGCTGTCTGAAGGCGCTTCGCCGGCGACCGGCGGCGTTGCGGCTAGCCTGCTGGCGGCCATCAGTCTTGGCGCCGTGTTCATGGGAGCGATGACCTACATCGGCAACGGGCCAAACTTCATGGTCGCCGCCATCGCCAACAAGTCTGGCGTCAAGATGCCCAGCTTCTTCGGCTATATGCTGTACAGTTGCGCGGTGTTGCTGCCGATCTTGGCAGTCGCCAGTTGGTTGTTCTTATAAGGGGCAACGTATAGGTCCATTCGTACCAGCAGCCGGTTGAAATTCTCAACCGGCTGCGAAAGCCAAAGAAGGGATTCAAGTCATTGCGCACCAGCCGCCGCGACTTATCCCATCACTGTTTACGATCCGGCAAGATCGGATCTTGGGCATAGTTTGAAAACACCCCCATCGCATTCTTCAGTGGTTCTCAGCGCCTGCCAGGACTGCTAGCAGGAGAGCGCCCTGATCTTCCGTGGTGTTCGCGAATTTGCGATACTCCGCCGCCCCCATCTCTTGTATGGTGGCGGAAATATGCCAGCATTTGCACGTACCCACGCCGGTTTAGCCGAGTAATCATGCCTGCCATCAGCGTGATCACGCCGACGCGTTCGCTTGACGCTGGCAGCTTTTCCCGGCTGGCCATGTTTATAAGAGAGTTTGCGCAGCACCTGCAAGCGGATCTACCGCCGGTGCTTCGCTCGCCTGCCCCGCGCAGATTGACGACAGTCAGACCGACACACCACGGCGATGCCTTGCCTGTTGAATGCGAAGTCTTAATCGCATCAGCTCGGATCGGCCGCACCAGTATTTCACAAAGCGAGAATGCCGTCTGCCAGTTTCGGCAGATGCGCGTTCAAGATTGGACATTGGAGCGAGCACTGCAGCAGTCCATCGCGGAATCTTGTGGCCAGGTGATTGCATGTTGCCATCCGCCACAATTGCCACAACCAGATCGATTTGCCGAAATGTTTGGCCGCTTGTCACGCGCTGACTTTGTTGCCGGCAGACGTCGTACGACAAAAGCCGCCAAATTCCTGCTCGCGACCTCACAGATACCAAGACGTGCTATCGTTGGCGTCCAACGCCGTGATCCAGACTTCTTGTGTTGGGTCGCGTTGAGAGAGGCTGTCGCCGACTTGCGCTGGCGACCAGCTGCACATCGATTCCTGGCCGAGTTGGTGACTGCTCGTGGATATCGCGTGGCTGAGTTTCGCGTGACCGACGAGCGAACCTTCATCCCTCCGGTCGTCTCGCCACAGCACGTTGTCCGCAACCTGCTGGCAGCTTGGAAACTCTCACGAAAAACTGAACAGTCCAAAGCCGATTTGCGGCGAGCGATCTCGCACCCGTTACCGGTGCCGCAAACTGAGCAATCACAAACCATGCGCCGAGCCGCCTAGACAAGCTTGGTACTTTCGAGCTTCGGCGCGCAGAGCGATCAGAGCAACTCAGAGACATATGCAGGCATCGTCGCGACCGCGT
This sequence comes from Pirellulales bacterium, assembly GCA_028066245.1. GTDB lineage: Bacteria > Planctomycetota > Planctomycetia > Pirellulales > S012-138 > CALJLD01. Next base: position 6,470 of record JALCBR010000087.1, on the reverse strand, counting down.
TCATCATCCGCTCCCGTCGTATTCTTTAGCGCCGGCGAACCTTCTGGTGACATGCACGGCGCCAACCTGATCAGGGCGCTGCGCGACCGCAATCCCAATGTGCAAGCACGGGGTTTTGGTGGACCAAGGATGGCGGACGCTGGCTGCCAAGTCGACACGGATCTTACGGGCATCGCCGCGATGTGGATCGTGCAGGCGCTCTTAAACATCCACAAGTTTTGGGCCGCATTTCGCCAAGCAGGCAAGATCTTTCGTGAATCTTGCCCAGACGCTGTCGTGCTGGTTGATTTTCCTGGTTTCAATTGGTGGCTTGCCAGGCGAGCGAAGAAGCACGGCATTCCCGTCTTTTACTACGCGCCGCCGCAGGTTTGGGCCTGGGCACAAGGCCGCGTCAAGAAGATGCGAAAGTACGTAGATCATGTCTTGTGCAGCATGTCCTTTGAAGCCCGCTGGTATGCAGAACGAGGCTGCAACGCAACGCTTGTCGGTCACCCTTATTTTGACGAAGTGATCGAGCACCAATTGGACGACTCATTCGTGCAGCGATTGCGTGAAGATGTCCGCTCCGTTGTTGCGCTGTTGCCCGGCTCACGTTCGCAGGAAGTCCACAAGAACTTCCGCTGGATTGCCAAGGCGGCCGCCCGTGTCAAAGAGTCCGTGCCTGAGACACGGTTTGTCGTCGCTGCGTTTAAGGAAGAGCAGACAGAGCATATTCACCAATGTTTGCGGGAAGCTGCTGTTCCTGCCGATGTCTTTGTCGGCAAAACGCCAGAGATCATTCATGCGAGTGATTGTGCGATTTCCGTTTCCGGCTCCGTCTCTCTGGAACTCATGGCACACGCCACGCCAACGGTGATCATCTATTGGGTGTCCCGGCTGCCCTATCTGATCCAACGCGTTCTGCGCAAGGTCAAATACATCACACTGGTGAACCTGCTCTCTGCTGACGATGCCTTTTCAGGCAGTACCAGCCCGTTCCGGCGGGATCAGCCTGGTGCGGAAAAAGTGCTCTTCCCGGAATACGTGAGCTGCGGCGATCCCTCCGCAGATATTGCCTGGCACATTACGCAATGGCTGACGGATGACAAAGCGAGGATGGAGCGCGTTGAGCGGTTGAATCAGTTGCGTGCAGAAATCTGCCATCCTGGGGCGGCACTGGCCGCCGCGGACTATGTGCTGGCGGAATTGCGGGGCGAAGAGCAGGTTGATCCATCCCATCTGACAAAACAAACCGCGCAGGCGGCTTGACGACCATGACTGCTCAGTTGACGCGCCGCACGACACCGACAACCACGCCCATGACTCGGGCGTCCTTCACGTAGATCGGCTTCATGCTCTTGTTGGATGGTTCCAAGCGGATGCGATTGGACTCCGGAAACCACCGCTTCAAGGTTGCCTGATCTTCGTCCACCGCAGCGACGACGATCTGGCCTGTTGCGGCGGACTCTTGTCGACGGACGACCACGTAGTCGCCATCAGTGATCTGATCTTCGATCATGGAATCGCCGGAGACCTCCAACGCGAAATGCTTGTCCGCGTCAAAGAGCTCGCCGAAATCAAGAACCTCACGCTGTTCGACAGCTTCATGGAGCATGCCGGCGGCAATTCTCCCTGCCAGCGGCAACCCCTTCTGCTCGATGGGCTCAGTCGCCAGTTGAATTGCGCGTGACATGTTGGGCTCGCGAGTAATGAGCCCTTTCTTTTCCAGCGCCCTCAAGTGGCACATAACGCCGTTGGGTGAGCGGATTTTAAAGTGTGTGCCGATTTCACGCACAGTCGGCCCGTATCCGCGTGAGCGGATTTTCTCGCGAATGAACTTGTAAACATCACGTTGACGTGGCGTGAGTTGATCAAGGTCTGCCATGGATCGTTCTCAGCAGATGATGGCCGGTTGCGGAAGTGCGGCCAGGGAAAAGAATTCCGCAAGTGCATGCCAAGGCCAACAAATATACGCTTGTATACAGAAGAGTGCAAATGTACATGTCTTTTTCTCGGCCTTCTGCCGAAATGACACACGCCGAAATCGGGCAGGTGAATTACGTAGAATTTGCAGTTAGCGCAATTTGTCTTACACCCTGTAGGCGGATTGACGTAAGATAAAGCAGGGAAACAGTTTTCCACTTGTCAACTGACAATCCTCCAATCAGCGATTTCGTGCTGGCACGGTGATTGCTTTTAGCGCAATTGACACAGGTAACCTGCCTTCTTGCAACGTGTTCCGTCGACTCACCGGGGTGACCGGGGCATTCAGCTCGGAACAACCCATGTTGAACGTCATTCCCCAAGTTCTGATTTCTGACGACGACCTGGAGTTTCGCGAAACGCTCCGCGGAATCCTGGAACCAGAAGGGCTACAGACGCACCTTGCGGAAGACGGATGTGAAGCCGTCGAAATGGTTTGCAGGCTGAATGTTCACGTGGTTTTGCTGGATATCCATATGCCCAAGCTTTCCGGGCTGGATGTCCTGCGGCAAGTTCGGGAGGCCGGCGTGCCCGCCCCTTGTATTCTGATGTCCGCTCAACTGGACGATGACTTGATTCGTCAGGCAAACAGCCTGCACGCGTTCTCCGTGCTACCCAAGAATGCAGGTTTGCGACAGTTCAAAGGCATCGTCGCACAGGCCTTGCAGGACTTCTATGGCTGGCAACAGGAAAGATCGGCGTAGCTCGTCACGGCTATGCGAGTTTTTCGCCCTAGTTGCAGATCGCTGGCACGGATGGCCAGGTCAAGCCTGGCCTTCTCTCAGTCGTGAAGGTGGAGTACCCCACAGTTCATTGCCTGAGCCCCTGGCAGCAATTACCATCTAACCACACACGTGCAACACCGCGTTCGGGTCCGCTTGTGGACCGTTCTTTGCTCATGGGTCCGGCACGGGACTCTTTGCTACTCGCGGAAAAGAAACTGACATGCATTGCCACACACGACGTTTTTGGGGCTTTCTTGCAGCGATCAGCTTTAGTTTGTTGGCTGTATCAGCAACTGCCTACGCTCAAAATCCGGCTCCTGACCGCCGACCGGATGAAGGCGCTGGACCGTTCAAGAAACTGGTCATTCGCCGCGCGATCGTGATTGACGGCACAGGCGCTCCGCCACGGGGACCGGTTGATATTGTTATCGAAGGCAATCGCATCACGTCAATTGGCGGAGGCCGCGCGACGCGGAATGCAGATCATGTGATTGATGCCTCTGGTATGTATGTGTTGCCAGGGTTTGTTGACATGCATGCGCACTGTGGCGGAAAGCCCAAAGCGCCGGATGCGGAGTATGTCTACAAACTGTGGTTGGCACATGGCGTGACAACCGTCCGGGGCGTGGCACTGGGACGCAACGACTGGACCGTTAGGGAAAAGGAACGCAGTGCCAAGAACGAGATCGTGGCGCCGCGAATCTTCAACTATCAGCGACCGCCGGGACAAATCGCCACGCCAGAGGACGCCCGTAATTGGGTTCGCGAGGCACCACTGCGCGGCATTGATGGCTTGAAGCTAGGTGCATATCGGCCGGAGATCATGGAAGCCCTCTGTGAAGAGGCTGGTCGCCTTGGTTTAGGGACGACGGCTCATCTCCAGCAAACTGGCGTGGCTGCCATGGATGCCATGGACGCCGCCCGCGCCGGGCTGAATACGGTCACACATTACTATGGCCACTTTGAAGCCTTGATGCGGGACCATGTCGTTCAGCCTTGGCCCGTGGATTACAACTACAACAATGAGCAAGATCGGTTTGGGCAGGTCGCCCGCCTGTGGGACAAGATTCATCCGCCGGGGAGTCCGGAGTGGAAAGCTTACCTCCAGGAGCACCTGGAGTTGGGGACCGTCTTTGATCCCACCATGTGCATCTATTCGGCCGGCCGGGACTTGATGCGTGCCCGCACCGCGGAGTGGCACGATAAGTACACGCTCCCCTCTTTGATGGAATTCTTTGAGCCCAGCCGCCGGAACCACGGCTCGTACTGGTTCTATTGGACGACCGAAGACGAAGTCGCCTGGCGGAATTTCTATCATCGCTGGATGCAGTTGATTAATGACTACAAGAAGATGGGTGGCCGTGTCACCACCGGTTCTGATTCCGGATTCATCTACGATACGTATGGCTTTGGTTTCATCGAGGAGTTGGAACTCCTGCAAGAAGCTGGATTCCACCCGCTAGAAGTCATCCAGTGCGCCACCATCAACGGCGCCAAGACTTTGCACGAACCCAAGGGTGAGCCGATCCAATTCGGCGAGATTCGTCCTGGGTTGCTTGCTGATCTGGTGATCGTCGCTGAAAACCCGCTGGAAAACTTCAAAGTGCTCTATGGCAGCGGAGCATTGATTCTTGACGATGAGACGGGCGAGCCCAGCCGGACGCGTGGAATTCAATGGACCATCAAGGATGGGATTGCCTATGACGCGCAGCAGCTGCTGGCCGATGTCGCCGCGATGGTCGAAGCTCAAAAAGCCGCGCGACGCCCGGACATCATCTCAGGCGAGGATACGATCAAACCGGAAGCAACTTCACAACCAGGTAATTCCGCTACGGACATCTCCGGAAACGGCAGCGCCGGAAATGATGGTGGGGGGAAATAGAGGCTGCCAAGAATTCTCAGCGCTCGACTAAGGGTCGGTAGCGGTGCTGCGCGTCTTCAGCACGGCAACCGACCCTGGGCGAGCGTGCCCCTTCAGTGATATTAGGCAATCGCGCCTGGTGACGATCTCAAAACGTGGATAGCGTGTCAGAGCGTCTCTAAAGGTTTTGGAAAGGATGTCATGGCGAGGGAAACTCCACAGGCTCCAGGAGGCTCGCCAGCCTCGGAAGACTCCGCTGCCGCCCGCATCGATCAAGAACTACAAACGGAAAACCTGATCGATACGTATCAGGTACTTTCGGAGTGGATTCGGTTTGCGGACGCAAAAGCCGCTGTGGTGATGACCATCGGTGGCGCCGTCGCAGGATTGATGATCCCAACGCTCAAACCGTACCTGGCCTTGGAGGAACATGTAAGAACTTGGTGGCCAAATATCGTCACCGTCTTATTTGCATTGTGGCTGGGGACGCTCGTCCTGTCTTTCTACTGGGCGTTTCGCTGTGTGCTGCCATTCCGGCGCAAAGGCGAACATCCCGCAAACAAGCGATGCCCTCATTTCCATCCAGTCGGCGTGACGGCCAAATACGGCATGGATGACTTTGACAAGTTCTTTGCCGGATTTGAAGCAGCCCAAGCGGAGGGCTTTCAAAAGGAAGTACTGGCCGGCATCCTCATTGACTCACACATTTCTGCCGCCAAATACACACGAGTCACGTGGTCGATCCGCACATTTGCGGTGAGTGCGGTCTTTGCTCTGATGTACTTGCTGGCAATTCAGTTCTAGTTGACCGACCTCTCGTGGTTTGTGGTACTGTGCAGCGACGTACCGCCGAGTCGTGCATGACCTTCCAATCTCTTGCCCACAGAGTGGAAATCGCCGCAACGAAAGGGCACTCGGTTTCGTCCTTCCTCAAGGCCGAACTCCCCTGTCTCGTCAAGGATATCCGGAGCGATCTGAACAACGAGACGGTGTTGGACCTTTGGGGCATGAGCAACAATTGGGATGAATTGGCGCAAGCGCCTATTGTTGCGCCACAGATTGTCTCCGCGATCTGTGAAGAACTCGTTGGCAAGCACTCGCCAGGCTTACGTGACATCATGACGGAGGATGCGGTTCATGCCGGCATCATGCACGCCTATTGTTACTTGTTCAGCCGATTGGAAACCGAGTTTGGATTCAAAGGAGATCGATGGTTGAAAGGAGAAATCGCCCGAGTGCTGTCACTCCCTGAGAGCGTACTCATGCCACGCCCGAAGTCGGGCACGCTCCTCACAAACGCGACCTATCTCTTTGGGAGAATCGCATTTCGCGGAGACGTTCGCCGGACGACAGCGCTCCGTCAAATCCGCGATCGAGTTCCGCGTGAAATCCGCGAATTCCCCTATCGCCGCCTGAGGTGGACTCGGCTTGTCGAGACAGTACGCGTTGGCCGTTCAGGAAAGATCATTTTTCGCTCAGACTTGATTCCGCCGTTGGACGAATCCGCAGGCGCGAGTTGGCTTCTGATCTATTCCCTGAACTCCAATTCTGGAGCTGACCGTAATGGTCTACCGGTCCTGAGTACGGCCTTTCCTTTGGAGGCAATAAACGCACACTCGATGCTCGACCCTAAGCAGTTCGGGCGAGATCGAGAGGTCCGACCGCGCTATAACGTCTGGGTTGCGGAATTTCCCAGAGGCGCAAAACCTCCCAAAAGTATGGTGCACGGACGACGCGAAGCTTGGAGTTTCTCTGCAGCAGGTCGAACGAGACTTCACTAGAGTACCTGTCCGATTGCTCTTCCGCTCGACCAACGGACGCTGCCAAGTCGTCCCGCGATGGGGTGTCTTGCGGCCTGCTCTCAGGTGTACGGGCGAAATTGACATTGGTCAAATTTGAGGGGTGTTTCGTGCTGCCCTGCG
>JALCBR010000086.1 GCA_028066245.1 Pirellulales bacterium | reverse complement strand
GGATGGAACTATAGGGAATGTGCGGTGATTCTCTGCCAATTCCAAATGGGGGATTTTATTGCTTACTGTTGCTCGACTTGCGCCCAATTGCTTCGCCCTAGAGAGAAAAAGTTCCAATGCAGATTTCAGTTCTCCGAATACCGGGATACTTGGGCAAGGTGTCCAACGGGGCATACTAATCACAGCACTGGGGTCGATATGAGAGGACGTTTTGACACAACGAATCTTGATAGATCGTACGCTTGGATCGTTTTGCCGGGACATGCTCCGAACGACAAGATCTACCGTATTAGAAACACTGGCGACGAAGCGATCCTCGTCTGCAATTTCGGAAACCCGACCGATGGTAACTCATGGGGCGAAAGAGACGATGATCACTACATTATCTATGCAGGGCAATCAATTGACTTCCCAACAAGCTCTAAGGCTGGGCTTTTTGTTGTTGAATACGGCGATTCAATCCAAGGAATCTATGAATACGTTTGTCCGTCACACTAGCTAGTCAGTATGACGAGTAGCCCAGTATCGGTGGTGCAGAGTCTTCTGAAGCCTGTTCGCAGCCGTGGGTTGACGAACGGGCTGTTTTCTGACTGTCTGGAGGCCGTTAATCTGACGCCAGCTCGGGTAGCCTACACAAGGGCGAATGACCTCGCTTCGCGAGATTGTCCACGGCGGTTGAATGTAGGTCCGCCCTGTTGACTACGAGTTCGTCGCCCGACAAGTCGGCGATTATTGGGACTGCGCTGGCCCGGGCTCATGAGAAACTACAAAGCTATGATCGAATAAATGCGAAGGGTAATGAAATGGCAGTCGGTGATCTACGTGAAGCGGTGTTGGCTCATGCGAGGCTTAGGTATCCCGAGACCAATGATTTCCGCATTGGCGCGGTCGTGGATGATTTCCTAGGGGGGACGTTGCTAACTGTGATGTCCACGGACGAAGACGGTGACGAAGCTGAAGACATCGCGTTCGTCAAGGATGATACGATTACGCTATTTGCCGATGCTGAAGAGTTGGCGAAAACTCTTAGAGGTAGAGGGCACAAGCCAGGCCTTGAGCGGTTGATTCGCGTTGGCGCCGTATCAGGTGTACTTGCAATAGGAATGCTCGGCACGATTTGCTACCTAGCAGTCACAGAAAAATCCATACCTGACGTGCTTTCAAGTGGATTGGGGTTAGTAATTGGCTTTTACTTCGGCAATCAGGTTAGGCGGCATTAGGCCACCGGATGAGGATAGGGTTTGGTGCGCGTGGCGGGGCGAGTGGACGCCCGAGGGATGTTGACTCGGCCCATTCGCTCCCCTCTACTGGGCATGCCTGGGGGCAGCCGGGCTTGGTTAGCTATCGTAGCCCAACAGCATCAAATGGGGAGTGTCTCTAATGAAAACGGAGCTTGTGCAATCACTTACTGAGAACTTTGAAGGGCACGCCCAACTGTCGGAAAACGGCGTTGAATTCTGGCTCGCGCGGGATTTGCAGCACCTACTTGGATATGCGAAATGGGATAATTTCCTAAACGTGATTTCCAAGGCAAAAACTGCATGCGAAGTGTCCGATCATGAAATTATGGACCATTTTGCCGACGTCGGGAAGATGGTCGATCTCGGGTCGGGTAGCCAGAGGGAGATCGACGATATCATGCTGACTCGATACGCATGCTACCTCGTCGCGCAGAATGGCGATCCTCAAAAGGAGCAAATCGCTTTTGCACAAACGTATTTTGCCCTGCAAACACGAAAGGCAGAGCTGATTGAACAGCGGCTCCTTGAGGCCGAGCGCGTGTCCGCCCGGCACAAGCTGACCGTCACTGAGAAAGAGCTGTCTTCCGTGATCTACCAACAAACCGGTAGCGACAAGAACTTTGGCATTATCCGAAGCAAGGGCGACAACGCCTTGTTCGGCAAGTCAACAAAGGCCATGAAGTCACACTGGAAAGTCCCCAGCAACCGCCCTTTGGCCGACTTCGCACCGACGATCATACTCAAAGCGAAGGACTTTGCCACAGAGATAACGATCCACAACTCGCGAGAACATCAGTTCACAACTGAGCAGAAAATCTCACAGGAGCACATCACTAACAACGAAGTGGTGAGAAAGGCTCTGCTCCAACGTGGCATTCGGCCCGAGTCGCTTGCACCATCAGAAGACGTTAAGAAAGTCGAGCGGCGCCTGGCGTCCGAAGAGAAGAAGTCAAACAAGAACCCCCAAGTGTTAGGGATCGACGCAGACAATGCAGAGATGTCAGATGACTGACGAGCGTTTTGGAATCAGTCGCGTTGCATATTCCAAAAACTTGACAACCACTGCCCCGCCTTGTCGAGTTTTTCGTACACCTTCTAGCGCCGACAGCTAAGCGAATCCCTCGTTTGCCACCACCCCGGCAGTGATTACCTGTCGCCCGCCGGGGCACCAAATTGTCAAAGAACGTCACCGGCCTACTCCGGCCCGCTGCCCAGCTTCTGCTTGATGTCCGCGAGGTCGGCGGCCAAGGCGTCAATGCCCACGCAAACTTTCTTGAGGGCACTCTCGATAGCGTTCATGTACTTGATCATGTCGCCTTGCCCTTTGACGTGCATCGAGAGATGTCGGTCAAGACCTTGTAACTTGTCAGTACAGACCGAAAGCCAGTCCACAATCTGTGAGAACTGTTCGTCCCGGTCATCGCCGTCAGGTTTCCAGTCGCTCATTGAGGTCAGTCCAGATTCACTTCATTGAATTCGATCATGTCTCTACGCTGCCTGACTTCACGGAATCCCTGCTCTAACACCTCTTTGATTCGTCTCTGCTCGTCGAGCTGCTTCTGCTGGATTCGCTTATCTTCCAGTTGTGCCCGCGCGCTTTCACGGGTGGCGCTAAACTCGGCCGTAGTTCCACGGACCACGGCAGCAACCCTGGTGTTGCGGACGCTCTCAAATCCTTCTTGTGCTTTCGTCGCGTCAAGAAGTTCTTGCTTGGCTTTGGCGACTCCGCGTGCGTACGTTTCCGCAGAGATTGCGTTGAGGTTGAACAAGTCCCGGAGTTCGTTGAGCGAGTCGGCGAACAACTCCGTGGGCGTCCGCAACGAGTCAGTAATCTGCTTGGCCCGGGACAGCGTTGCGTTGAACGTTGAGGCTTGTTCAGTCGTTTCGCGCATCCCCGCTGCGATGTCCGCGAACGCTTTCATGATGTCCTCATGGGCTCTCGCGAAGGCGTTTGCCTCATCTGTTGTCTGTGAAATCTCGATTTCAAGATCGGCGAAAGCATTCGAGACAAGAGCCGTTGCACTTGCCGCGGCCAAGACAGAACCAAGCAGTACCCCCCATCCCTTTGGCCCGGAGAGAGCTTGGACAATCGCCTGCGCACTGGCCATCGTACGCAAAGCGGTGACCACCGTTTTGATCGCCGCAACGATCTTAGGAATGATCAGTAGGGCGGCCGTTAACGTCGCAGCAAACAAGGCAAGCTGGACGCCGGCCTGGACCGCTCCTCCCTTCAGACCACGCAGTGCGTCGATCAGGAAAGTCATCGCCTTCCCTAAGGCTGTCAAAACTGGGCCCAGCAACACATCCGCCAGGAGCGAGAACGACGCCGCGACTTGGTTGAGGCCTTTTTCAAAGGGTGGCAACTGCTTCTCTGCTACTTCTTGAGTGATGCCTGACGCTTCCCGCAACGCCGTTTCATATTCACGGATTTTGTCCGATGTCCCGATCAACGTTTGCAGGAACTGAATCGACTTGTCAGAGAATCCCAGGTCGAGGAGCGATTCCTTCTTCTGCGCATCGGATAGCCCGGTGAGCATCCCTTCCAGGTCTCGAACGATTGCGGCCATGTTCCGCATATCGCCTGCCGCGTCAAAGACCTCGACACCTGCGCGGCGGAACGCGTTGGCGTTTTGCAAAGCCTTCGTTTGTAGATCGCGGAAGACGATGGAGAGTGCCGTGCCGGCCTCGGCTCCCTTCACACCTTGGTCGGCGAAAGCTGCCAAAACAGCGACACCCTCCTCGATGTCTTTGCCAACCAGCCGCAGGGCCGCACCGGCCTTGTTGGTGAGCGCTTCGGAGAACTGTTCAACGCTGGCGTTGGCCAACGTGTTAGCTTTGACAAGCACGTCAGAGACGCGGATCAGGTTCTCCAGATTCTGCTGAGCATCGGGCACGGTCAGCCCCAGAGCAGACTGCGCGTCCGTCAGTAGGTCCGTCGCCCGTGCTAGGTCAAACATGCCGGCTTGAGCGAACCGTGCGACTTGTGGCAGCGCAGCGATCGACTGCTGGGCTGTCAGTCCCGCAGAAGCCAAGAAAAAGTACGCTTCCGCCGCTTCGTTGGCAGCAAACTTCGTTTCAAACGCCACCTTGCGCGCCGCATTGGCCATTTCATTTTGCATGGCTTCGGACACGTCGCCCATGATCGCCAGGCTGGACCGCATCGCCTGATTGAACTCACGGGAGGACTGAGCTGCGTTCCTCAATGCTAGCGCCGCTCCGATGCCACCAAACACCTTGATAAATGATTTGGCAGCGACCTCACCCAGAGACAACTGCTTCCTCACCTGCGCCATCCCCTTGGTGAAGGATTGGTGTCGGGCAACGATATTGATCGCTAGTGTTCCAACGGTTGCGCCCATAGCTTCCTCACTGTTCTTGAAATCGCCCGGAGAGCAGGCGCCACATGTCGAGACGCGTGCACCCAGGCAACGCCATTCCTTAGTTCTTGCTGGGATTTAACGCCTGTAACCACTCGGGCCGGGCGAGCCGGTTTGTTGTTTTGTTGTTGGGTGTGGCTGTGCTGGAAGCTGAAATCACTTCGTCAGCGAAGCCACGGCGCTGGGCCACATCAGCACTCATGAAGGTTTCTCCGTCCATCCAATCCTTGATGCGAGACATTGGCTGTCCCGTCTTGCTGGCGAACACGTTGCGGATGCGGTCAGCGTACTGATCCAAAACGCTTGCCATCTTTCTCAGCTCTCTGGCGTTACTCACAACCATTGCCAGAGGGTTGTGAATCATGAACATCGCATGCCTGGCAATCCGGACGGTGTCAGCGCCCATTGCAAAGACGGCCGCCGCGCTTGCGGCAATGCCGATCACGTCAACCGTGACCTTTGCAGGATGAGTGCGTAGTAACTCGTATCCAGCGATCGCTTGATCGACGATGCCCCCCTCGGAGTTGATGAGAACGTGCACGGGATTGCGCCCGGCCTGGTCCAACGCATCAGCCAGTTCGGTGGCGAAGTCTTCCAGGATGAAATCAAAAACGCGGATGGTGGTCATGGTTGCCTCAGAATTTGTATTGCGGTCGCAGGCCGTCTTTGACCGCAGCCAGCCAGCGCTTGCGTTCGGCGTACTGTCCAAGTCGCTGGCACCGGTTTGCAATGAGTTCTGCACGGCATTCACGCGAAGCCGCTTCGTTCAGGACTCTGATATGGGTTTGCTTGAATGACGGATTGCCCGTCAGGCTGATTTCGTCGATCAGCATGTCGTGGGAATAAGACTTCTCGTACGCGATGCCGCCACAGAGGAATCGCGGCTCCGCAAATTTGTGCGAGAGTGATCCGACCGATAGACCGCTGAGCCGGCCACAGCGGACGGCAGCCAGAGCCTTCTGCCCTTGCCAGTTCTCGGGAACCTGGATTGCCACATAGAGCCCATCATCACCCATTGCCAATTCGATGTTCGCCGTCTCCACCGTCATCAATGGATGATTGTCCCTATCGTGGTTGACGTAGATGGCCAGATCTTTGCTCAGCTCTGGCAGGGTGGTCGGTGTCACGTACGTCTTGGTCGGTCGTCTGCCTTCGGCTCTGGGTCCCCTGTGCGTCTCACTCCATATATTCCACGGCAGACACATGCCGACCATGCACGGCAAGCCGCGGTCTCCATCGTTGTCCGCGCGGGGACGCGCCGGTGGTTCCCCTGACCTGTGACCAAGGGAACGCACCGGACGCGCCGACCGGCAACGAACTTTGGGGTCAAGCAGTGGCATTGCTCTTGTTTCCCTGGAGGAACTCGTCAGCGTCGGCAAATAGCCGTGGATTTCTTTGTTTGAGTTGCACGTGCGTCCGATTGAGCTCCATGCGGCCGTTTACCGTAATTCGGGCAACCTCACGTTCGCCTTCCAGCTTGCGCGCGAGCTGGTAAGCATCCATGATCTTCTGCTGCATTTCTTTGCCCATCTGTTTCTGCAGCCGATCCAGATCGTACTTGGGGTCTTCAAGCTGTCGGGCCACCGAAATCGATTCTCGGGCAGCCTTCACATCTGCCGCAAAATCATCCGGAGTGAGGGAGAGCTTGCTGAGAATCTCAGAAAGGATCGTTGTTTCATCATCTGTCATCGGTCGATGTTCCCCGGCCTCGGCGTCAACGAGTTCACGGTACGACAACAGGGCCTCGCGCCTTGAGGCATGAAACTGCCGCTGCGTCGTGTCCGTAAGCTTGGGTCTCGGTTTGGTCTTCGTTGCCATCGTTCGTTGCCTTTCAGTTGTTGGACATGTCATGAAACGCTTGCAGATCTCTCGTGTAGTCCCGGGAGATTTGCTTGAGTTCTTCAAGTAAGCCGTCCGGGTTGCTTTCCAGCATGGCAAACGACTTCTCCGCCAGCTCACGCAGCAACATCTCACGCACCCAGAGCATGCCCACCGCATCACACCAGGGTTCATGCGGCCATTTGCGTTGGCAAACCGGGCAAACGTCTTTGGGTGGACGTTGTCTTTCCCTTGTTGTGGCCATGCCTTACCCCCAGAGTTCGTCGTCAATTTCCTGCTGCATTTGTGCAGCCAGGCTCGCTTGGACTTTCCGCAGCCATGCAGGCCGGCGGATCTTCCCCGTCAGGGAGTTCAACTTGCCCACGCCAACCGCTTCAGAAGGCAGTGTGGGGAGTGAATTCCGCATACCGCCAAATGTGGCGATGATTTGTCGCTTCTTGAATTTCGCGAGCGCTGGCCCGGGTGCGATTCCGAGGATTTGTGATTGCATCGGTTAGCTCTCCATCTGGGGGAGTCGTTCGTTTTGCTCAATGGCACGGACGCGGGCCGGGTCGCACATTGCATCCAGCTTTCCGTTCAACGTGACGTGCTCGCGCTTCGCCTGATCGACCGCACTAATCGGCGGCTTACGTTGCAGAAGATGGGATTTCTCAGCCGCGGCAATGACCTGGCTCCGCAACCGGAAGTAGCCGGCGCCAATCAGGTTCACGCGGTCCCGGTGTTGCTGCACGTCGGCGAGGAACAACTGCTGGCTGATGCCGAGCATCCTGGCCGCGTCAATGATGTCCTGGGTGAGTTCCGGCTCGCCCTTGGCTTCCGCGACTTCGCCAACGCGGCGGCGCCACAGATCCAATGCCTGAGCTTTCGTTTGTTCAGCAATCATGGTTTCTCCAATTCGTTTAGGGCTGGTGATTCGTACAATTCGGCCGCGGCATGCAATCCCATCTGCCGCAGTTGTTCGGTTGTGATGCCAGGTTCGTGGTGTCGGTCCTGGTGAATGATCGGTGTGTAAACTTTGCCGGCGGCGTAACGATCGGTCGCCATGTCCTGCAGCGCGCCACGCTCCTCGTCGGTCAACAGTCGTTGGTCGAAGAGATCGAACGCCTCGGGCAGCTCGTAGCGTCGAGGTGTGTTCTCTCGTCGTTCGTGCCACCACAGCCATGGGCGGCGATAGTCAATCCGGCAGCCTTCCGGCAGGTTGTGGCCGAACTTGGTGTGGTGCTCCTGGGCTTCGGCATCGGTCAACTCGCCGAGTCGCCAGAGCTGTTCAATCTCCGGTAGGCCGGAATCGCGTTCGACGGCGGTTTCCCATTGCCACCAAGCAAACGGCCTCCGCCCCGGATTCTCTTTGCGAAAGTCCTCAAAGATTTCCTCGTGTTGGGATTCCCACGCCTTGCGGACGATGTTCCATTCCTCGCCCTGCGGCTCCCGTTCTGGAGCCAGGCCGTACGGTTCCGCGATGCCACGGATGAACAGCCGTTGCAGTTGCTGATCATTCCAGCGGTTTTTGAGTCGAGTGCCTTTGCGTTTCACTCGTGGCATGGCTTAGCTCCCCGTCTGGGCCAGACGTGGTTTGCGGAAATCGGCGGCTTGCTCAGGGGTGTCATAGTCGAGGCACAGCTCCCGTAGCAGTCTCGCGACCGCCAGGTGTGCGTTGCGTTCGCCATCGACGGCTGGGTGTGTCTTGGGCTGGCCGAAGCGATCATCGAAGACCACGCCGTACTGCTTGATCTGGTCACGGAACCCCTCGGCTCTGTCGAGCTGGAGGCAGGCCTGCTCAAGCAGCCGCAGGTGATGGCCTTCGAGTTCGTAGTCGCCCATCACATCGCCCCACAGGGCACGTCCGGCGTCCGTGGTGATCGATTCTGGGACAGTCATGAAATTTTCTCCGTTGGGGGAGCACAAAAAAACGTCACGCTGGCACGCGGTCTGGAGGCGCGCAGCTCTCAGCTTTGACCCACCCCCCCTGCCCACCATGGTGGAGGTCACTGGGACCGGGACCGCTTCACTCACACAACACTCGCGGCGAGACACACACACTGGGACTAGGGACACCCTTACAGGGTGTCTGTCCCGGTGTGTGGCCTCAGTCATCGGGACAACGGGATATCCCAGTGAGTCCCGGTGTGTCCCAGTGGCCTTATTTGGTGGCTGATTCATTGTCATCTTCGGTGGTCTCTTGGGTGTGTTCGGGAGTGCCAGCAAGGCGGTAGGCGTCATACCGCTGCTTGTTGGCTTTAGTGATCTGGCCATCAGGGAGGATGTCGCCAGTGGCCAGCAGGTCAACCCAAACGGGAGCAAACTTCTGCCCTGACAGCCCAGCGGTGTTACGAATGTCCTTCTCGGTTCCACGGCTCAACTTGGCTAAGGCTTCCAGGATGCGCTGTTGATTTTTCTCGCGTTGTGTCTGTTCTCTCATGTCCACGGCTTCGGTCTCTTGTTCCTGCTCCATTTCGCGGACCTCATCCACAGTCATAACGCGAGCGTCCCATATGCGCGGAGAGTGGCCGTCGTAGGCTCCCTCCTCGATATCCAAAGCGCGGAGAAGCGAGTGGCCGGCTGAGCCTCCAACTGACCACCAAAGCTTGTGTGATCCTGTACCGGGTTCGTATTTATGCCGGCGCGAAACGATCCCCCATTGTCGCGCATACTCCTGAAAGCCGGCCCAGGCAATGTCTTCTAATTCGGGTGGCGAATAGGGGTCGGCCAGGCCCTTCTTGGTGTGGTGTGCGAGGATGAGCGTCACGCCCTCCTCTTGGCACATTTCGCTTATGCCGCGCAGGATCGCTCCAATTATCATCAAGTTGCCGGCATCGGCGCCCGGGATGCACAAGTAAGCCGGATCGATGGCGAGGACTTCAATATCCAGTCTGCGAATCAGCTTCCGCAACGCTTCCAGGTGAGCAGGATCATCAAGTTGAGGCAGCTTGTCGGCCCAATACAGCCGGGAGCATTCGCCCAATGAAGTCCCCATGCTCTTCGCAATACGCTGAGCGGATTCCTTCAACGTCGCCAAGCCGGATTCGCCGCTCATCAACAAGACATTGCAGGTCTGCAAAACCTCGAACACGCCAAGAAAGCGCAAACCCGTCGAAACGCTGATACCCATCGCTAAGAGCAGCAACGTTTTCAACGTCTTCTTGCCGCCGGCCAGCAGGAACGGCTGCCTCTTCGTCAAGACCATGGCAATCAAATACTCGACCTTGATGTCTGCCGCATCCAACTCCGCAGAGGTCATCACACCGTAATCGATTGCGTCGGATGCTCCCGACAGGTCTTTGACCGCGCGAAACCCTGCATCAGCAACCAAAGCACCGTCTGCCCCTGGCTTCGAGATTTCGATTAGCGCCTGTTCGAGCGCCAGTCGCCCCATGCGCAGCTTGTAAGACCGCTGCACACAGTTGGCATACCAAGCGGTATTGGCTTCGCTGTTCGCCGTGTTAGCGTACTCTTCAAGCAGGGCCGCAAACCAAGTCTTGCCGCCAATCTCTTCTGCCTGTCCGCGGCCCTGCAAGACTTCAAAGATGGCGTTGCCGGTGATCGGTGCCCCCTGGATGTGCAGCACGTGGACTGCGGCCGCTATCTTCTTGTTCGTTTCGTCGTGGAATGCCCCTGGCTTGACGTGCGCAAATGCGGTTGCGGCCAGTCCCGGGTCAATAATGACCGCAGCCAGCAGTGCCCGTTCGCTGTCGTGGTCGTGAGCTAGCGCCTCATCAAGGACTTCACTCGCCTTTAGGCTGCCGTTCCTCTTGTGATGGCCGTTTGCCCCAGACTGCCAATTGTCGTCCACCATTGGTGGACGCTTGGGCGCAACGAATACGCCGTCAGGTTCGGCCATGTCGGCGTCGACGGCGCATTCCAACAACAGCTGATTTGGGTCGTGCTGCGCAATTCTATTTGACACGAGCACCTCCGTGCGCAATGTCTACCATGGTAGACATTGCAGCACACCTGAAGCCGCACTGCCTCAACAACCGCTTCAGTAAGAACCGGAGTCGCCGATCGGCACTCGCTTCGTCGCCAACGTTGACCAAGGTCAAGCGGATTGAAGGGTACGGTTCTCTCTTCTCTTGGATCGCGTGCATCACCAACCTCCGCTAGTTTGTGGCAGAGGCGGCTTGCTGCTCGGCTCTCTCGGCAAGCCAGCGGTCCCAGTCTTGACCACGGACGAACGTCCGATTTCCGACACGTACGGTGACCAATCCCTGTCGGCGAGCCTGGCGCATTGCCCATTTGGACATGCCAACATGCTGCATGAACACGCGGAGAGGGTAGACGCGAGTTGCGTCAATTGGCGACAGAGAGTCGCGAGATGTTGCCATCGCTGTTCGCTCCAAGTGTGGTTTGACTTGTGGTCAATTCCGACACTTGAAGATTAGCTGCAACGTCAGAAAGGAAAATGTCCGTTAAACCTCATGTGTTTTTTCAGATGCTTTGCGGAGGTATTCACCACCCGCCGGCTTAACAAAGTATCCCCCGATGCCAGGCCCTCGATTGCCTATCAGATTCTCGTTGCTTAACGCGCTCAGATCTTTTTCGACGGTTGATGGAGATACTGCGTCGTAGGCGTCTAGCTGCTCAAGTCCCGCAACAATTTCAGCTTTCGTTGCCGTCCCGTTCTTTATGATGATCTTCATTACGTCGATACGGCGAACCTCCTGGTCGGTCAGAGGAGCACCTGGGTCCGTTTCATGAGCTTCTTGCGTCCCGCTTGATAGCCGAACTCGCATGTTTGGCCACTCAGTTTCAAGCCCTGAGTCTCCCAAGCGATTGCTCATAAGGACATTCCTTGCGGCTTCAACCGGGCGAACCACGTCAACGTTGTCACCTCCGATTCGCTCGCCGATTTCTATGACTCGCTTGGCGCTTTCACACGCCACCTGAACCATCGCCCCCGCAGCCGTCTCCCCATCTAACTTGCGTGCGTTTCTAACCACCGCTTGGTTGTCGAGCATTCGATTCACCGACTTGATAAAGGCTCGAATGTCCATCTCTGCATCACCTTTCCGCCGGGCGACCAGCCACGAACGCGCCGGTGATGCGTGGCACGTCCGTGGTGGCCTGTGCGAGGATCAGTCGCGACCCAGCAAAATCCAAGTGGGACCTAAAATGGGACTTCGCGCCGCATCTTCAATCAGGGCAACGAGTCCGCAGTTGTCGAATTATACGCATTCTCGCGTATTCAAACCTTGCTCAAACTTCGATTCACCCATTATGCTCGACTTCTAATCCGCAGGTTGCAGGTTCGATTCCTGCCGGGCGTACTGAGTCGTAGTTAGGGACGACGGATGCGCAAGTGAAAGTGCTTGTCCTGGAGTGCTGATGTATGTCCAACGAGTCGACAGCCTTGCACCCATTGGCAAACCTGGTTGGTGAGATCATTGTGGTTGATACCGCCAGCCCGTATGTGTACGTAGGGCGGCTGCAATCACTGACATCTTTCAGCATTGAATTGAACGAGGCCGATTGCCATGATCTGCGCGATAGTTTGACCAATCGCGAGAAGTATGTGATGGATTGCCGTGTCCATGGCGTGAGCCCTAATCGTCAACGCACATGGGTTCGCATGGACGAGATCGTCGGCTGGTGCCGGTTGAACGATGTGATTGTTGAATAGGAACTGGAACTTCGCACGGCAAAAAAAGTTCCAGGGGCATCGCTTTTGATCGATGTCATTTCCTGATCTGCGTTTTCTCATTAGCTCTGTGCGCCTTTGGCTATGTCCGCTCGCCAACACATTTTCTTTCAAGGTCGAGTCCAGGGCGTTGGCTTTCGATTTACCGCGCGGTCGCTGGCCAAAGACTTTACCGTGACCGGGTTCGTGCGGAATCTGCCCAACGGAGAGGTCGAACTTGTTGCCGAAGGCGCCGCAGCGGAACTTGAAGGCTTTCTCGGAGCCTTGCGGGAGGAAATGTCACACAACATCACGTCCGAACGTGTCGGTCAATCGGTGGCGACCAACGAGTTCTCGGCATTCGAAATCCGTTATTGAGTCGAAGTCATGCTGCTTGGCTACAACACCAACGGGTTTGCTCACCATGACCCTCTCACAGCAATTGATCTGCTGGCAGACTTGGGGTATCGCTCGGTTGCTTTGACTGTCGATCATGGACTCCTGAGCCCTCGCGAGGATTGGCGTCCCCAACTTGATCGCATCCGTCAGGCACTGGCGAGGCATGACATGCGATGCGTGATCGAGACCGGAGCCCGCTATCTGCTAAATCCACGAGTCAAGCATGAGCCAACCCTTGTGTCCGCCAATGCTGGCGAGCGCGCCGAACGACGAAGGTTCTATGAGCATTGCATCTTGCTGGCCGCTGAGCTTGAGGCGGATTGTGTTTCACTCTGGTCCGGTGTCGTGCGGGATGAGTCAACGATTAGCGTCGAAGCTGCCTCGGTTTGGGATCGATTGACAATCGAATTGGAGCAAACGCTTGACGATGCGGCCGCACGCGGCGTCATCATCGGCTTTGAGCCGGAGCCAGGCATGTTCATCGATACGATGTCGCAGTTTGCAGAATTAACCAAGCGGCTGCCCCACCCTGCGCTACAATTGACGCTTGATGTTGGGCACCTCCACTGTCTGGGTGAAACGCCGATCACGGAGGTGATTGAGCGTTGGAAAGCGAGGATTGTCAACGTGCACATTGAGGACATGAGATCCGGTGTGCACGAGCACTTGCGGTTTGGAGATGGTGAGATGGACTTCCCGCCGATTCTGCAAGCATTTGCAAAGGGGAGCTACGCTGGAGGTGTGCATGTTGAATTGAGCCGGCACAGCCATGCGGCGCCGGAAACCGCGGCGGCTTCGATGGCGTTCCTCGCTCCACTTGTTCAAGCAACCACACAAGCGGAGCCTTCGCCCCAACTCAAGCCGGAGGCTTCCGGGTGAGTGAGCGCGTGATTCTGTTGATCATCCCGGGCTTGCGGGAAGATGATCTGGCTCGCATGCCTGAGCTACAGCGGTTAGCGGCTGACGCAGCGCCGCTGGCACATTCGTTTCCAGGCTTATCGGCAGTTGTGCAGACGAGCATGACGACAGGCCTCTTGCCACGCGATCATGGCGTCGTCAGCCACGGTGCTTTTGACAGAGATTGTTCTCTCTGGAGCCCCAAAACCACCACGGTTCAGACTCCTGCGGAGCGAGTTTGGACAACGATTCGTGCTTACATTCCGGAGTTCCGCTGCAAGCTGATTGGGCTGGAACCAATCGCCGCAGATCACCAACGCTCATCCGTAGATTGGTTTCAACAATGCCCGACAGATGTTTCACAAACGACAGTTGATGTTGTGGAAGAAGCAGTCTCCGCTCTTCGATTGGGCAACCATCTGCTGATCGCCCGTTTGCTCCACTTGGATGGCGCTGGACATGTTTATGGCCCAGAGAGTGACGAATTTGCTGCCATGCAGGCAAAGTTGAATGAAGAGATCGGGGAGCTTTTCCGCAAGGTAACTCGATGGGCAACTCAAATGAATCAGCCGGAACCGTTGTGGATTGTGGCAACGGAGTACGTCATTCATCCTGTGAATCAATGCGTACAACCCAACCGCGTCTTGCAACAACTGGGCTGGCTGACGAATACGTTTGATGAGCATTTCTCCGGCGAAGAAGCGGTGCTTGGCGGACACGGCAATCTCGCTTGGGCGACGGGAGAATATCAATGCGCACATGTTTTCTTGGCCGATTGTCCGGAGAGCCCGCCGGCAGAAGGCGTCGCCCTGGCATTCCAAGATGTTGATGGTGTGGCGGAGGTTCTCCAGGAGAAAGGGAAGCAGCGGCGGGATCTTAACCACCCCAATTCCGGTGACCTGGTGCTCATCGCCGAGCCGAATGCCACCTTTGATTGTTCCGTCGGTCTTGTGGGAGATTTGCCGCGTGGCACTCACGGATCGCCGGCAGAACAATCCGAGATGCGAGGTGTGATCCTTGCTTCCGAACCCGGAGTTCTTTTCGGAAGCTCTGCCATGGCAGATTTTGACGTTGCGGGAATCGTCCTGCGACAGTTCGGGATTTGATTGAACGGCAATCGATGAGCGCCGCAGTTGCGAAAAGCACTGGCCAACCCACATTGATCACAAGCAGTCACCACAGTCTCGAATTCGAATCTTGTTGGAAAGGTAAATCCTCAATCTTGGGGGGAATCCGCTTGCATTCCCGTCATTCCTCCAAGTACCATGCGGACCTGCGCAAAGTTCTCCGGTTTCCCGGCGGAAGAAGATATGCGCAGGTTCGTACAAATGCTCGCATTGACTTGCAGCATTTTCTTCGCTGAGGCGAGATTCGCGCAGGCGAGTTTCGTTGTTCTGGTTGGCGATGCGACAAGCTCGGAGAGTTTGTCGGAGGACTTCAGGACAGAGTTGGCATCCTTGTTGATGTCGTCCTTTGAAGGATCGCATCCAGTCAAGATCTGGAATCCAGGTTCGCTTGGATTTGGGGTCATATTCAACAGCAACTTCGGTAGCGATCCACCGTTGCCGAACACATCGACAGGAATTGGCTTGTTTTATGCTACCAGTTCCTCTGCATTGGGTTTTCAAGGAGACGGTCTGGACGGGTTGCTCCGGTTGACTCTGTCAATCGGCAGATGACGCCCTCGGAAGGCCACGGGGCCACGTTTTTCGTTGCGCGAATTTGCGGGTTTCGCCCAGCGGCAGCGACTGAGTTTTGGGATAACGTGCGAGTTATGTGGCCACCGATCAGGCTAAGCGGTGCGCTTTGCGCATCGATAAGCTGGAGCGGCCACCGCGCGTGTTTCTGCCATCGTTGCGGGCCTTATCCGTGCCATAGGTTGGGTGACAAGCCTTCTGAGGCAGCGGCCCCCAAGAATTGCGCATCAATCACGCACGCATCCCAGACCAGCTTGATGCGTGGAGGTACGTGGTTGCAACGTGGCAACGTGGCCGCCCCGAGGGGGGGCCCTCGTCAGCAGTTGCTGGCTGTTGAGCGGGGCGGTTACTGTTAGTGGCCCGCAGCGCTGCTGAGCGAGAAGATCGGCAGTAACAGTCCCAAGCCAATTCCACCAACGATGATCCCCATCACACCGATCATGATCGGTTCGATCAAACCGGTGGCCGCTTTGACGGAAGTCTCCACTTCCTGATCGTAGAAATCGCTGACCCGCTGGAGTACTTGGTCCAGCTTGCCGGTCTCTTCCCCTGACGCGATCATTCGCACCAAGGTTGACGGAAAGAGCGGGCTGCCTAACAGCGCCGTGTGGATTTCTTTTCCGGCTGTGACTTCGTTCATCACGCGCAGCCAGACTTCCTCGTAGAGCCGGTTTCCGGCGATCTGGGACGTGAGCTTCAGGGCATCGAGCACGGGAACTCCCGCTTGCACCATGACGCCTAAGGTTCGCACGCTTCGGCTCAGCACGATCTTGCGGATGGCTCCGCCGACGATGGGCAGTCTTAGCTTGATGGTATCCCAAGCCCAACCGCCAGGCTCGGTTTGCTTGCCGACAAAGAAGGCTGTCAGGAGAGTCACGGTTCCCGCGGTCCACCACATCCAATAGTCACCAAAGACGTGAGAAACGGCGAGCATCACTTTGGTTGGGATGGGCAAGTTCACGCCTTTGGCTTCAAACAGCGGCATGAACTTTGGCAGCACAAAGGTCAGCAGGAAGATCGTTACGCCGATGGCCATGACAAACATCACGCAGGGGTAGATCATGGCAGCTCGGACTTTTCGCCGAGCTTCAATCTCTTTGTTGAGGTGGCCGCCGATACGTCCCAGCATCTCGCCCAACATACCGGTTGCTTCGCTCGCCCGAATCAACGAGATGTAAGTGTGATCGAAGATCTTTGGGTGTTCGGCCAGCGCAGCGGAGAAGTCATTGCCGGATTCCACTTCACGGCGGATTTGAGTGAGAACGCGGCGAAGTGTCGGGTTCTCTTCTTGGTCGATGATCGCAGCCAGTGCCTCGGCCAATGTGACGCCCGATTCCACCATCACGGCCATTTGGTTGGTCGCATAGAGCAAATCCGTCTTGCGGACTCGTCGGGCGAAGACCGTCAAACCCTCATCGTCATCTTGGTGGTCGTCAACGATATCCGACAAGTGGGCAGCTTCTTGATTCCAACCTGCGGACGTATGGCGACTCCGGTGTTCAGACGTCGCCTCGCCGGCCGGATCGTTGTCTGGATGATTGTCACCAGCGCCCATGCGCCTTGCCATGCTGGCCTGTCTCATTGGCTTTCCCTTTCCGTCATATTGTCGCCGGAGGTCCCCTGGGCCACTGCACTAGGCGTATCTCCATCGACGTCGCGCACGGAATCACTCACGTTTTCCCCGCCGTGCGTAGCGGTCACTTCTCCGGCCGCGTGAAGCACTTCTTCTACGGTTGTGATTCCCTCTCGCACCTTGCGGAACCCATCATGCCGAAGGGTGATCATTCCGTTTTCGATACCCAGGCGGCGAATCGTCTGCACGGAGGATTGAGCTGCAATGGCGTCTCGGATCGTGTCATCCAACAGCAGCAGTTCATGAATACCGATGCGGCCGCGGTAGCCAGTATTCCGGCAACGTTGGCAACCGGCGCCTTTGTAGAACGAATCGATTTCGTACCCCATGCGTTGCACGGCTTTGCGGACGGCGCGAGCGGGCTCATAGGCGTGTCGGCACGAAGGGCAAATCCTCCGTACGAGCCGCTGAGCGAGCACAGAGTTGAGCGCCGCGCCAACCAGGTAGGGTTCAATCCCCATGTTCAACAATCGCGTCACCGCACTGCAGGCATCATTGGTGTGCAGAGTGCTGAGCACCAAGTGGCCGGTCAGCGCGGCTTGGATGGCGGTGCGGACGGTATCTTCATCACGGATTTCACCCACCATGATGATGTCCGGATCTTGCCGCAGCAAAGTTCGCAAAGCCTTGGAGAATGTCAGGTTGAGCTTTTCCTGTACCTGAAACTGATTGATCAGCGGCAACTTATACTCGATAGGATCTTCGACGGTGCAGACATTGTTCTCCATAGTGGCGATGCTGTTGAGCGCACCGTAGAGCGTTGTTGACTTACCGCTACCCGTGGGTCCGGTCACCAAAACGATGCCATTGGGTGCACGGATTTGCTGTTGAAAATATTTGAGGATGTCTTCGGCAAACCCAAGATCTTCCAGGTTGAGCGATACCGTTCGTGTGTCGAGTACACGGATTGCCGTCTTTTCGCCACGGCTACTGGGGAAGGTGCTGACGCGCAGGTCGATCTTTCGCCCTTCCAGTAGCACGTGAACCCGGCCATCCTGCGGTAGTCGCCGCTCGCTGATATCCATTGACGCCATGATCTTGATGCGGCTTGTCACCGCATTGACCAAGTGCTTTGGCACTTCCAACGACTTATAAAGCCGACCATCAATTCGGTTGCGTATTCTCAGGCAGCGTTCCGCCGGCTCGATATGGATATCGCTTGCGCCGGCTTTGACGGCAGAGTGAATGATATAGTTGACCAGGCGAATCACCGGGGATTGACCGGCGATTTCCTCCATGTCACCGATGTCTTCGATCGTGTCTTCGATCAGCAAAACGTCCGCCGGTTCCGCATCCTCAATGATGTCGTCAATGACAAACACTTTGGAGTTGGGAAGCGACGTCAACATCCGGCGGATGTCACGCGATGTGGCGGCCACCACTTGAACCTGAAGTTCCGTCAGGCTCGCGATCTCGTCAATCAAGAACAAGTTGGAGATCTCAGAGACCGCGATCGTCAGCGTGTCGCGGACGACAAAAAGCGGCAACACAAGGTTGGCGTCAATATATTCTCGCGGCAGCACATCGGCGCAACTTGCATCGCAGATCCGCTGGTCCAACCTGGCGAACGGAAGCCCATACTCTTGGGCTAGGCATTCCATGATCTGCTCTTCAGAGCAGATCTCACTCTCGACAAGAATCTCGCCTAGCAACTTATCCGCGTTAGCCTGTTGGCGCTGCTTGGTCAGCGCAGTCTGCAACCCTTCCGCCGAGAGGTATCCCTTCTCGATCAGCAGATCTCCGAGTCGGCGTGGCGCTGCTGTGCCAATCATGAGTTGCTTCCCGCGGGAACCTGGCGGTAGCTCTTAACCGCTTCAATGACGGAATCAAAGACATCCAATCCCTGGCTCAGGCGTGTAATTTCCAGGATCTTCCGATTCCATTGGTTGTTGGTAGCGATCCGCAGGTCGCCTGAAGCAGTGCGTAGCTGATCTTGCACGTCGAGAATCGCCGTCAGCCCAGCGCTGTCAATGACTTCGACGTTGTCGAGATCCAGCACAACCCGCTTCGGTTCAATCCGGGACATGAATTTGACGAACTGGTCGACTTCCAAGCCACCTAACTGATCGGGCGCATGGACAACGACAACTTCGCCGAAGATCTCGGTAGGGAGCTGCATGCGGTCACTCCTTTCCAGCAGGCGTAGCGGTTGTAGCCAATTCGGCGGCGGTTTCCTCAGCAGAACTGAGCAAAGACTGCACCAAAGCCAGCAGTTCGCGTGGACTGAACGGCTTTGTCATCACATGCGCCACGCGATACTCATCTCGAATCACTTCGTTGGCGACCTCATAGCCCTTGGCCGTCAGCATAATGACAGGAATATTTTCAAATCGTTCGTCCGCGCGCATCTTTTGGACGAGCTTCAGGCCGTCCATCCGTGGCATATTCAAATCCGTAACGACCATATCCGGGCAAACTTCCTGCATGGACTCCCAAGCTTCCATGCCGTCACTTGCGCACACGACGTCAAATCCGGCTCGCGCCAGTTTGAATTCCGTGGCGCGCAGGATATGAACTTCGTCATCAACTAATAGAAGCTTGTACGTCATGATAATTTTCAATGAATGTCAGGTTCGTCCTGCCGATTCCAAATTGTCTTCGGAAAGGCGTTCGTCAGACTGGAAGTCATTCACGCTTTCGCCTGGCGGCACAGCACCATTGTCTTCGCTCTGTCCTTCGCGATCGTCCTGGCGGGTCGCAGAATAGTTGTTGGCTGCCGGCAAAGTGATGGTGAACGTACTTCCGACGCCAGGTTCGCTCCGCAGGGAAAGACAACCGCCGTGAACTTCCTCCACGATGGACTTTGCCAAAGGCAACCCCAACCCGGTTCCCTCGGCCATTTGCTTGTCCTTGCCGACTCGGTAGAACTTCGCGAAGACGTTCACGCAATCTTCCGCCGACAAACCAACGCCAGTGTCTTCCACTTCCAGCAGCACTTGCTTGTCCAACGTCTTGCTGCGCAGTGTGATCTTTCCGCCTGTCGGCGTGTATTTGTTGGCATTGGTCAGCAGATTGATCGCAGCCTGCAAGATTTGATCGCGGTCCACATAGACGTTGAGATAAATCGGACTGAGTTCTACGCACAGCTCGTTGCCGCGTTCCTCCATGGCGGGTCGGACGACTTCCGCCGCCGCTTCGAGAATCTCGTTGAGCGAATGAGCGCTCTTGGAAACTTTCACCACGCCCGATTCAATCCGAGCGAGGTTGAGTAGGTTCTCCACCAGCCTCGTCAAGCGTTTTGCCTGACTGTCAATCACCGCCAGAAATTCATCGCGCGTAGCGTCATCTTCCGCGTCTCCGTCTTGCAACATTTCCACATACGCCCGAATACCGGCCAACGGCGTTTTCATCTCGTGGCTAACGGCAGCGACAAACTCGGCATGACGGTGTTGGGGCTTCTTCTCCGCGCTGACGTCCTGAAACATGGCGACAGCGCCGCGAGGCTCCGGCATGTCACCGTGCGGTTCGGGGCCTGAGTTCTTCCAAGCGTTGTCCGACCAGCCCGGCTGCTCGAGCAGGTTCCACACGGCCACCTGGAACGAGTCACCCGCATCACTCAGGCTGACGTCCAGTTCTTCACTGCGAAATGTGGCGCGTTTGTACCGTCGAACTTCGTGCAGCAGGTTCACAACTTCCGGACAATTGATCGTTTCGGCAATCGGCTTCCCAACCGAATTGCCGCTGTCGAAGTCGAGCAACTGCTCCGCCGCCTGATTGGCGAGGATCAACTCGTCAAATTCGTTGATTACCAGCAGCGGCTCACGCACGCCGCGGAGGATCGACGCATAGCGTCGCTGCTCGGCTTCGCCCAACCGCGCTCGTAATTCCAAAGCCGAGCGGTCGGATTCGCGCGCACGAACTTCATTGGAAAGACTTGCCAGCCGCCTGCGTACGCCACGAACAGATTCCTCCCAACCTGAGCGTGGCGGAGCGACAAACTGCTCATTGGGGTCGCTAAGCTCTTCGTCAGACAAGTCCGCAACCTGCCCGAGGTTTTGGAAAGAATCATTGACTTGACGCAGAGCCAACAGCCAGATGGCTCCGGCAATCGCCCAGGAGATCACCAGTGATGCGCCAATCAGCAAACCCCGAGTCCAGGCGGCATCGTCTGACCACAATCCACTTTCTGTGGAGAGTCGCCACACCCACGGGAGGCCGAACATGATCGTCAGCGCCAAAGCTACACAAGCCAAGAGCAGTGACGTTTTGAAGTAATTCATTATTGGCGGAAGAGACAGGCAACCCGAAGATACGTTCACCGCCAGTATCCGCGAGTTGGCTCAGCAGTCATTGCCAAGTTTCCTGCTCCGGCAGAATGTTGTCCGCCGGTCGTCCACCAAACCGCGGATCGAGCCGTGCCGCTGTGTGGAAGTAAACTTCCGCGTCAGCCGCGCGACCCAACCGGCCCAAAGAAGTGCCCATCAAAAAATAGGACAGAGCGGACGAATCGTCCAAAGAAAGCGACCGTGCGAGCGATGATATGGCGCTTTGCGCGTTGCCTGACTCAAGCTGGCCCATTCCATAGATTCGGTAAAATCGCGCAGATCGTTCCAGTGCCTCGTTTTCATCAAGTAAACGTAGGCCTTCTTCCGGTTGTTGAGCGCGAATGAGCTTGATCGCTTCCGTGAGAATTCGCGTATCAGGATCATCAACCAACGCTACATGCTGCGAGCCTTTTCGCGAAGGGGATGTAGGCAGCCAAGCCGAAGTCTGACTCACGAGCGCTTGAGGCTCTTGTATGGAGGACTCTGCGACCGTGAGTCGGGTTTCGGCAGACAATCTGATCGCTTCCAGTGTGTCTCTAGGCGCTACAATGTCGGAACTGCTTGTATTGGACTTCTGGCTACTGATGCCGATGTCCGCGACCTGAGATTGCGCAAACAGTCTGGACAGTCGTCCCGAATTGCCAACCGCGTTCGCTGCGATGCCGTCTGGCCTCGTTGAGCCCTGATTGGCCGTGCGCTGCAATGCTTGCCGAGTCGCAGCCAACAAGTCCGCTCTGCCTGTACTTTCGTCTGCGTAGTCATCGACAATTCGGCGTCGAGGCCCTGCTGACGAGGCGAGGGCATTCCCGGACCCGTTATCGGGCGCGGTACCTGTCCAGAGGTC
>JALCBR010000085.1 GCA_028066245.1 Pirellulales bacterium | reverse complement strand
TTGGCGACTCCCGTAAGACACGATCAGCGCCAAGCACCCCATTGACGAAGCGTGCGTCAAGAACGCAACAATCCACGGCGAAATCCGCCAACTTTCGCCATCAGGCAGGAAGACAACTGCCTGTGCGATTGATCCCCCAAACAGCACCGTTGCCAAACCTGCCAGCCAACTTGGACGAATCTTCCACGGGAAACACTTCGCAACGATTCGCTTCAGCAACGAATCGCCAGACGGGCATTGAATGTCTGGTTGGACAAGTTCTTGCTCTAACTCGGAATTGGGTGCTGTGCCTGGCCTCAGTATCACGGCGCCTGTCAACAACACCAATCCAGCCGCGGACAAGAACCAAACAACACCCAACGGATCACCCGGGCGTCCCCAGCCATGGCCCGTCACAAAGATAAGGCTCAGACAAGCGACGGTGAACGCAGAGCGCGTGAGGACGATTGCATCACGTTGGAATCGGGCAGCGCTCCAAGCACCAGCCAATAAGAGAAGCCCCAAAGCGACCCCGGCCAACGCCCAACCGGTTTCTCCACCCACCAGAACGTCAAGGAGAACAAATGCATCGGCTGACCGCCAGGCGATGGTTCCATTGGTAACATGAAATATGATCACGCCGGAAATCGTCACAGCAACCGCAACCAGCACCTGCGCTGCCGGAATCCTGTAAGTGGCCCCAAGAACACTCAGACAAACAGCAGCGACGATCGCTGCTGGCACCAAGCTTGCCGGGTGCGGCCATCCAATCGCGATTCCTAACAGCAGAATCCCCGCCCCCGCTATGGCGACGGCACATGCCGCCGTTCGCACCCCGGCAAGCCCGGGCACTTTTGTCCCTTGCCAAATGCGCAGTCCCACCGCCAAAGGCGGCGCCGCGACAATCGCAGCCAGCGGTGAAAGCACGCGCAGCGCCTCGGCGACGTTCCCTGCCCGAAATGCCAGCAATCCCAATGGCAATATCGCGGCGAAGGTTGCCATACCTAGCAGGCGGAAATGCTCGTTGGCGAGCTGCTCAGAAAACTCCGATTCCATGCGGCTGCGCCAATGCAGCCAGGCGGTGGTTCCCACATAGAAGGCTAGCAACAGGACACTCACCATCACCAGCATTGGTTCGCCGCTAGCCGGATCAATGAATCGTCGAACAAGAAGTGTGCCGATTGACGGAACAAGGACACCAATCGCAAACCCCCAAGGGGTCCGTGAAGCGATCGTTGGTCCTGCGGTACGAAGGAGCGTACAGAATACGATGATCGAAACGGCCTCACCCGCGAGCGTCACCACATTGAGATCGACCGCGTCCCGCGAGAACGCGGCCAACGCCAGAAAGTTCAGTGGAACCAACAGCGATGCGATCATCAACACGGCCTGCCCCGTATTGGGGAGCTTCATCCGCCGATCCGTATAGAACCCCAGCCCAAACAGTCCAGCCGTGACTCCGTTGAAAACAAAGAACTTGAGGAATGGCCGTTGAGCGATTTGTCCCCAAAAGCTCAACACCAAGGCGATCGATCCGCAGACAATCATCAAACCGCCGACGAGTTCCCCCCAGCGCAGATGGCGCTCTTCCATAAAGGATGCGAAAACCTCCCCCCAGGTTTTTCGCGGCGCGACGGGAACGCGAGCGACATCGTCTTGCGTCGAGTTCTTTATGGTTGCCGGTTCAGCCTGATCTGTCTCTACTGCTCCTGATATCGCAAGCGAAACCATGTCCATCGACGGTTCTGGGGGTTGAACCGTGACTCCTGCCGTTTCTCCAAAAGGAAGTGGCAGTTGCGGCTTAGTGGTCGTGGCGTGGCGAGCTTCGGCGTTGCGTTGTGCAGGCAGCGGCGGCACACGTGCTCCAACATCATGTTGCTCGGTCGGCGCAGCCGGACTTTGATCCAACTCAAGGCGTTGCTGCTCAGCACGCAGGATCCCGAAGACGCGTTCATAGGCATCCTGATCGACCTGACCAAGGTTCCATAGCCTTCTCAATTGATCTTCGACAGATGCCAAGGCGTCCCGAGCATTCGCCGCTTGTGGAATAGTCAGAAGCCGCGTCCCGCACCTGCGGCACGCCTGATCGTCGTTCTCTGGCAACAGGCCACAAACATGGCAACGGGGACGTGGAGGGCGCGACTGAATGCCCGCTGCCTGGACAGAGGTCTCTTTGGCTGAAGGCGCGAACAACGAGGCCAGCACGACCCAGATCCCGTGCCCGAGGAATGTAATCAAACACAGGACCAACGTCAGAACGCACAAGATACCCAGCAAGTCACCCAAAGACTGCCTCCTGTGTGTTCAACCACATGGCCACGATACGGAATCTTCGCTGAGGTGTTGGGCGAGGGTCCCCTTTGGATATAACGCGGTAGATCGCTGATCGATTGGCATAGCGATCTCCGAGCCATGCGAAACTCGCCTCACTCGTCGGCTCGATTGGAATACGCACGCTGGCGTTCGCAGTCTCTTAGACCTCCCAACCGCTACGATATTCCCTCCGAAAGAATTTCATCGTATCCGGGCAGGATTGTTGTTCCGCTTGTAGCGATTGGTGGACAGCCTCGGAGTCGATCGTCCGGAGAGCCATGGGCTGCACTGACACCTGCTGACTCGATCTGGGGAGCAACTGGACAAGCAGCAGGCGGCGCCGTGGAAAAGCTAGAGTTGAGGGATTCCCGTTCATACACCCGAAGAGAGAGCAAGCCAGAGCCTTGCTTCCCACCATGCCAAGTCAATCGCAACAACCTTCCGAGGGCAACTCGCCGGCCCTCCATTACCAACTCTCATCGGGGAAAATTCCCGGACTACGAGCGCCGCGACTCAACCGCCGTTTGATCCGCTATGCGTTGGGTATGGTCCTGTTTGGTTTGGCGATGGCCTATGTGTTTTGGCCGCGGCACGGGATCTGGTCGCGTGATGAGAACGAGACCGTCGAGTTGCCGCTTTCACCGCCAAGCGAGACGCTGTGGGCAGCGGAAAATGCTTTTCCGAACGTGACGTTCTTTGAGCCGACTGCCGTGTTGCCGGCCAATGACGGCACAGGCCGCCTGTTTGTACTGGAACGTCGAGGCACCATTCAGGTCATCCAAGATGATCCAGGGACAACGTCCAAGTCGCTATTCCTCGATGTGTTTGATTCCATTGACCGTGAGCCCTACGAGGATGACGGCGCTTTGGGCATGGTATTGCATCCAGAGTTTGGGCAAGCAGAGTCTGCCCATGCTGGTGAGTTTTTTGTTTGGTACACGGCCCGAGCTGACGATCAGAGACGCGATCGTTTGGCAAGGTTCACCGTGCCGCCCGGGAAACAAACGGCCGATCCTTCCTCTCGCGAAATCCTCATCGACCAAGCGGATCAAAACATCTGGCACAACGGCGGAGCCTTAGCCTTTGGGCCTGATGGCTTTCTCTACGTTGGCGTCGGAGACGAAGGGGGAAACGAACCGGACGAGTATGAGAATGGCCAGCGAATCAACCGGAAGCTCTTTTCCGGCATTCTGCGGATTGACGTTGATCGTCGCGGCGCGGCGGTCAGCCATCCGCCTCGCAAACAACCTGTTGATGGCGTCACGAGCGGATATGACATCCCCAACGACAACCCCTTTGCCGGTGTACCCGGCGCGCTGGAAGAGTTTTGGGCGATCGGCCTCCGTAATCCACATCGAATGGCGTTCGATCCCGTGACGGGACAGCTGTGGATTGGCGACGTCGGCCAGCAGCACCGGGAAGAAGTCAACATCGCTTTTTCCGGCAGCAATCATCAGTGGAGTTACGCCGAAGGCGGACTGGCACGTGAGGAAACCTACCTACACGGCAAGCGCCCGGATCCGTTCTACGGAGTCGAAGCTCCGCCCGTATGGGATTACCCGCACTTACATGGAGACAACTGTGTGATCGGCGGATTTGTCTATCGTGGAAGTCGATTTCCGGAGTTAGTCGGCAAGTACATTTATGGTGACAACGGATCCGGGCGCATCTGGGCCTTGGAACATGACGGACAACATGTTGTCTCGAACGTCGAACTGCTCAACCTGCCTGTGGCGTCCAAGACGGGATTGGCATCCTTTGGTTTGGACACGCGAGGTGAGCCGCTGATTGTGGTCCTGGGGGATGCCAACAAAGAAGATGGCGTTATCTTTCGACTCACACGTGGTGATGCGGAGATCTCTTCGCCGCTTCCGAAATTGCTTTCGCAGACCGGACTGTTTGAAGATACCGCCTCCCTCACCCCAAGCCTTGGTGTCTATCCTTACGGCGTGAATTCGCCTTTGTGGTCAGACGGCGCCAAGAAGCGGCGCTGGATCATGCTGCCAGGAAACGGCGAGGACCCCGATGTAGAGACGGACCGCGTAGCTTACTCCAGCTTTGGTAACTGGCGTTTTCCCCCAGGCACCGTGTTCATCAAACACTTTGATCTGCCAACAGACGCGAGAAACCCACACGAGCTACGAAAGTTGGAGACACGTATTCTGGTTCGCGATAGCCTGGATGGCGTTTACGGCATGACCTATGTCTGGAATGAACAGCAGACGGATGCCGAACTGATTGACGATGGGTACTTCGAAGATATCGAAGTCACAACTGCGGACGGAAAAACGGTGAACCAACAATGGTTCTACCCTGGTCGCGCCACGTGTATGGTTTGCCATACCAAGCAAGCCGGATACGTTCTCGGCGTGAATACGCGGCAACTGAACGGTGATTACGCCTATCCAGGCTTTGGAGTCTTCAGCACCAAAGTTATCGAGAACCAACTCAAAGCCTGGAATCATGCTGGCCTGTTCACGCGAGAACTCACGGAATCCGAGCTGACAGGCGCTCAGCGTTTGTCGCCTCTGGACGATGTCTCCACGCCCCTAGAACATCGCGTGATGTCATACCTGGATGCTAATTGTTCTCATTGTCATCGACCGGGTGGAGTTCGGGCGAATTTCGACGCTCGCTTTGTGACGCCGCTTGCCGAAAAACGTCTTCTCGGCATCAAACCACTGACGCCCATGGGGCCAGATTCGTTACTCGTCCGACCTGGCGACCCATCACGGTCACTCCTTATCCGGCGACTGCTGGATGGTGCCAAGCCGATGCCGACAGTCGGTGTGATGCACCGCGACATGGCAGCGGTAGGTGTCATCAGTCGCTGGATTGACTCACTGCCGATTCCACCCGATCTGGCTCCCGTGCAATGGAGCCCGACCACCGAAGATGATCCAGCGACACAGTTGGACTCGACAGGTAAAAGAAACCAGCTCGGCCGGTG
This sequence comes from Pirellulales bacterium, assembly GCA_028066245.1. Classification (GTDB taxonomy): domain Bacteria; phylum Planctomycetota; class Planctomycetia; order Pirellulales; family S012-138; genus CALJLD01. The sequence goes on along the minus strand of JALCBR010000085.1, from coordinate 16,668 downwards.
AATGAAAACCAGGCCCCATGGACATATTCCCGGCCGCTTCAGGGCATCACCATTCGCCCATCCAGATCGACCATAGCTTGACGCCATGCAAGTGCTCTACCTGATCTTTGCAATTGCCGGATTGCTGTGGGCAGGCGTCATCATGCTCCGTGGCGGTTTGATCGCGGGGTGTCTGGTCGTATTGTTAGCCGGCACCTGCTTCGGACATGCGTTCTATCACCTTCCCGCAAAGCCGATCCCGGTGACCTTGGATCGGGCGCTGTTGGTCGCCTTGGCCGCGCAGTTCGCCGTGTTTTGGAAAATGGGATTGGCGGACCCCAAGGCTTGGGGAAAATCGGAGTTTTTGCTCGTCGCGCTCTTGGCTGTCTTGGGGTTGAGTGCGATCTCACACGATTGGACCATCAACAACAATCAACCCGCCAGTCGATTGGTGTTCTTTTATGGCATGCCCTTTGTGATGTATTGGATCGCGCGGCAGTCGGCGATCAGTTCGCGGCAAATCATCTGGATCTGTGGTGGATGCGCAATCTTTGGCTTGTACCTAGCGTTTACAGCCGCCGCGGAAGTACACCAACTTTGGACATTCGTGCTTCCCACCTATATCAGTTCCGAGAAGTTCACCGAATATCTGGGACGCGGGAGAGGCCCTTTTCTGAATCCCACCGGTTGTGGATTGATCATCACGCTGTGCATGTGTTGCGCGCTAACGTTTTGGCGGCATGTCGATCGATTGGGAAAACTAATCTTGGTTGGGGTGATGCTCGTCTCTCTGTGCGGCATCTACTACTCGCTGACGCGGAGTGTTTGGGCAGGGGCGGCTATGGCACTCTTGATCATGATTGCCGCGGAGCTAACGCCGCGGGCGCGCGTGGGGCTAGTTGTGGCGAGTCTGCTCGCCGGCGGCGTGTTCCTGGCCTTTCGGTGGGAATCATTGACGCGGTTTAAACGAGACCGCGATGTTACCGCTGCTGATATGTCGGAATCAGCCGAACTTCGCCCCTTGTTGGCGGCCGTTTCTTGGCAGATGTTTCTTGACCGGCCTTTGGCCGGCTGCGGGTTCGGACAATACGCTCAACGCAACAAGAACTATGTGTCAGATCGATCGCAGGGATTGAACCTGGAAAAGACACGGCCCTACGTGCAACACAATGTCTTCTTGGCTCTGTTGACTGAGACGGGCCTGTTGGGCGCTGGAGTTTTTGTTGCGCTACTCGCCACGTGGGCGGTTGACGCCTGGCGGTTGTGGAGAAGCCCATCCTCACCGCTTCAGGTCCGCCAATTCGCGCTGGTCTTCCTGGCGTTCTTGGCAGCTTACCTGATCAATGGCATGTTTCATGACGTGGCGATTGTCCCCCACCTGCACATGTACTTCTTCTTCTTTGCGGCACTTGTCAGCGGCTTGGCAGCATCCGCGCGGAGAGACATCCTCTGGCAAAGGAAAGCCGAAGAGCACAACGAAGACAAACCTGGCAGCAATCTAGGTGAAGCAAGCACCGCCGCCTTGCTCAGCGCGAACTCACTTGCTCCCACAATGAACTAATCGGGATGACAAGGTTACGGTAATTCGTCATCTAACTCGGAGAGCACATCCTCGGCCACGTAGATTGGCAAATGGGGATCGCATGTCACGGCAACGGCAATCGCGTCCGACGGGCGAGCATCGATCTCGACAAGCTCGCCTTCGTAAGAAATTCGCAGTCGTGCGTAATAAGTGTGATCCTTGAGCTCGCTGATGACAACGCTGTGAGGATCCCCTCCGAGTTGCTCTGCCACGGTGACAATTAAGTCATGCGTCAAAGGACGGGCAGTCGCTTCACCCTTGACGCGTCTCGCGATGCTTGTTGCCTCGAAAATGCCAATCAAGATGGGAAACGTTCGCGGTCCATCAACTTCGCGCAGGTAGATAACTTGCCGGTCATCTATCTCACTGATGATGATTCGCGCCAATTCCATGTGCACCGGCATGGAATGTCCTTTCACCTCAAGCCCACTACGGGACGTTGTCTTGTCGTGACCATTAATGCCTCTGCTTCACTTCGATCATAGCTCGCAACCGCCAGAAGGGACATAGCCATAGCAAACCAAGCTCGAATTCGTGTGCGGCGCTTGACTTGAGTGACCTATGCGGATCTAAAGCGGTGCAATCACAGGCTGGTTTCCGCTAGCAACTCTGGTCTCTGCCGCTGGCAACACCCGGAACTCGCTTATCATCCGCCGCAGAGGGCACGCGCCCTGCATGCAATCATCCCAATAGGTGACCCAGCTTGACCAAGGGAGCGTCGATTCATAAAGAAAAATCTCTTCGGTCGCCAATGTCGGCAAAGCGGCTGGTGTGATCCCAGAGATCAACGTGGGATGCAGAATTGGACCGTAGCTGAAATCATAGATCACTTCCGTTGTGAAATCGTTCTGCGGCCAAAGCGCCAAACCGCGCTCATCGATGTCGTAATGAAAGTCGTGCGCCGGGAAGCACGCTTTGATCTGTTCGCGAATCACAGAGACTCCACAAAGCTTGTACAGCCCCATCAACGCATTGCGGATGATCAGCCTGTCGGCGTGGTCGAGCTGATTCATCCACCCGGAGTTCTCCACGCCGGCAACAAGTTTGCCAGATTGATCGGCCAAGGAAATTACAGCTTGTGCATCGGCCCAGTTGTCGCAATTGAGTTCAACTTGAACACGATTGGTCGACAAATGGATCTCACCCAGCGTGACCTGATGTTTCCAAGCAGAGCAATCCGCAAGCAATTGGATAATCTCACGCTGAAAGAAATCACGAATTAAATGCCGGGCTTCCGCCAACGGCTCTTGAGCTTTGCGAAGGATGGTCAAGTTATTCTTCAACAGAGCTTTGCGGCGCGCCTTACGCAGTTTCTTGAAAGCTTTGGGAATTGTGCCTGAATGAAAGCCCGGCTTCAGCATGCGGACCATCGTCTCGCCATGATGTCCCACAATCACGGCCTTGAGCTTGATCGGCAAATTGGCCCGATACAGTCGCCAATTCTCCTTCAGTTCCCAAGCCATGAAGCCAAAGATGCCGGGGATGAGCCAGATGACACTGCCGATGATCAACAAGGCTTCGCCATAGGTGTAGGCCGTTGCGCCGCTGAGTAAGTTGGCCGCCGGCTCGGCAGCCGCGAAGAGCAGTTTGTGCGACACCGTCACGATAGGAAAGTGCTTAATCGGATTGATCTGTGGTTCGATCAACAAATTCACTGCGAAGCGAATCACATAGCGGATGAGCGACCAGACGAAACCGACGATCGCTTTGACGATCAACGTAAATCGCTGCTCCCCCTTGCGAAAGCGAAGCCATTCATCGGCGGTGTAGAGAGCTCGGTCGACCGCGCTAAGGACGCGCTTGGACCAATCAACGATCCAGCGAAACAAACCGGCAAGCACGACGATGCGAAAGCTTCGCCACCCTCGGACAACATATTCGCTCGTTGCCTCTTCCAGATCTCTCCCAGAGCGAGAATTGAGCGCAACATTGGCGACGACAAACGTCCCAGCCGCAATCCAGCCAACAAGTCCCCAGGAAACACCTGCCAATAGCAATACCAGGCAAACCACAACCGTTGCCAACAGCGGCTTGGCGAGCCAGCGAACAAACCATCGGAAGCCCTGGCTGCGGAGAACTTTGCGGACCATGGGAAGCCCCAAGACATCAATCAACAAGGCGATCAGCAGAAACATTCCCCGGCGGAACAGTCGCTGCACCTGGACCAAGACGTCTCGTACGCGCTGGGAATTAATGACGCCGATCAAAGCCACGCCCAGCAGGAGCACTAGAATCGGTGACGTCAAGCCGGGAGCCGGTTGTGCACCTTCGGGAACTGGTGGCTTGTGCACGATGTGATCGACGAGGTACTGCAAGCCTGCCAAGATGATGTAAGCGCCGCCAAAGGGAAGCGCCATAAATCGCGTAAGGAAACGCCCCACACGGTTGGCGAATGCCAACGAACTGATTCGTTGCAGCCAGCGCAGATAAACCTCCGCAGGGCGATAGACGCCATCCAGGGAACGAGACAATCTACGATTGAGTTGCAACAAGGAATCACCGCGGAAAAACTCTCCCAAACCCTCAAGATCTGGCAGCTTGGCTCGATTCCGCGCGATGGCGTCGCGGAGATCGCCAATCGACAAGAAACCACGTCGGGCGGTCTGGTCTAGTAGCTCTTCAATTAACTTCTTCCGTGAAACACGCTCGGCCAGATTTTGTCCGCGGATGCCCAAGCGATCAAATGCGCCTTCCAGCCGGCCACGTAGTTTGTCACGCATGGCGTCTTCGGCAGCGTGAGTTGCCCGCTGCAGCAACTGCGCCAAATCTTGCCGTGTTTCTTCATTGATCCGCGCCAGCGAAAGCTTTTTCTCCGCCGTTCGCAGATGCTTGCACATCAGCACCTCCCGTTGCGCCGGTAGCGAGCGACGGATCGGCGGGATCGCCGGATAGCGTCGACGGCGAGGAGACTTCCCATTGTGCTGCGCCAGGAGAGATTCGGGAGCTTCAGGCTCGGAATCTCCTGACGGAGGGACAGGGTGCCGCAAAATCCAACGCCGAAAAGCCCATCGGAAGCACGCCCATAGGACTAGGCAAACACGCCAACAAGCTCTGCCAAGCTTGACGCCTGTCCGTCCAGAGAAAAGTATGAGACGATTTCCCCAGGCGGCCAGCCAGCCGGAGAGGTCAACCGTGAAAATCTCCCGCTCCGTATCCACGCACACTTTCTGCAGGTCGTAAAGCAGCCGTGCTTCGTTAGGCCAGATATACTGGTCAGTCGCCTGCAGCAGCGCATCCAGCGCGGTATCCCACCGCTGAGCCTCCGCATCATCAAAGCCAATCGCGACTTGCAGACGATTTCGGAGCGTTTCGAGATTCTGGGTCGCGCGTTGCAGAGCATCGGCGGGAATTCCCGTTGCAGTGCCGGTTTCTGCCGTCCGGCCCAGACGCCAGTAGCAAATGGCTGCACGCACGTTGTTCCCAACTCGTTCGGCTCGCTCGGCCCGATTCAGTAGCCGCTGGATGCCACGCGGGGTTGGGAGAAAAGCTTCGTCCAAGTGTGCAACGGGTGACTGCTGACCTCCGGCATCTGATGCTTGAGTATGGCTCAAAGATGTGCTCGAAAGCTCAGCGACGTTGAGCCCGGCTAGGCAATCATCCAGATCAATGTCTTGTTGAACAATCGCAAGGATGCCTTGCCTCGAGTCAGCTAGGCTGGGAAACGTGATCGAGAGCGCCTCTGGGTCAAAGAAATGTTGCTCTAGGAACACGGCAACGAATTCAATGAACCTTGCTCGATCATCACGGGGTGGCAACACAAGGTCGTCCTGCCGCAAGACGAGCCGGATTTCTGAGAACTCGATATGACCAATTGCGTCGATCCGTTCCCGCACAACTGTTGGTGAGAACGCTCTAGCGCTGATGAGCTTTTGGTAGGCGGCGTGCACACGGGCATGCAACAGTAAACGCTGTGCATCGCGAAAGATGTCGCTGTGCGGACGAGCGGCAAATTCTTCAGCGTCAACCGCTTCCAGCAACATGACCAGCTCGGGCACTGGGCGAGGGCTGGGGCGAAGCTCATCTCGTGCCACGAGATCCAAAAGCGCGTCATGCCCGATCACATAGCAAGGATGATCCGGCGCTTGAATACTCAAGCTTGCCAACAAGCAGTCATGAACAATCACCCGCCGCAGTACACGCGGCGCTACAAAAAATGCTGCCGGATCAATGGCATGGATCCGTTCTTCCAGCTCTACCACGTTGGCAGGTGCTACAGGCGGCGCGGAATGTTCCTTCGTCAAGGACACGGATGTTCTCAATTCTTCCAGATCATTTTTGCCGATGGGGGAACTGCCGAACACTCCGCCGTGTCATCATACTCTTTCGGGCTGCGGTTTGCCGATCCTTCAGCAGGGTTCATCCTGTCCTAATTTCACCAGCTTCGCACCGGCTCCCGGTTCTGGAATCGACGGATGTGTCAGTTATTCTGAGCATTCGCAAATCGAGGAAGGCAAGGCGGTGCTTGCCGCAGAGCCCATTTCTTTGCTGCCGTCCTCTCCGTAAAATGTAGCTAACCACCTGCACCACGCTTGCATGAACTCCGCTTGCCGCTGCTCCACAACATGTCGCTCCCTCCCCGCCAACCCCAATCTGCCGAGCCTGCTTCTGCAGGGCTCCCCAACTCCGGCGGAGAAAGCCTGCCGGCAAGGGCAGAAGGTGAAGCATCTCTGCGAGTCGTTCCACTGCACACGCACCACGAGCGTACATTTGCAGAGAACCGGTTTGTTTACCCCGTGCTCAGCCGCCGCTCACATGGAATCTCCCTCGGGGTCAACCTAAACCCGGATAAAGTCTGCAACTTTGATTGTATTTATTGCCAGGTAGATCGCACGCGACAGAGCGAAACCCGTTTCGTGGATATGCAGGCATTGGTGGATGAGCTGGACTCGATGTTGTCCTTCGTTCGCAGCGGACAAATTTTTAAAACAAGTGAATTCCAAGAAACACCCACCGCACTACGGCGGCTTAACGATATTGCTTTCAGTGGCGACGGTGAGCCAACAACGTATCGTAACTTCGACGAAATCATCGCCACGTGCGCGGACATCAAGGCCCAGCATCATGCGAACGACGCCAAGATGGTACTGATTTCCAACGCCAGCATGTTCCACCGCCCTCATGTGCAGCGGGGATTAGAGTATCTCGATCGCAACAATGGTGAGATCTGGGCAAAGCTGGAAGCTGGCACGGAAGAGTATTATAAGCTTGTCGAGCGCACACCGATTCCGTTTCGCCAAGTGCTGGATAACATCACGGACGCGGCACGGCGTCGGCCGATTGTGATTCAGGCGCTCTTTATGAGAATTCATGGCAAGCCACCTTCCGAGCAGGAATTAGCCGCATTTGCTGATCGGTTGAACGAAATCAGAGCCGCCGGCGGACAGTTCAAGCTGATCCAAGTTTATACGGTGGCAAGGCAGCCGGCGGAATCATTCGTGGAAGCCATTTCCGATTGCGCCGTTGATGAGATCGTGGAGATGGTCCAAGTCCGGTGCGGCATTCCAGCACAAGCTTTCTACGGCGTCGGGAGTGATGATTTGAGCGGAGATGTATAAGGTACAGTGGATAGTTGGCGCAGAAACAACTGAGATAGGCACCCGGATTTCATGACAACGCCAGAAGAACGGGATAGCACCTCGTTGCCCACGGCAACACGTAAAGAGGTGCTGTTGCAGTTGAGTGGAGTTGGCCGTACCTACCAAATGGGCGAAGTCTCCGTCGAAGTTCTGCGCGATGTCACGCTGGATATCTATCGCCGAGAGTTGCTGGTGCTTGTTGGGCCAAGTGGCTCAGGCAAAACCACACTGCTGAACATCATCGGTGGGCTGGATCGCGCAACAAACGGCAGCGTTCTGTTTGAACGGGAAGATCTTTCCACGATGAACGGTCGCGCCTTAACCAAGTATCGCCGGCAGATCGTCGGGTTTGTGTTTCAGTTCTATAACCTTGTCCCCAATCTCACCGCACGTGAAAACGTGATGGTGGCCACAGAGATCAGTCGCGAGCCAATGGATGTCGCGGATGCCTTGGCTCTGGTTGGGCTGGAGCATCGGATCGAGCATTTCCCTTCGCAAATGTCAGGGGGAGAGCAGCAACGAGTCTCGATTGCGCGCGCGCTGGCCAAGAACCCAGATTTACTGTTGTGTGACGAGCCGACCGGAGCGCTAGATTTTGATACTGGCAAGCGTGTCTTGGAATTGCTTTCACGCACGGCCCGTGAACTCAACAAGACGGTGATCATCATCACGCACAACACGGCCATTGGTGAGTTGGCCGATCGGGTGATCCGGCTGCGTTCTGGTGAAGTTGTCGAGGTCAAGGAGAACGCGCATCCCAAATCTGCGGAAGAGATCGTTTGGTGAGTACGCTGGACCGCAAGTTGCTGCGTGAGTTTCGGGCCACTTGGATCCGGCTGATGGCAATCATCAGCATCATCGCCGTGGGTGTTGCCGTCTATGTCGAACTCAGCTCGGTCTACAACAACATTTCGCTGACCAAGGATGAGTACTACGCCCAGTGCAAGATGGCTGATTTCTCGGTGGAGTTGAAGAAGGCTCCGCTGACTGAGATCGACCAAGTGATCGAAGACTTCCCGCAAGTCACTGAGTTCCGCTCGCGGATCCACTTCTTTGCCACTGTTGATCTGGATGGTGTCAGCGACCTGCTCAACGGCGAGGTGCTCTCTCTGCCAGATGAAGACTCGGCGGTAGTCAATGACATTGTCTTGGAGCGAGGAAGCTACTTCACGGGCCAGCGCGACAACGAAGTCATCATCCATGATGCATTCGCCCGCTATCACAACCTGCGGCCAGGCACGTGGATTCATTTGATCCTCAACAACCGCCGGCAGGAGCTATTCGTCGTCGGCACAGCGCTCTCCAGCGAGTTTGTCTATCTCCTTGGGCCTGGGGCTGTCACTCCGGACCCGAAGCACTTTGGTGTGTTCTATTTGAAGCGATCTTTTGCGGAAGACGTCTACGATTTTCGCGGCGCAGCCAACCAAGTGATTGGCAGGTTATCACCACCTGTTCGTGATCGCCCCGATGCCCTACTGCAATTGTTGGACAATCGGCTTTCAACCTACGGAGTGTATGGCACAACGCCCGCCCGGGATCAGCTCTCCAATCGATTTCTCACCGAGGAAATCGAGGGGATTGCCACTTTCTCTAACATCTTGCCGTTCATTTTCCTTTCGGTGGCAGCGCTGGTACTCAACATCATGATGACGCGCTGGACGGAACAGCAGCGGACAATTGTTGGCGTGCTCAAGGCGTTGGGGTACAGCGACCTCCAAGTTGGTTGGCACTTCCTCAAGTTAGGATTGATGATCGGCTTCGTGGGAGGTGTTGTGGGAGCGGTCTTGGGTTTTGTGCTGGCGGAGTTTGTCACTAGCATCTACGCGCAATTCTACGAGTTTCCTGAACTGACCAACCGTCCTTATCCCAGCGCCATGCTGGTTGGTATGGGGATCAGCCTGGCTTGCGCTCTGGCAGGGGCCGCATATGGTGCCCGCAAAGTGCTCAAACTACGGCCGGCAGAAGCGATGCGCCCCAAACCGCCAGCCGCTGGCGGTGCGATTTTGTTAGAACGATTTACTAAGCTCTGGAAGCAGTTTGGTTTCAGTTCACGTCTGGTTTTGCGAAGCGTTTTTCGCAACCGGTTTCGCACGCTGGCTGGACTGTTTGCCGCGATGATGGGAACTTGCATTCTGATCACCGGGTTTATGATGCAAGCTTCAATCGTCATGCTGATTGACTTTCAGTTTCGATTGGTGCAGCGGAGCGACCGTGACTTGGTTTTCAAGGACGAACAACCGATCGACGCGCTGTACGAAATTCGACATCTACCGGGAGTCGACTGGGCGGAACCGGTGCTGGATGTTTCTTGCACGTTTCGCAATGGTCCTTACTCTCACCGCAGCGGGATTCAAGGCATCGTTACCAGCAGTGTGTTGACGCTGCCGCGAGACGAGGCGGGCAATCGGCTTCGTGTGCCAACATCCGGACTGCTGATGAGCCGGCGTCTGGCTGAAATCCTTCATGTGAAGCCGGGAGGGTATGTCGAGATCGAACCGACGCGTGGCGACCGCCGAGTCCGCAAGACACAAGTTGTTGCCGTGGCAGATGGCTACTTGGGGCTCTCGACGTATGCGGACTTTGAGTTCCTCAATAGTTTCATCGGAGAGGAGAACACGCTCACCGGCGCGACACTGTCCGTTAGCCGCTCTCCACGAGAAGTACGTGAACTGGACCGAGAACTGAAGCGATTGCCGGGAGTTCAATCAACAACCGCACGTCAAGACTCAATTGACAACCTGACGGAAACAGTTATTGAGACGCAGTCGATTCTGATTTACTTGCTGATTGGATTTGCAGGTGTGATCTTCTTTGGCAGCGTGCTCAATTCGTCCTTGATCAACCTGGCCGAGCGAGCACCGGAAGCTGCGACGTTCCGTGTCTTGGGCTACGGACCTTGGGAAGTTGGAATGCTCTACCTGCGCGAGAGCATGGTCGTCAACCTAGTAGGCACCGTCCTTGGCATCCCTTTGGGCTATCTGCTGAGTGTGGCCATGACGGAGGCCTACGGGACCGATCTGTTCCGCATTCCGGTGGTGATTACAAACGCAATTGTAATCAAGACGTTACTCCTCTCCGTCTTCTTCGCGCTCGCGGCGCACATGTTCGTACAGCGATCCATCCATAAGATGGATTGGCTCGCCGCACTCAAAGTCAAAGAGTAAGCCTTGAAGAGCAAGCTTGTGTTCTGCTCCTAGCGTTACCAGAGTGTGACCACAAAGAACAGTGGGTTTGGGTCTATTCGGCAAACCCTTTTAGCGTTAACCAGCGCTCCGCATCGAGCGCAGACATGCAGCCGGAAGCTGCCGCAGTCACCGCTTGACGGTAGTAATCATCAGAGACATCGCCAGCGGAAAAGACGCCTTCCACGCTGGTCCAAGTGCGGAACGGCTGAGTCCATTTGATGTACCGCTTATCCGTCAGTTCCAGCTGACCACCGAGAAAATCGGTATTGGGCGTGTGGCCAATCGCCAGGAACATCCCAGCGGCGGACAACTCTTCGGTAGACGCGTCAGCCGTGCTCTTGATTCGGACGCCCGAGACAACATCATCACCCAACACTTCTTCGACAACGGAATTCCACTTGACCTCAACCTTGGGGTTTTCCAGCACGCGCTGCTGCATGATCTTGCTGGCGCGAAACTCATCACGACGATGCACAACATATACCTTAGAGGCGAACTTCGTCAGGTAGCTCGCCTCCTCCATGGCGCTGTCTCCTCCGCCGACGACAACCAAAGGCTGATTACGGAATAGGGGCAAAGCTCCATCGCAAACAGCACAGGCAGAAACACCCTTGTTCTTAAATCGATGCTCGGATTCCAAGCCGATATAGTTCGCCCGAGCGCCCGTCGCAATGATCACGGCCAGCGCTTTGATAGGCTCCCCAGTAAGTGGCGTCAGCGTGAAAGGGTGCTCGGTGAAATCAACTTCCTTGATGTCGTCAGTAATAATCCTCGTGCCAAAGTTGGCCGCCTGCTGACGCATGAACTCCATTTGTTCTGGCCCAAAAGCCGCACGTTTACCAGTGTGTGCTTCCTGAAGGTGTTGGAGATTGACGTAGCGATCCGCCGGAAGTGCGCTCTTGGCAAACGCGGCAAGCACGTCACCATCAACATGAGGCCAACCTGGGAAGTTCTCCACTTCCGTGGTCAGGTTGAGTTGGCCCAAGGGAAGAGTGCCTTGCTGTTGATTCTCCGGCGTGACAGCGCCTTCAAACACCAGCGGCTCCAGATTCGCTCGGGCTGCATAGATTGCGGCAGTCCAACCTGCGGGTCCACTCCCTACGATGACAACCTTTTCCGCCACGTGTTTCCTCCAATGCTTAGGTCAGCCGTCGCGTGATTAGCTCTTGGCAAGTTGCGAATTATAAGAAGTCCGATGGCAAGGTCCATGATGTGGCTGTCCAGTTGGTCATCACACATTTGAGAGGAGGGGGACTTTGCAGTTGTGGAGATTGTCAAATTCGGCCTAATTTGGTACCAAAAGCATATCATTCTCGTTCTCTTCATTTGAGCGGGCCGGAGATCTTCGGCTCGCTCAATTGTTTTCTCAAGTACACAGTTGTGTCTCTTCTATCCCTACGGCAACGAAATCAGCTTCAGTCCAGGCCGGGTCTGGGATGACAAAGGGTGGGGCAAGGAAAACGGCTCGGAATTCGAGAAAATCCGGCAAACGACATGAATGCGACAACTCATCGTGATGCATCCCGTATAATCTCAAGGTGAATCCCGCCCCTTATCCTCAAGTCGCTTGAACCTCGACTTAGATTACTGTCAGTTTGAGCGTTTGACGGCCAGTTCCCAGAAAGGACGATTCATGCGTTTTATTGCTGTTTTCCCAGCGCTTTCTGCCTTCCTCATTGCAGCTACGGTGGCGTCGGCTCAAACCCAACCGCCAGCCAATCAAGACGGCGGCCCCGTGCCCACGGATGGTCCTTTTAAAACGCTGAAGCAACAGACCAGCTACCTGATGGGCATGCAGGCAGGTTACAGCTTTCAGCGGGATGGCCTGACTGACATCGACACCGATGCCCTGGTGCAAGGGCTGCTCGATGCTTTTTCCAAAGCGGACCCGCAAGTCGATCCGCAGAAGTTTCAGCAGATTATCACTTCGTACGTTCAAAAACTCGATTCCGAGCATACGGCGAAGTGCAAAGCTGAGGCGCCAGGCAACCGCACTGCGGGTCAACGTTACATGAACGAGAACAAACTCCGCGAAGGCGTAGAGACAACCGACAGCGGATTACAATACAAGGTGATTCGCAAGGGCACTGGAACAACTCCCAAGAAGACAGACATGGTGACGTTCCACTATCGAGGACGCCTGATTGATGACTCCGTGTTCGATGATTCTTACAAAGGAGGAGTCCCCGCTCAGATCCCCCTGTCTCAGTTGATTCCTGGCTGGATCGAGGCCATGCAGATGATGAAAGAAGGAGCCAAGTGGGAACTCTACGTGCCAACAGATTTGGCCTATGGCGATGAACCGCGTCGTGGCAGTGGCGTCCCAGCAGGGGCCACCCTTATCTTTGAAGTTGAACTCCTCAAGACCGACGCTGGCCCCCCGGGTGGCTTTGGTTTACAGGGGCTGCCCGGCGGTGGAGGCAACTAGCAGGTCTTTTCTATTCGCGCGGCAAACCCAGCGACTGACAAGATCTTTGCTCCATCACAACCTGCTGAAGTCCGTCGCGCTCGACCACTCACACCGAGTGCGCAGAAGAAGCAAACACAAGAGCGATCGTCCATCTCGCCGGGGCGACCGCTCTTGTTCCTTTGTGAACCAGCGAAAAATACCTGTCCTTCTTGCTGCAACCGGTGCAGATCACCGATTCAGCAACGCAGTGGACGGGAAATGCCGCGTCTTTGAGCTACAGCAGCACTCGAACACCTGACCGGCTGCTCCTCCGTTCGCCCAACGGACACTGTCAAGTCATCCCGCGATGGAAGCCCACACGCCCTGCGCTCACGCGTACGGGCGAAATTGTCATTGGTCAAATTTGGGGGTGTTTCGTGCCGCCAGGGGGCGCTGCCGAGCACCATAGAGGGTTGACAGTTCACTTCCTACTGAACTTAACGTCAGGATTGCCGGTGATGTTTGCGGTGGCGTAGCTGGTCCATTGCATGGGCGTGAAGCGTTTGCGCCACCCCCCTGGATACTGGAAAAATTTGACCAATGACAATTTTGCCCGTACGTCTGAGCGTAGGCGTGTGGGAACGCCGCGGCAATTCCATCACGCGTCCGCGAAGCGATGGGAACTGCCGACGAATAATGCTCCATCAGTGAGATGTTCTTAATGTTCCGGATCTCGAAACGCACGCATAATTCCTCGCCTTAGCCTTGCCTCAAGATAGGCTCGACAAGATCGGCGTTTTGACAAAAAGCGCCACGCCAAACTCTTCACAAGCTCAGAACAATACTGCCTAACGAGATAGCGAGGATAAATTCCAATACGCGGACCGGAGTAGTCTATCGAAATCTTGCGCCCGACGTAGGCACCATACATCTCCCACCTCTCACCAATGTGTCGAAGACTTGTCTTACGTTTTGGCACAAAGTGAGCCACCCAGGCATCCGCAAGGTACATTGCCGAGAGTCCGCGTTCTCGTAGCTGCTGTTGCAAAGCAGTTTCTTCTCCGGCGGCACCCATGGCATTCGCCTTAAGGCCGAGCGTTTCATCGAATCCACCTGTACTCCGCAAATCAGCCATGGGCACGGCCCAATTCGCAGCCAGAAATTCTTCTTTCTCACCAAGCTCGCGGTCCTTGGGACCGAAGTCGATTCCAGTGATAGAAGCAGGGGCATATTTCAGAAACTCGTCTGCGAGTGGCTTGCCTTCGAATTCGCTCTCGAGCGCCCCCCCGAAGAAACAAGGCTTTTCCATGAACCTGAAAGCGTCCCAATAAGTTCGAATCCATTGTGGTCGCGGCGTGATGTCGTCATCAGCAAACAAAACAAGCCGGCCCATCGCAGCCTGAATGCCGGCGTTGCGAGCTTCGCTCAACCCTTGCTTTGGCTCAAAAACAGGTACAACGCGAGGATCTGATTCAAACTCCCTAAGCACCGTGGCTGTGTCATCTGTGGAGTTGTTATCGACGACGACGATCTCAAGACCGTCAAAGCTATCTGGCATGTCGCATGCGAGAATCGCATTGATCGTTTTGCGAACTCGCGCCGAGTTGTTCCAAGTCGCGATGACAATGGAGATATCCACCGACGCCTACCTCACGCAAGCGAAGAGCATTCTGGAATAGTTGTCCTGAAAAGGCGGAACCGCATCCTCATCGCAACCTAGCCGAACGACCTTTCGGAACGATGTGTTGGATCGAAGCCATTGCTCAATTGCGTCATGATCCCATCCGCTCAGTTGCTCCCGGAACCACTTTTCACCGCAGTGAGCCATATCAAAGAACAGGCAGCGTGCGGTTACTTTGTCGAGCAAACGCAGCACGTCGTCAGGCGAAGTCCCCTGATCCGATAAATGGAAATGATGCAAGATGCTGAAGCACGATACAAAGTCATATGGGGATGTCGACTCTCTCAAGAATCGTACGACGTCAGATCTCGATATTGAGTCAGAGGAGAGGCCATAGACGTCGCGCCCGATCGATGCGGCTATTGGGTCTCGTTCAACTCCGTGGGACCGAAAGCCACGTTGCGACATCTGCCAAACAAACCAACCGTAGCTACATCCGAGATCTAAATGGGAGCCTCCCACGGTGTCCGGTTGGCCTTCCAAGAAATCGAGCATCTTGGCAAGCCGGTCAGTGCAGCGGCGAACGAGCGTCCATTCCTCTTGAACTTCCGGTAGATCGATCGGCTGATATAACTCCCTGCGTCCATTGAGCCACAACACGTCGAGCAGTCGTTCTTGGATTGGTGTGAGCACACCTTCCTGAGTAGAAACCACCGGCAGTCGTGATTTGCCGGACGCGATCGCGCTGGCAACCCGATGATGTCCATCGATCAGTTGAAACATCTTGGAGTGCTTGATTGGCCTGACAAGCACTGGAGCCCCGAGAGGACTTTGCCCTGGCTGCGTCACTCTCTCAATTGACTTGCCCCGCCACTGGTCAACAAAATCTCTTATCAACTGGGGGATGGCTTCTTCGGACTTGGCGCCAAAATAATGTCCAAAGATGTCAATGTTGAGAAACGCGTTCTTGTAATACGGCGTCTGGCGAAGCACCTCCAGGTCGAATAGCGATTCGCCAAGTTGCTTGTATTTTTCGAGCAGGGTCGCGTGAGGCGAATCACACATTCTCGTCGACGGTCGTAAAGGCTCGTCAAAGATCGTCGCGACCTTGTTCGCTTGCAGGCCACACTCGTCACCCATCAGCAAGCAGTCGACATCAACGACAAAGCTCTCATGACCCTTGCGAGCAATGCGTTGTCGCCAAGCGTTGGCTGTCTTGCGCATGCTACGGGACAACAACCGACCAATTCGGCGCATTGAGCCATTCATTCGGGGCGCATCCAACAGTGGGGTACGATATTGGATCCGGGGAATCCGTTTGAGATCGATCGCCCCTGATAAACTCCCTCGTGCACATCAATCACGCAAGCAGACTCGACATGGTCCGCCAATTGGCCACGATCATAGATGGCGACATTGATGCGATATCGGCCTGGCGTCCACGTCACTTCGGAGATCTGGCACTCGAATGTAGCTTCATGGTTTGAGTGCCTTTCATCCCTATCGCCGGCAATCCTGCTGTCGCAAGAGGTAACCAATGTTCCATGTTGGTTATAGATTCCCAGTAAAACATCAGCATGAGACGAAGGTGGACTGCACTTAATGCGAATGGCGAGCGGTCTCCCGACCGCAACGGCACCTGTCTCGTCGCCCACAGCTTCGAGACTTACAACCCGTGCCGCACCTGATCCACGACGGTCAGACCGATCGATAACAGGAGTCTTGGCAGCACTAGCGAGCTCGTCAAGATACTCACCCACAACGACATCAGGCAACCCATCGCTTACGAGCTGGCCATCGCGGAGCCTAATTGCACGAGAACAGAGGCGCTGCAGTACCGCGAGGTTGTGGCTCACAAAAATCACTGTCCGTCCAGCGGCGGCAACATCCGTCATCCTCCCCAAGCACTTCCGCTGAAACTCTGCATCGCCGACGGCGAGGACTTCGTCCACAACGAGGATCTCAAAATCCAAATGTGCCGCAACGGCAAACCCCAAGCGCACGCGCATGCCGCTTGAGTATCGTTTGACCGGCGTTTCAAGGAATCTTTCGATCCCCGAAAACGCAACGATCTCTTCAAACTTCTCTTGAACTTCCCGGCGCTTCATTCCCAGGATCGCGCCATTGAGATAAATGTTCTCGCGACCGGTCAATTCAGGGTGAAATCCTGTCCCAACTTCCAAAAGGCATGCAACGCGGCCGTTCAATTTTGCCGTACCTGATGTGGGCTCAGTGATTCGGCTCAAGATCTTGAGAAGCGTACTTTTTCCAGCTCCGTTTCTCCCTACTATCCAAAGGACCTATCGCTGGGTCTTTTAAAATTATACGTGCTTAAG
>JALCBR010000084.1 GCA_028066245.1 Pirellulales bacterium | reverse complement strand
TGCGGGCGTCAACTTCCTAAACATAAACGTCACACTTCAAGGCCAGGCTAGCTGCGTTTTTGTCGGCAAAGCGGATTGATGATGAGCATCCACGTTGCATGGCTACCGCTTATTCCGCAGCAGTTGCAACGGCGTTTCTACTCGACTGAATCTAGCGCGATTTCGATCTGGCCGTCGCGAACACGAGTGGGAAAGACAGGTTGCTTCACAGTCGGAGCGAAAGTCTGCTGACCGTCCCGGACGTCAAACTGCCAACCATGCCAAGGGCAGGTGACCACACAGCCCTGCAAAGTGCCTTCGCCCAACGGTCCGCCTTGGTGCGGGCAGACGCCGTCCAACGCGTAGTACTCCCCACCGACGTTGAACACGGCAATGATGCGATCTTCTGCCACTGCCTCCAAGCTGGCCCCCGGCGGGCAATCCTCACAAGCTGCGATCGAAATCCAACGCGACATGGGCGGAAAGAGCGAATGATATTTGATACCAAGTCAAAGCAAACGCGGCATGCGTGATAATACATCTCCTTTGCTTGACTTCCAGCGACGATAGACCGAAAACCGAAAGTGACAAACGGCTGTGCCCCAATTCGCACACTGATCTCAAGCCCTCGATCTCACAACTTGCCATGATCCAGATCAACGAAGATCGCCTACTGGAACGATTCTTACGCTACGTGGCGATCGATACGATGGCCGTGGAAGACGCCGACACCTATCCCAGTTCTTCCAGCCAATTAGAGCTGGGAAAACTCATCGTGGAAGAAATGCGGGCGATGGGAATCAGCGACGCGACTCAAGACGAGCATGGCATTGTCATGGGCACGGTGCCGGGAACGGCGGACCCAGCGCCGCCAACGATCGCCTTCTGTGCGCACCTTGATACATCTCCCGAAACATCGGGCGCGAATATCAAGCCGCAGATCATTAGGAACTACGCAGGCGGAGATATTCCGCTGCCTGGTGATTCCACCAAGGTGATCACGCTAGCGGAAAATCCGGAACTGAATGACCTGCATGGAAGCACCATCATCACCACTGATGGCACGACGCTGTTGGGCGCGGATGACAAAGCTGGATTGGCGGCCATTTTGGAAGCCGCCCAATGCATGCTGGAAGCGGGCAGTCACCAGCACGGTCCCGTGCGGCTACTGTTCACTTGTGATGAGGAAATTGGCCGCGGTGTGGATCACATCGATCTCGCCAAGGTGAACGCCACGGCATGCTACACACTGGATGGCGGTGGCAGCGACGTGATCGATGAAGAAACGTTCTCTGCGGATCTGGCAATCGTGCGTTGTCGCGGGATTAACATTCACCCCTCAATTGCCAAGGGAAAGATGGTTAACGCCATCAAGATTGCCGCCCATTTCCTGCAACAACTTCCACGCGATATGCTCAGCCCTGAAACGACTGAAGATCGCGAGGGCTTTGTGCATCCGTACGTCATTGACGGTGGCGTTGCTGAAGTGCAGATCAAAATCTTGTTGCGCGATTTCGATACGCCCAAGCTAGCCGAACACGCGGAGTATCTCAGAAGCCTGGCGAAGAAGACGATGCAAGAGTTTCCGCGAAGTGAAGTGGACGTGGAGGTGCGTGAACAATATCGCAACATGGCAGGTGGGCTGGCGAAGGAACCACGCGCAGTCGCGTACGCCGTTGCAGCGCACGAAAAACTTGGCCGCACGCCACGGAAGGAAATTATCCGTGGTGGAACGGATGGGTCACGCCTCACAGAGCTAGGCCTCCCCACTCCCAACTTGGCTACCGGCGAGCACAACCCCCACTCGCCGCTGGAATGGACATGCCTGGAGGAGATGTCGCAAGCTGCGTCCGTGGTCTGCGCGATTGCTGAAGTCTGGGCAGAAAAGGGTTAAGCAGCCCTCAAAGATTCGGTTGGGGAGACGTGGAACCGGATGTCGGAAATCGCGCAAACACCATGAATGCAAGCCGCGAGGCGACGCCAACTCGCCAGTTTTCTTTGGCAGGCATGCTGCTGATCACTGCGGAGGTTGCGCTTTGCCTCGGTGTTGCGAGAGTCTCCCCCATTTCGTTCCCGGCATCTATTATGCTCGGGCTGGTGTTCTTGATGCTGCACGTCTCGCAGGGGGAGCTCATCTTCGGAATTTACGCCGGGGCGCTTTTTGGCGTGACAGTTCCGCTCACTTTGGTCCTGGGAGCGGCGCAATTGTCGTTTTCCGATTGGTTTCAGGTTGGATTGGTCATTGTAACGAGCTGCGCAGCGTTCGGCGGTGCAATCCACGCAGTGGTGAGCGGCCGGCATCTCGGTGGATTGCCGTTTCTGATCATTGTGGTGGCGTTTGCCTTTGCTATCGGTTCATGCCTGTTTCTGGCATTCGTTGTTTGACGCAAGGGAGCCGAAATCCCTATGCAGTTGCCGGGGCCTCCTTTATTGGCAATAATTGCCAATAAGGAGACCATCTTTTCCGCGCAAGGGGGTCGCAATGCCAACCCGAAACGTCAATCTGACCGGGCATTTTGACGAATTTATCGAACAACTCGTGGAATCTGGACATTACAAGAACGCCAGCGAAGTCATGCGGGCAGGATTGCGTTTGCTGGAACAGCAATCGCGCGAGGAAAGCGAGAAACTGAAAGTTCTCCGGTCGCTCGCGGGAAGTGGCTTTGATGAATTGGATCAGGGCCAAGGGTCACTGATCAATAGCGACAATGAATTAAAGAACTGGGTCGCTCAGGTCGGTCGCGACGTTGCACGTCGCGGTTCTTCCAAGAAACGTTCAGGCCAATAACTGTGGCCACCCTCCGCATCGCGCCCGCAGCCAAGCGTGACCTGGAATTGATCCTCTCCTGGACGCATGAGAATTTCGGCGAACGTATCCGGCGTAGCTACGAGTCACTTATCGTTCAAGCCCTCTCAGACATCGCGGACAACCCTGACCGCACCGGAAGCCAACGCCGAAAAGACATCTCTTCAGTGGCGAGGACGTATCACCTGTACTTCAGCCGATCGAATAGCAGGAGTAGGCAGCTGTTGATTCGGCAGCCTCGACATTTCCTGTTGTTCCGCGCCGTCGATGACGGACTTGTCGAAGTTGCACGAATATTGCATGACAGCATGGATCTCCAACGTCACCTTCCGGCGGAGTATCGAGACAAACCCGAGGGATAGCTCTTGGGAAACAGCGTTCTGATCTCCGGGGGGAACGCCGTGTCCTCTCCGCCCTTTCGCCCCGCTGGTGGAATGGCATAATCGTATGTCCGGCTGGCGAACAGAACCTGAACCGCTGTGGCCGTCCTTTTGTCCCTATCGCGGACACTCTGTGACATTCGATCTGATCAAGCGCGCTCATGAACCTGCTAGCCAAACTGCGTGAGAAAATTGCCGCGACAATTGCCGGAATGACGGACGATCCGCAACCGCTCTTGGAATTGGTTCGCCGCAGCGGCGACCCGAAGTTTGGTGACTATCAGGCGAACCTGGCCATGCCGCTAGGCAAACAGTTGGGAAAGCCGCCGCGAGAGGTCGCCAAGCAAATCATTGACAGCCTGCAGAAAGATCACAATCTGGCTGAGCTTTGTGAACCTCCGGAGGTCGCCGGTCCCGGCTTCATCAACTTCCGCATCAAGGATGAGGTCATCCTCAACGCATTACAGCAAGCGCTGACGGATGAACGTCTGGGCGTGGCCAAAGTTGCCAGTCCGCAGACCATCATCATCGACTATTCCTCCCCCAATGTGGCCAAGCCGCTGCACGTGGGGCATCTCCGCAGCACTGTGATCGGCGGCGCCTTGGACCGTACGCTGCGATTCCTCGGCCACAACGTGATCAGCGACAACCATATTGGCGACTGGGGCACGCAATTCGGCATGATCATCTACGGGTACAAGCACTTCCGTGATGACTCTGCTTATAAGGATGCCCCTGTCGCAGAACTATCGCGGCTGTACCGGTTAGTGAATCAACTTGTGGAGTATCACCAAGCTATCAAAACGTTGCCTGCGTCGGATCAAGAATTAGCCAAAATAAAGAGCCAGATTGAACAAGCGAAGGCTGCTGAAGCAGCAGCGAGTGACAAAAAGGACGCCAAAACAAGAGCCAAGGAGCGCGGGCGATTTCAAAAGAAACACAACGAAGTTCTCGAACGGCTCAATTCATTGCGAAGCAAGATTGCTGCGGTTGAGTCGGACGATAAGTTGCAGACGATTGCCGCGCAACAAGCGAACATCGGTCAGGCCGTCCTTCAAGAAACGGCCAAACTTCATAGCGGCGATGAAGAAAACCTCCGGTTGTGGAACGAGTTCATGCCGCACGGGCTGGCTCAATTAAATCGAGCCTATGAGCGACTTAACGTCTCGTTCGACCACATGCTTGGTGAAAGCTTCTATCACGACATGCTGGCGGATGTCGTCCAAGACTTGAAGGACTCTGGAATCGCAGTCGCGGGAGATGAAGGAGCTACCGTAGTCTTCCTGGAAGGCTTTGACACACCGATGCTGGTGCAGAAACGCGACGGTGCCTTTCTGTATTCGACGTCCGACCTGGCGACGATCCGCTACCGGATGCGCGAATGGAAGCCCGACGTTGTCTTATATGTTGTCGATCATCGCCAGAGCCTGCACTTTCAGCAGTTGTTTGCCGCGGCGAGAAAGTGGGGCGTGACCGATGTTGACTTGAGGCACATTGCCTTTGGAACGGTGATGGGCGAAGACGGTAAGCCATTCAAGACGCGATCCAGCACCACAGTTGGTTTGAGCGGCTTACTGGATGACGCGGTGGAGCACGCCTATTCCGTGGTGACAGAGAACGAGCAGCGAGACGACGATGCGGATCCTCTTCCGGACGACGCGCGGCGGAACGTTGCCGAGATCGTCGGGCTGGGAGGGCTTAAGTATGTTGATCTGTCGCACAATCGCGATAGCGACTACGTCTTCAAGTACGACAAGATGCTCAACAAGAAGGGAAACACGGCGACATATATGCAATACGCGTATGCTCGGGTGCAAAGTATTTTCCGCCGTGGAGACGTTGATCCGGTGGAATTGCGGCAGCGCCCCGGCGCAGAGATTACGTTGGAGAACCCCCACGAACGAGCATTGGCGCTGGAGATTGTTCGCTTTGAAGAAGCGCTGTATGAAGTCACAATCGACTATCGGCCCAACCAGTTGACCAGCTACTTGTTCGATCAATTATCCAAGAATTCCTCGGCCTTTTATGAAAACTGCCCGGTGCTCAAAGCAGAATCGCAAAAGCTTCGTGACAGCAGATTCCTGCTGTGCGACCTGATAGGCCGCACCATTAAGCAAGGTCTATGGCTCTTGGGTATTGATGTGGCCGAACGGATGTAACCCAGCGTTGCTGGCCAGCCTACGATTCGCGCTTTTCCGGCCTGGAGATTGATCTTCTCCTCACCTGGTGCTTGGACGCAGCCCATCCAGCTGTCGACGTCAAGAATCACTGCCCTCGACCAACACGCCAACAACAATCAGGGTGACGTCCTACTGATTGGGTGTTCCGCCAAGTGAATACAGATGCCGGACCGTCCGGATGTAGAGACGGCCACCAGAGATGGCCGGCGTCGCATGGCAGGTTTCTCCCAAATCGTTGCGGGCAAGCTCTTTGAACTCCTTGTCGGCCGCCAGGACGATCACTTCACCTGATGTGGAGATGCAAAGGATGCGATTGTCACTGCAGATCGGAGAACAGAAAAACCGCCCCCCTAACCGCTGGCGCCAATGCAACTCACCGGAAGCAACGTCCAGACATGTTGCAAGGCCGCGGTCAGTAAACGAGAACAGCATGCCATTTTTGGCAACTGTCGTGGGCACATACGGAACAGCACGGGTGATGCGGTACGCCATTTCCGCGGTTTCGCCAGGTGAGGCAGGTGGCTTCACGGCGACCAGTGAGCTTCCACCTCCGCCGGTTCCGCAACTTGCAATCACCAGTTCTCCAGCGACGTAAGGTGAACTGACACTGCGCAAATCCAGCAGCGGCTCACCGGCAACAGTCTTGAGGCCCCAAAGTTGTTTACCGTCTTCGAGGTCATAAGACGTGATTCCCTGTCCCATGCTGTTGAGGACAATCTGCGGCGGCTGATCAGGTTTCGGCTGGTAGATCAGCGGCACAGAATAGTTCGCGAGAGAACTCTCATGAGTGGTCTTCCAGATGGTCTCACCGCTTTTTGAATCCAACGCTGTCAGGAAACTGCCGCTGCCACCCTCGCGATCAGTATCGACAAACACCAGAACCCGTCCGCTGTGAACGATGGGGCTGATTCCTCCGCCGTGCTGAGTGACATATGGCCCCAAGTTGCGCTTCCAGCGTTCTTCACCATCGTGTGTCAGGCAAACTGCCGTGAATTGTTCCGGCGTCGTCCAGCAGAAGTAAACTCCGGCATCGTCAACAGCGGCCGTCCCGCTCCCGTAACTGTTGAAGGCATGCATCTTGTAAGTCTGTGACGCATACGTCTTGCTCCAAAGCAGCGAGCCATCTTCCGCGTTCAAACACATGAATGACCGCTCCCCCGTTTTGTCATTGCCACCGGCAAGGTAAATCCGGCCTTGCCAGAGGACAGGAGAGGAGTGCCCTGCAGCGGGTAGTTCAACCTTCCAGTTGTAATTCGCTTCGGTCCAGGAATCTGGGAGGTTATCAACCTGTCCCACGCCTTGGCCGTCCGGACCGCGAAAACGCGACCAATCTTGAGCATGCGCCTGCTCTCCCGCCAGCAGACCAATCAGGCATGTCGTTATGACTGTCAAGCAGGGCCGAAAGATCAATGCGCGCATGGGTGCTTCCGAGAAAAGGAGGAAGTAAGGAGGGAAAGCAAGCAGGCAGGAGCGATGGCGGCGGGCTCATGTGCCGGGCGTCATTATGGCCGCTGCCACCGGCAAAGGCCACCGCAAACTCTCGTGGAGCCTGAGCTACGGGATTCCGGAAGTGACGACCTCGCCACCGGCCCGAGTACACATCGCGGCGAAAGTTTTGATGTTAACGGCTTCATTGATGAAGCTCACGTGGGCATCCGCAAACAGGCAGTTGCTGCCGCTGGGATGGAAGCTATACGGTTCGTTGTCGTTTCTCTTGTTCATCGCGTGCGGTCCCACTTGTGCGGAACCGTCAGCTGTTGCTCCATCGAGACTGAACGGGCCTTCGCTGTCTGCCCAACCAATCCCCTGATCATTGGGGATGTCCCACTGTTCTTTGTGTAGACGGTACGTCAACGGTCGCCCAGCGCACTCGACGATCGCTATGGTATTTGAGCTGCCGTCCATAATGGATCCAAACGTCACTTCGGAATTTCGGTGCATGACCGAAAAACGATTGGATTGATTGTAGAGAACAGGATCGATCGAGCGGGGTTGCACGCCCATAATCGCTTCATAGTCGGTTGGAGCAATCGGCACCGGAAAATCCATCGCTGGGCGCGGCGGCTTGGCGATGGCCGACAACACGTCCATCCGGGTTGGCACGCTAGGGCACTGATAGGTCAGGACAGGAACGCCGGCGGCGGTGGGATTTGTTCCTTCCCACCAATTCTGGTTGAAGTCGTAGAGCTTCTGCAAATTTTCTTGTTCGATATAGGGAAGCGTAAGCGGTCGCCAACCAACGAACTTGCCCTGCGGATTTCCAGCCCCAACGGTCGTCCAACCGGAGGCGGGAAAAACGCCGTGCACGTCATAGAACAACTGCAAAGAGATGCCCAGTTGGCGCATGTTACTCATGCAGTGTGCGCGTCGCGCCGCTTCGCGTGCGCTTTGCACTGCCGGCAGCAAGAGTGCAACCAGCACGCCTATGATGGAAATTACAATCAGCAATTCGATCAACGTAAAGCCGCGCCGCTGCATCATTTGTCTTGACTGAAAGGGATGGGGGATGAGCCAGTTCGCTCACGTTTCTTCCATTCGTGATTCTTATCCACAACGCGAAGCTTGATGAACGCGTTGACCTGCCGCAAGATCTCCTCTGATTCTTTCACTTCCAAGATACTGGCTCCTTCCAGCGTTGTTGGCACATCCAAGCGGATAATGCGTTTCTCATCAGCTTTGACCCGAGATGCGCGATTCAATGCATCTTCAAATCGCGTGGCATCTCGGCTTGCACTGGTGCTGTTGTTGTTGACCACCATGAAGTAGGAGATTTCCTGCATCACCGAGAGATCATCCATGTACCCGGCTGCCTGGATCGTCTTGTCGCGCATGACCGGTGAGAACATGATCACCGCCTTGACGTCCTGGCCTTGTTTGAATCGGCCAAACGGGCGAAACAACCAGTCCTCGCCTGCATAGGAAAAACTCAAGACCGATCCGAGTGGGCCCGACCCAACCAGGCACAAGTTCTCAATGTTGACTTTCTGCTCGTTGTTCACCTTGATGAAAAACTTCTTGCAAGCCTCGATATCGTTTATCGCCGCGCTAAACTCAACGGGCCGCATTTTCTCGTGGTCCAGTTTGATATCGGGGCGCCCTTGAACACGTGTGCTATCACCGTGTCCTCGCAAATCTGGGACAAGGACAGCGTGTCCTTCTTTTTGCAATGCCTTGGCGAGACCGTCGAGTTCTGAGCGTTGACCACCTTCTCCGTGGACAACAATCACCGGCACCGTGTCTTCATCTTCCGTGCCGTGATAGTAGTTGGCCTTGATGAGAACTCCGTCTTTGCTGACCAGATCGACTTCTTCAACCTCCGGTTCGCGACTTTGTTGAGCCTGTGCCGGCGACATCACCATACCGCCAAACAGGACAGGTACCAGCAGCGCCAAAAGCGGCAATGATCGCGATGTGCAAGACATGCTGAGTTCCTTGGATGACAACGCCAAGAACTTGACTGGACTTCGCGTGAACACCTTCAGATGAATCAACTTTATCCTAGGCCAGTGGTTTTGCGTGGTCAACGAATTAGGCCACTCATGTGATTTGCAGGGATTGCCGGGGTTTCCAAGCAAATTCACGTGATTTTTGAGACCTTTTGTTTTTCACTAGCCCCGGTGACGAACTGAGGTTGAACAACCGTTCGTCGATCAGAGTCGCGCCCCCTGAACGCTTCACTGACTTCGCTCACAGGTGCTCGGGGATGATTGCTCTCTCATACTGGTGGTGGCGAGCGCTTAACTTGAAGCAGGTGAATGCGTTGGATAGACTCCCAACGGAATCCACTCTCGATATCACCTCTGCCCCATTTCAATGCGCGCGGGCTGACGTGCACAGCTTCGGCCAGTCAAAGATATTCTCACCGATATCAAAACCACGGATTGACGTCGTATTTTCCATCCTCAACGCTCGATTCTTCGCCCATGCGATTTGTGGTCTATCCTCACGACCGGGTGCGAGACGACGCCATCGAGCAGGCGTATTTCACGGGGCATGATCGCTCGATCTGGACGTCGAAGTCACGTCGCACTGAAGATGGTTTTGAGATTCTTCGGACCAGTGAAGAAAGTGGTTGCGTTCACTTGCCATGGGAAATTGCCGGCCGCGGTGAGCTGGTCCTTTCCACAGCTTGGTTGATTGAGCGGGAACAGCCATACCATCTGCAAGTTGAGCTGGCCCGCGGATGTGTTAATCGTGTTCGCCGGCAATGTGCTGAGTGGCAGGACGCTGGCTTAGAGCCGAGCGCCAAGTTGATCAGCGAAATCGCGTCTGCCAAGAAGCATTTCGCGCAAGCCGCAACGCGGCAACTTGAGAAGAAAACGGCCGCGGCGTTCGCTGAACAAGCTATCTCTGCCGCTCTTGATGCCGCGGATGAGTTGATCGACTGCTATACGGAACAGGCAATCGCAGCCCGGCGGGCCGAGTCTTCCACCATCCCGCTTGGTCTGGGGATTCGACTGGACAATGCGGTCGATTCGCCCAACACCATGACCGCACTGGAGGGAAGCGTGGAATGCGCCGCCGTTCCCGTGGCCTGGGGAAAAGTTGAACACAACGAGCGAGACTTCGATTGGGAGTCCGTGGATCGGCAGATCAATTGGGCAGAACAGAGTCAACTGAAAGTGCTGGCCGGACCACTGGTCGCCTTTGATCGACGTTCAGCCCCAGCGTGGGGGAAGTCAGAAGCCAAGACGTTTGATGACCTACACCGTTCCGCGATGGAATTCACAACCGCGGCTGTCAAGCGCTATCGCCATCGCGTTGCGGTTTGGAATTGTGCCGCACGGTTGAACATTGGTCAGGCACTTCCCTTGATGCCGGAAGATCGGTTGCGAATCGCCGTGCATACTGTGGATGTCATCCGACGGTACGATGCGGACACGCCAATCATCATGACGTTTGATCGCCCCTGGGCGGAATACATGAATCGAATGGAGATTGATCCGCCGCTCTATGTCGCCGATACGCTCATACGGGCCGGTCTGGGTTTAGCTGGCGTGGGATTGGAAATTAATCTCGGGTTCGAGCCTGACGGCAGCCCTCCGCGCGATCTGCTCGACATCAGCCAACTGCTTGATTTGTGGGGTATTGTCGATGTGCCGCTGACCGTGTTCCTTACTGCACCGTCTGCCATGCGTACTTCGGTGACAAAATCAGCCGGACCGCTCGTCAATTCCCGCATTGCCGCCGGTGGTCCTACGCCGCAATGGCAAGCCAGTTGGCTGCGAAAAGTCCTGCACGTTGTACTGGCCAAGCCTTTTGTCAATTGCGTCATCTGGAATCAACTTTCCGATCAACCCGATGGCCGCTTTCCCGCTGCAGGCTTAATGGACGAACAATTGGCCACCAAACCAGCGCTAGATGTGCTGCGCGATGTCAGACAGAAATTTATCGTCTAGAAAGCCAACCGTCTGTGTGTTGGGAGAAGCAGCTTCACACTACTTCCGGTCCCTTGGTGAGCGCCAGTCCCCGTCTACTTCGGATTTGCTTACCGATACCGACGCTGCAACTGTCGACTGGAAGACTGTTCGGCCACAAGTTCGACGGAATGACCGAGCTAAACCGGTGAACAGCCCGTATATTCGTAGAGTGAGAAACCAAGACGCGGAAGTCGATCGATGAGCGTCCGGATCGTTCTTCCGTGATGTGCAGTTCGCCCCCACATTGCCTCTTCTGAGAGCTGAAAAGCATGCTACAAGCACGTCTTGCAATTTGGATGGTTTGGGTCGCATCTTCCTGCTTGGCCTTGTCAAGATGCCAAGCGGAACAAGTACCGCGTGCCGCCCAAGAAACTCAGGGGGAATCTACTGAGTGGAAGACTCGGGCAGAGAAGATGGTTAAGGTCACCCAAGCTGTCTCAAAATACTACGATGAGAACAACAAGTTCCCCTCGATTGTCGGCTTGGACAAACCGTTCTATGCTCGGCAGCACCTCAGTTGGAGAGTGTGGATTCTTCCACAGCTAGGCAAACAAGAACTCTTCAACCAATTCAAAACGGATGAAGCATGGAACAGTGAGCACAACATCAAGTTGATCGAGAAGATGCCTGAGATCTATTTGACAGACAGGGCAGCCAAGTTCGAGAACCACAAACCAGGCACGACAACTATTCAAGCACTTTCCGGTGACGGCGGCATTTTGGATTCTGAAAGGCCTGGCATTCCCCCCAGTCGTGAAGCCATTGTGGATGGAATGAGCGAAACCGCACTGCTGGCAGAGTGCCATCCCAGCCGAGCCACCCCCTGGACAAAGCCGGACGACTTCCCGTTCGACCCCACCACTAATGACGCCGATGTTTCCCGGTTTGGAAACGACGGCGAAGACTTCTTTGTCATCGTGACGGTCTCCGGTGACGCACATCGGATTCGCAAAGACGCTGATGTCAAACACATTGATCGGATGTTTCAACGGGATGATAAGCGAGAAACGCCTTGGGCCCAGTTGAAGTACCCGCAGAAGGCCGGTACGACGTCAAAGTGACGTGGTGGCCAAAGGAGCTGGCGCTGCGGTGGGCAAGAAAGGGTCCGGATGATCCGGGGCGAACAGTGAAGACGGCGTTTCCGGGGACGCCGACACCCCGCTGGCGCATGGGGCGCGACTTAGAGTATTATCCTCACCCGTCGAGCTGTGCCGTCCACTCGCTGTTTCGCGCTCTATCCTTGCGTGTCTTTCTTGCACGCACGGGTTTTTGACATGCTACGCGCCCACTTGGGGTTCCAAATGCGCCGCACGGCGCGAACATTCGGGATGCGCGGGACCTCGATGGTCTTCGTCTTGGGCATCTCCGTATGGATCTGGGTTGGAAGCGCTGGCTACCCCATTCTTGCCGTCCACCGACTGGCGACGACTCTCCTGTTGGGAGGAATCGTGGCTGGAGGATGCTTGACTGGCTGGCGACTGGCGCAATTTCCCAAGAGCCGGTCAGCCGAGTTCCAACTGGTGACCCCTTCTTCGGATATCAAGCTTGTACTCTCGCAAGCATCCGCCGGAGTACTGCGGACAGCACTCGTCCTGGCTGCTGGGTGGCCGCTTGTCGCCGCGGCGTGGGGAGCCAAATGGGTTGATTCCCAACAAGCAGCAACGTTGGTCTTCGTTCCTCTTCTCGCCGGAGCGTTGGCCGGGCTGATGCTGGCAATGGTTGCCTATGAACCCGCCTGGCTACGGCGACTGCTGGAACGGCTTGTCCTGGTCAGCATTTTGCTCTACTTACTGCTCTTCGGGCTGTTGGGTTCGTACTTCGTTCCGCGATTCTACGCCTGGAAGGCAGAATTCGCGCGTTCTCCCGTCATAACAACTGCCGAAGGGATCGAAGCCTGGATCAACCCTTTCCGTTTGATGCGAGAAATCGGTGGTTACTCCTCGCCAGAATTCGCGTGGCGGGCGGCCTGTGTATCGCTCGTACTTGGTTGCCTGATCATGTTGTGCTTGTTCCGTCTCTCTGCGCGGCTTCGCAATCACTACTACGAGGAGAATTACGGCACGGTGCGGCACCGCAGAACCAGCCGACTCCTGTTGGGCATCAATCCGCTAAGCTGGTGGACAGCGCGGCGCGTCAGTCGTTTCAAAGGAAACGTCAATCTGTATTTAGCCTGCGTAACTGTTGGCCTGTACTCCTGCTGGTTGTTGATGCGGGATCAATGGCCATCGTGGCTGGCGGTGGGACAACTTCGCCTCATTGAATCCGCCGGCGGCGAGGCCATGTTGGCTGCCGCGTGTCTGCAGATGGCACTTGTGCCCACGGCATTTCTCGCCGGGCTGTGGGACAGTAACATGCAGGAACGCTGCGGACGGCTGGAACTCTTGCTGACGACACCGCTGGGAGGCAAGCAATTTCTCACCGCCAGTTTGAAGGCCGCCTGGATTCGTGGTCGCGGATACATTCTCTGCTTGCTGGTGATGTGGGCTGCAACAGCGGCGTCCGGGAAGATCTCCTGGAGTTCCTGCATTGTGTTGTGCTGTTTGTCTCTTGCCTATGCCGCGCTGTGCTTCGCCACGGCATTCGCACATTTTGCGCGGGCATCGACGGACAAGGCGATTACGTCTCGCGGCTTTGTCTGGGCCGTGATTGCCCCACTTGTGACCGTGGGGCTCTTTCTCGCAGGAGCACCGCGGCTGGCCGCGCTGACCCCCCTGGGAACCATCTATATCGCCGCAACACCGCGGCATACATGGTCTGTGAGCTTTCACTTGGGGACAGAATCGCTTTCGTTGATTGTGCTTGCGCAGATCGTGACCTGCTTTGGAATCGCTTACTTGATCGTCGCGCGGACATTGACGGGCTTTGACAGGACCATTCGTGCCAGTCAATGGAATCGCGCTGAATCGATGTCCCACTAAACATTGAATTGCGTTCGCGGGGATAACCGGCTTGGCCTGCATGGATTAAACTGGCATGCGTGGGCTCACATTCTGTGCCTTCCGCGAATCTTCTCGTAGCGACGATTCATGCCGGTCATGGATAGCAAGATCTTTGATGAACTCCGAACGTCCGCCGCAACTGATCCTACCGCGGCGCTCCAACGATTGATTGAGTGCTTGTTAGAGCAACGTCAATTCCACCAGGCATTTGACGCCAGCTTGATGGCCATCCGCTTGCGGTTGGGGTTGCCGGTGATTTGGACAGGGAAGTTGGATGACGTGGATGACAAGCTACGGACGGAAATCGAGGAGGGCTATCTTGACGCCTGCCGCATGGTTGGCTTCCGGCTGCTTGAAGCGGATCAACCCGGGGATGCTTGGTACTACTTACGGCACCTGACCGACCGGCGAGAGACGACCAGCTGCTTTGAGAACTACACACCAGGCGACGAAAGCCGCGAAGACTATATCAATGTTGCTGTTCATGAAGGTGTCGCACCGGTCGCCGGATTTCGACAGGTCTTAGATCATTACGGGATTTGTAACGCTATCACCTTGTTTGACAGTGCGATGTCGCAGCAACCCCGCGAACAGCGACTGGCGGTTGCGCCGTTGCTGATCGCTGATCTTCACGCCCAGTTGCAAACCAATTTGAGGAGTGAAATCCAGCAGCAGTCAGGAAGTCCGCCGGCTGAGTCCATGATCGCCGACATGATTGCGGACCGGGACTGGCTGTTCGGCGAACACGCGTATCACGTGGATACTTCGCACTTGAGTGCGGTCGTGCGATTCGCCCGTGAGGTGGAAGCCGCTGATGTGCTCCGTCTGGCGCTCGATCTGTGCCGGTACGGTCTCCGTTTGGACAAGCAGTTCCAATTTGCTTCCGAAGAGCCGTTTGCCGATACATACACCGCACATGCCGTCTGGTTTGAGGGGCTGCTCTCAGCTAACTCGAAATCGGCAGCGTGGCAAACGGCGCGCGACTATTTTCGTGCAAAGGCGGAAAACCTTTCTTACGAAGAACATGGCGCCGGACCGGCGGAGGTTTACGTCGCGTTCCTGGCGAAGACAGGCCACCCGCGTGATGCTCTGACCGCAATCAGGCAATTCATTCCTGCCGGCGCAGCCACCAGTGGCTTCGCGCCCGCAGCCGCCGAGCTCGCTGCCGCTTCAGGTGAATATGATCTGCTCGCGGAAATTGGTGCGGAACGCAATGAGATCGTGACTTTCGCAACTGGCGTACTTGCGGCCGCGCAGAAAGAATCTGTGCATTCAAATCGGGGAAGTGGAATGCGCATCGACGAAACGGATCTCTTGTGATGCCAGGTGATCCAGATTTGAGTGAGAAGCCTTCATCGAAATTGGAGGCATGCCACTCCATGCCGTCAAACGGAACAACACGGCCTCCAACGTCTTAGTCCTCAGCCGCCAGACAATAGCGAAATGATCTGGTTGGTGTAGCCCGGCGAGAATTGAAACGATTCCTTAATCCGCAAGTCCAGATCAAAGGCGTTGTGTCGTTCTGGTGGGAAAACCCCAATCCGGAACACGTACGGCAGCCGATGAGGCGGAAAGGGATAATCACTGCCGTGGAGTATTCTGGCACGCACGTGCGGTCGTTCCTCAGCTAGTCTCCACAATGATCGCCAGCGAATGATGCTGGCCATGATTGCGGTATCCCCGTAGAGGTTATCGTGCAACTCCATCATGCGCACAAAGTTCGTGTAATAGTTCTCGGGATCGAAGAATGCGCACGTGCCGCAGTGGGCTGCCACGATCTTGCCGCCATGGTCCAATGCTCTGGCTAGTCTGCCAGGGTCAGTGAATGATTGCGAGATCACGGTGCACGAGTGCTCGTAGCCAGTGTGAAACATCAACACCACGTCCAACTCCGCAGCTCTACGGTAGAAAGCGTCAAACTCACGCCTGGCCGGATCAACGCCTTGAATGGCTGTATGGATCTTGATCAACCGGCAACCGGCCGTCTGGCAGCGTTCCAACTCCGCAATCGCATCGCGTCGAATGGGATTGATCGAACAGCCCGGCCAGACTTTCGGACAATCGCGAGCAAGCTGCAAAACGTAATCATTCGAAACGTAAAAGTGCGTGGCCGCATCATCACGTGAACCGCTGGGGCGATACACCGCGTCTTGCGCCAACACAACGGCGTAATCCAGCCGGCTGTCATTGAGTTGGCGAATCAACCGATGACGCATCTTGGCCGAGAGCGTATCGCCGGGTTCGTTTTGGATGTCTGTCGTTTTGAGCAGCAACCACGTCAACCAACTCTCTCGCGTCTTTGTCGAGAGATAACCTTCGGCCGGGTTCTCACCCCAGCAGAAGACATGTGTATGAGCATCAACAGTGGGATGAGCCATCAATGCTGTAGCCTGTTTGTTGAAACAGTGACAACGGGAGTAGCAACAATTGCCGAAGCTGCCGTGGAGGTCGTCCGCTGGCAACGCCAGCGTCAAATCACTATCTTCTACCGGCAGTCTCCCAGTGAGAACAGGCAAGAGACCCCTCAAATTCTCACGCGACTTCCAAGAAGAAAAAATCGCAAAAACGGTCCAACAATGGACATCGTCCCCCGGACGAGAGATGGATAGCAGCTAATCTTTATGGCCGTCCGATTGCCTCATCATCGAAACCGGGAAAGCGGCCCAACCAACGGCCGTGCTTGGCAGCGTCGGCTCAACCAGTTCTTCGCCAAGCCAATGACGGAGCTGGTGATCGGTGGGATGATTATTGTATCGGTCGTGCTGACGATTGTTGAATTGCAATCGCCCGAAGGCAGTCGCAAGAAGGACGCTCTCTACGATCTTAACTATCTGGTGACGTGTCTCTTTGCAGTGGAGCTCTCCTTGCGGTTTGCTGCTGCATCCAACAAGCGGCGCTTCTTCATCAATTTCTGGGTGGACCTGCTCTCTCTGTTGCCACTATTCAGCGGCTTTCGCTACGCGCGATTCTTGCGGCTGTTTCGCCTGTTACGCGTGCTGAGGCTGCTGGGAATGTTTTCAAGATACGCCAGTAGCTTCCCGTACATCTTTCGGCGAGGAGCTGTGGAATATGTCATTGTCACTGGTTTGATCTTGCTGACCGTGCTGGTTTGCACGGGGGCGATCCTGGCGCTCGATAGCGAAAACGAAAACCTGGATGAGTTTCACGAGGCCGCCTGGTACAGCATTTATACGTTGCTCGCCGGTGAGCCCATTCCGGAGACGCCGTTTCGCAGCTTGGGCGGGCACCTCGTCACCTTGGGCGTCATGTTCATGGGGATGACCATCTTCGCCATGTTTACAGGCACTGTGTCCGCATTCATGGTTGATCGACTACATCGGGAGGGTCGGACTGTGCAGTGGGATGATTTTCATGATCACACCATCATCTGCGGCTGGAACCGCAAAGCGGAGATCATCGTTCGTGAACACCTGACGGCGAATCAGATCGACACCACGCCGATTATTGTGATCGTCGAGTTTGATGAGGAACCGGATTTTTCGGACCTCTCGCTGAAGAAACACGTACAGTTCCTGAACGAGGATTTCACGAAAGTTTCCGCTCTGGAGACCGCCGGCATTCACCGAGCCAAGGCGTGCATCATTCTCGCGGACCTGTCACGAATGCGGAACGAGCAGGATGCAGATGCACGGACTATCCTGGCATCGTTAACCGTGGAGAAACTCAACCGCAATGTCTATACGTGCGCGGAACTCTGCAACAGCGAGTATGGCACACATCTGGAAATGGGCCACGTTAACGACTTTGTGGTGACAGGAGAACAAAGCGGGTTTCTGTTGGCACAAGCCGCGCTCAACCGCGGACTGATGGGTGTTTTCAACGAGCTTCTGACACACACGCACGGCAACCAGTTCTACCGCCTGGCAGTGACTGCGGAGATCGCCGGCAAGAGTTTTCTGGATGCGTTTGTCCAACTCAAGGAAAAACACAACGCCATCCTGATTGCCGTGCATGACAAGGACAATCGCTTCCACATCAATCCTCAAGACTACAAACTCAGTGAAGGCGAGAGCATCATCGTCATCGCCCAACAGGCATGCGACCTGTAGTAATCACCGGCGAATTCCAGCGAACGAAAGGCGGCAACTCAGTGTCGTTTCAACGGCTCATTGCCGCTCCCGGTGACAAGCGATACGATAGCGATGCTTGAGGTGTGCTCGTCGGCACTCGTAAGGCAATGAGCTGGAGAATTACCGTCGATGTGTGCTGAGACCAGAATTCAGCCCGTGACTTGCTCTTGCAACATTAGCCAATGGGCACTCCATCGCCTTGCCGGACGATGGGCGATCTCAAGCGGGTGTTGAAAGAGATCTCTCGTCTGCGGACCTCCTCAAGATTCGAGGTTCTGAGACCACAGATAATTGACGGCCGAGTGGCGGAATTGGCAGACGCACGGGACTTAAAATCCCGTGGGGGGTAACCCCCGTGCGGGTTCGATCCCCGCCTCGGCTATTAACTTATGGCGAATGGCGAGGGCGCAAACGGCTTGCGAATCCTGGATTCTTACGGGATGAAGAGAAGGGTCTTCATAATGGCCTGATCAACTGACAGGGGCCATGCCATGCAAGTTGGGTGCGAAGCGACCCAACATGATCACGTTGTTAACTTCCTATCGTTGGCGCACAGGGGAGTTCACACAATCAACGTCATCGAATTGGTCAGCAATGAAACCGAAACAACGGAAGCCGCGTTCTGGCTGGAACGCGGCTTCCGCTTGTCATGCAATTGGACGGAAACGGTCAACCTCCCATCTTTTTGCTGGCCTCTTCAATCTTCTTTTCGGCTGCTTCAATCTGTCTGAGCAACTCCTTGACGGCATCTGCGGTGATGGGCTTGCCGTCGCCTGCCGTCATTTTCCGCAAAGCGGAGGCTGCTGACTTCAGCTCCTTTTGCGCTTCCGTAATAGCTTGCATGGCCGCCTGTTGCTCGCCGGGGTTGAAGATGCGGAATCCCGGAATGGCCGGCATCGGGGGCATCCGTTTGGCGAACTGCAACGGTCGAATCATGATGCCGTTCATCTGGTTCGTGTACTTCTCGTACAGGTCAAACGCTTCCTTGTGCTTCTCTTTCAACTCCTCTTTGCTCTTAGCACTGTATTCTTTTGATTGCTGTTTGCCGTCGATCTTTTCTTTGACGGTCATCTTGATCGATCCATCCGCCTTCTCTTCAATGTCAACTTCTTTGTCACCCTCCTTGGCATTGACGGTCTTGTTGCCGTTGGCGTCTGTGGTCGAAGAAACCTGGAGGTTGCGACCGCCGAAGGCAAAGTTAATTCCTCGGTTTACTCCTCGCGGGCCAAAACCGGGGATGGCTGGCTGTTCTGGTTGAGGAGGATTTAAGATCGCGTCCGCGCGGCTGGCGGCTGCTTTGTTTTTGCCAGCGGCGATTGCCTCCAAGGCGACCTTGACCTTGGCTTGATCCTCTGCACCACTGCGTTCATAAAGTTTCGTCAGAATGTCCATCGTGCGTGTTGTGACTTCCAAACTACTGGCTTGGGCAGCCTCCGCGAGAGGTTGGAGAGCGGCCATTCCGGCGCGAGCGAGTGACTCGCTGGCGCTCTCGCGCGACTGAAAGTCGTCTGCGTCTAGCTGTCGAATCCATTCCGCAATCTGTTCTGCGGAAATCTGTTGGCTCTGGATATCGCTCTTGGGCAGAACGTCTTGGGCCAATGTGATCGCAGCGGTAAACCCCATGACGCCAAGAATGTTCACTGCGACAGGCGGAATCCAAAAAACTAAGCGTTTCATCACTGCCTCCGAATAGGCTGTTGGATGTTCATTTGTTCTGACTTGTTCGTGACAATTGACGGCTCTATGTTGCCGCGAAGTCTAACGTTGCGGGCGTGCTGGCAAATCAGTGCAGGCCCTGGAGGTTCTTCTCCTATTGTTCGATATCTCGCAAGATTTTCCAACAAGATTGCCGGCGATCTCCCCTATTGGCAAGTTCATCTCGCGATGCAAGGCACGCAGGAGCGTCTCACGCGGAGGCTTGGCAACTGCGGTATGAGATCGATTGCCAAGAAGAAGTTGCCGAAGAACGCCCTTTCTTGCAGATCATATGCCATTCCCTCGGCAGTTGGAAAACGGGGCGATCCGTGGACAATGGTCGCCTTCGCAAATACGAAAACGCGTCTGAAAGCGCAACTCTCCCCCCGAAAATCGGTTGTAGGACGACAACGATGGAATCCCCGATCCCATTGTCTTTACTAGCGCAAGCTCGCGAAACAGGCAAGATCAGCGCCACGGCAGAGGACCACTTGCGCGCCTGGCTGACCGAAGCGCGATATGCAGAGTATGTACCGGCAATCCAGGAACACGTTGAGCAGGGCAAATGGAAAGAGCTTGATGACGCGTTTTGGACGGGCATTCCTTTTGGAACTGGGGGGCGACGCGGGCGAATGTACCCGATCGGCCCGGCGACCATTAACGATCGAACGATTGGCGAAAGTGCACAAGGCCTAGCCGAGTATGTCTTGGAGTTGCGCGAGCGAGGTGAGGTTGCGGCCGGACGAGCGCCGCGTTGCGCGATTGCCTACGACACCCGCCATCGGTCAAGGCATTTTGCCGAACTATGCACGGAGATCCTGGCTGCCGCAGGTTTCGATGTGTATTTCCTCGATGGTTACCGTAGCACGCCGGAACTCTCCGTTGCTGTCCGGCATACGGAGTCAGATTGTGGAATTATGGTCACCGCAAGCCACAATCCCCCGTCAGACAACGCCGTCAAAGTGTATTGGTCGACCGGCGGCCAAGTGTTGCCACCACACGATGCGGAGTTAATCAAGCGGGTAACGCAAGTCCAAGAGCTGCGGAGGAAGCCGTTTCAGGCTGCTGTTCGAGAAGGACAGGTTCACTTTTGCCAGGATGAGATTGATGAAGCTTATGTTTCCGCAGTGGTTGCTCAGGCCGAACCTGGACCGCGAGACCTGAAGGCCTTGTATTCGACCATGCATGGTGTTGGGGCTTCGAGCGTTGTGCCAGTGCTAAAACGGGCTGGATTTGACGACTGCGAGTTATTCGGTCCGCACGCGGAGCCTGATGGCAGTTTTCCCAATGTGCCCGGGCACGTTTCCAACCCGGAGAACCCGGCAACATTTGACTCGATCATCCAGCAAGCGGAGGCCGAACAAGCAGACTTGGTCATGTCCACGGATCCTGATGCCGACCGATTGGGCGCCGCAGCGAGACTCTCCCCCGCGGGAAACGGCTGGCGAGTCCTGACCGGCAACCAAATCGGCGCTTTGCTGTGTGACTTCTTGCTGGCGCGGGCTAAGGAAGCCAACCGCCTGAATGAACGCCACTACGTCGTCAAAACGCTAGTTACCACAGAGTTGATCGCCACGATCGCCGAACATTACGGAGTTCGCACCGAAGGCAACTTACAAGTTGGTTTCAAATGGATTGGGCAGGTGATTGATCAACAGGGACCCGATGGATTCCTGTTTGGGGCAGAAGAGTCTCACGGATATCTGGCCGGCACATACGCCCGGGATAAGGATGCCGCCGTGGCGGCTCTACACTTGGCCGAATTGGCGGCCGTGTGCAAAGCCAACGGGAAGAGCCTGCACCAGCGGCTTGATGAACTCTACTTGCGACACGGCGTATTCGCGGAAGGACAGGTCTCGCAACCACTACCTGGAGCCCAGGGGATGCAGCTGATGAAGGAACTGATGCGGCGCTTCCGTGAGAGCCCGCCGACCAAGCTTGCAGGCTTGAAAGTCGCCCGTCTGCGAGACTACAAGAATCTGACGGTCAAATACGCAGAGGGAAGCACAAAAAGTTTCAGTGGGCCACCAGGCGACCTCGTGTTCCTAGACTTAGAACCAGCAGGCAACTCCGTGGCGATCCGCCCTTCCGGCACAGAACCCAAGGTAAAGTTCTATCTGTTCGCCAAAGAGCCTGTGCGCACCAAGGAAGAACTCGCAGCCGCGAAAGCAATGTCGAGCAAGCGCATCAGTGAACTCACAACGGACCTGCAAGAGTACGTCAGATAAGCCACGATACCCTCACAGAAAATCACCTCTTCCTCGGCGGATGTAGCAACATGCCGAGCAAGCTTTCCGATGTGCCGCGCAGCTTGATAGGCGCGTACTCGTTTTGAGTATGAGGAGTACGCATGGCATGAAGCAACGGTTCGGCGAGGCGCTGGAAGCGTGTGGATGTAACTAGAGCGTCTCCTTGATTTCTGTTCCGCTGGCCCGAACGGACGCTGTCATGTCATCCCGCGCCAGGAAGTCACACGGC
>JALCBR010000083.1 GCA_028066245.1 Pirellulales bacterium | reverse complement strand
AAACACGGCGTTCCAATTGGGAACGATCGATGTGGCCATCGGTGAACTCTTGGGCCATCGCCAACTGCTCAGACTGTGGCAATCGCGCAACTTGGGTCGCCGCTGTTCCG
Organism: Pirellulales bacterium; assembly: GCA_028066245.1. Taxonomy (GTDB): domain Bacteria; phylum Planctomycetota; class Planctomycetia; order Pirellulales; family S012-138; genus CALJLD01. The sequence goes on along the minus strand of JALCBR010000083.1, from coordinate 22,001 downwards.
GCGATCTTCCCCGAAGCCACAAGTTCGCGAACGTCAGGCACGAGCTTGTGCAGCCCCAAGATGCTGGAAACATGTCCCTTGCTGCGCGACAAGGCCTGGGCCAGCTGCGTGACGGTGAACCCAGCAGTCTCCATCAAGCGTGCATAGGCATCCGCCAATTCGAGCGACGTGAGGTCGCTCCTCTGGCAGTTGGACACAACTTGCAGCAGCTGAAGTTGAGCCGGCTCCGGCTTGTCGCTCAGCACAATGGTGCGTGCGTGCTTGATTCCGGCTTTGCTAAGCGCTCTCCAGCGTCGCTCCCCATCGACGATTTGGAAATGATCGTTGAAGGGTATGACGAACAGTGGGTAGATCTGCCCGTGTTGCCCCATACTGGCGGCAAGTTCTTCGATGGACTCGGCCGCAAAGTTCTTTCGCGGCTGGTCGGGGTCAGCGGTGAGTTTATCCAGCGGGATCTCGACGACTTTCATATTGGCAAAGGCAAATGTCATGTCGCACCTCGACGTGAAATGTTTCTTCAGTAACAGGGCAGGCGGTGGTCCAGCGTGTGAGCACTGCCTGCCCTTGAGTTGTGATCCGGTGGCCTACTCGCGTCGAGCCGGGCCGGACGGTGTTGAGCCAGGTTTGCGAGCGAACTGCGCTTTGAAGCGATCAGCCCATTGGTTGAGAACACCACTCTTGCCCATTGCGAAGAGCAAGCAGACACCAACGGCCAGGGTCAGCAACAACAGGCCGATGGACAAAGCCGAAGCGATGGGTGCGGCGACGTGCTCGACGACGGGTTCGGCAACGCTTTCACCGACAACAGACGTGACGTGCTTGGCGACATCAGTCGTACCTCCCAATACTTGGTCTGGGTGAAGGCACAACATGGTCACGGCGGCACTTCCCACCAGGGTTCCTTTGTGTCGCCAAAGAAACTCCATCAATTCGTCGGCCTGACCGTGTTTGGCCAGGAGACCAACGACCTGCGGGCCATGGCCTGTCGCTTCCAGCTCATCGGCGAGCATGAACAGACGACGCGAATTCTGCGGCGACATTCGATTTGTGGCCACGGCCAGTTCGTCTGCAAAGCTGACTGCCGTGCCGGCTTTCCTTCCGGTTTTCACGACATCGTCACCGAAGCGTCGTGCGCCGCGCCCAAAGCTACTCGTTACGAGAGTTTTCGACGCAGTCTGAGTTGTGCCACGGCGAGCGCCCTGCTTAGCCGTTTGTTCGACGACGTCACCGGCGGCTTTCTTGGAAAGAAGTCGTCGGCCAGATTTGAACAACTCTGTCCACCAGCCTGCGGCTACTGGAGGCCCGCTCATGTCGAGAGTTAATGTCGAGATCAGAACGACAATCAGAGTTTTCCTGGAAAAGTATGATTGAGGCATGGGAATGTCCTTCTGCAGACTGAATGAACTGTAAGGCTTTCTATTGACTGAATTGCGTTGTTCGCAGTTGTGCGTAGGCCCAATCGCGATCAACGCCCATGTGTTCGATGAGATGCGCTGTCAGGGTCTCGTGATGAGTTCGCGCGAGACGACAAAACTCGGCCGTCCAACCTCCGGAAACGGTCACATCAGGCACACAGGCATTTACCAAGTCGTTGGAAATCCTGTGCAATGCCACCCTCAGAGAAGTCTTGGTTTCCAGAGCCTCCTCAAGCGCGAGGGTTGTGATTTCATCCGCGACGCCACCGATCAGCATGCTGGCGAAAAAGTCGGCCAAAGAGGTTTCGCCATCGTCGCTAAGCATTGAAGCTGCCGCCTGGCCAGCGAAATAATCCGCCGCCAAACCTGCACCCAGCGTGACTAACGCTTCTTGCGTCGCTTGCTCAGCGGCAGCAACGACGGCGGGCTCAAGCCTTTCGAGTTGCTGGCGAATCTTCGAGAAATCAATGGGCTTAATCTCCATCATGCTGGGATCGAATTCGGAATCGATCTCCAATGCGACGAGCAATTCGTTGTCCAGCGCAATCAGCATCCGTTCGAGTTCTGCCCCCTCTGTTCGTAGCGTGTCATGGAATTGCTCTAAGTCGATCGCCTGATTTCGGAACCTCCGCGTGACCCAGGCTCGATGCTCATCCGGTTCCACGATTGACCAAATCTCTGATTCGAGATCTAGCAACTCTTCAATGAAGCGTTCGATTCCTTGGGGAACCTTGATCTGATCCGCTGCCTCAACGACGCGAACTGCGGAATCCGCGGCACTTTCGGCAACTGCTTCCCGGTAAGCATGAATATGGGGGAGCATCGCCAGCCACTTCGCTCGGTTGGCCGTCTGTTTGGTTGTTTCCTCGGTCTGTGTTGTTGCTTCCAGTTTGATGGGAGCAAGCTGCTCAGCCGCTAGCGCCGATTGGCGCGTCATTCCAGCATCCGGCATATTCGAGCGGGGCAGTCTTGTGCTTTCCTGCGCAGCCGGCAATTCAAGCGTATCAGCGACTGTGACAGGTCGTGCCATCAACTTAGCTGTGTGTCGCGTCGGATTATCCGCATGCGACAGGGCACTGAAAGTCGCGCCAAGACCCAACAATCCGCAAGCAACGGCATATCCAATCGCCAGCTTGTGGCACCCGCGCCCGCTTCGCTGTCGGATGGCCCAGGTAACTCCGGCAACCGCAGTTACTGCAGAAACACACACCAAGAATCCGAGAATCGTTTGCATCACAGCTTCCTTTGCTACAGGGGGAAAGGTGCGACAGTCATCGACTGGACTTCGCATGGCCCGGAGGAGTGCCCTGCGGTCGCAGAGCCTTGGGCCGCGGAAAAATAGCAAAGATTTTTGGCGGCCAGAAACTGCGCCAAATTTTGGCGCAGCCCTTTCAAGAGCCGTCAACGACCTTGTGTGTGGCGGCCTGTGCAGTTACTTGTCTTGCGATTCCACAGCAAGCTGCTGGGTTGCAGCTCTTGCGACCGGATCCCGTTCAACTCACAGAAAGGGAAGGCAGCAAGGAGCCTTTCGTAATGCAACGCATTGTCGAGTAACACCTTTGCCTTTGGCATCGAGATAGTTGCCGCTCTTGTCGAAGCGGCGAATGTCTTCGCTGGTCACCGAGTCCGTGGGATAACGAAGCGAATTGGCTTGGACTTGACTTCCCATGGAACCCTGGTCGGAGAACTTTCGTGCCAACCAAACCTTATTCAGTTGACTGCCTGGCGACCTGGAGTCCACTCCCTGAATGCGTCAAGCGTTTCGTGTTACGTGTGATTCAAGGAATCGTTCCGCGGGGACAAGAACACGCACTCCCTCGGGAGTTAACTGCGCTGGACTCGTGGAGGTTCCTCCTCGAGTATCGAACGTTCTAATCGTTTGATGCAGGACAGAGGTCAGATAAGCATCAACCGCTTTAATGGCGCGACGAAGATTGGGTTCCGACCAGCCGCGCTCTTCGGTCCGCTCCTTTTGCATCCGCTCTGCGACATCTCGGAGCGATCGACTGGTACGATCGTGAATCAGCCGCGCGGCAGTTGCCCATCTCTGTAATTCGATCCGATTTACTCCCGCAAAAATCTCCGATGGCGCATCTTGGCCAGGCAGCCTCAATCTCTCGCGGATCCGCCTCATTTCAACGGAATCGTCATCGGCGGGCAGGTACGGCAACGCAGCAACGCCGATCGAAGAGATAACGCCGCGAGCCAGGTCTGCCAGCGCCGTGTCGCTTGACGTAGCAACCGACAACAACTGAGGCACGAGGAAGGCCGCGTTTGGCCCTGCGCTTTGTAGCGCAACCAACACGGTGTGTAATTCTTCGGAGTTTAAGGATTCAAACTGCACGGCCAGGTTCTTTAAGAGTCCTGGGGTGTGCAGCCTCACGTTGGTGATCATCAGCGCAAGCAATCGGCTCGACTCGGTTCCAGGATTCTGCACGATGATCTGAAACATTTCGTCGAAACTCGATTCACCGAGCCAACTGAGCGTTAGAGTTTGGATCCAGCCATGCAGGTTTCTTGGCGCTTTCCAGTTCTCAAATAGAAACGGAAAAGCGCGCCGCCCCGCCTGTTGGCAAACTCGCATCAACAACTCCAGAATTCGGACGTCCGGCTCCACACGCATATGTGCCGCGATAACGCGGAGTGTCTCATCCGAAATGTGGGCAAAACAGCGTGCAAGGCAAAGCGCTGCCGCTTCACGAATAGCCCCGCGCTCCTGGCCCAGCAGTTTCACTACGGCGGATTCTGCTTCGCTAACGCGGGCTGAACCGCGTTTTGTCAGCGCCGTGGTCGTCGCAAAGACCACATCGAACTGTTCAGGGATAATTTGCCTCAGCAAGTATTCGTCAATCTCAGCATCGTCGCGCCGGATGTTTCCTAACAAAGCGATGAGAGCCGTCTGCTCAGCCCGTGCCTTGGTTGCTTCAATCTCATCAGCCCACACAAGAAGTCGTTTAATAGTTAGCTTACCAGGACTGGGCACCAATCCTGTCAACGCATCAATGCAGCCCGCGCGGAATTGCGGGTCTCGATTACGAGATCGCACATCATCGACGGCCGCCCAGGCGACTTCCAGGCCAAAATTCAGCCGAATCATTCGCAAGGCACCAAGAAGTCGCGAATTGTCAGAGATGTTTCCCTGCTCAACAAGTTTGGCAAGCGTGCGGCATGCCCCCGGTCGAAGATCATCGAACTCGGTCGAGACCATGGCGGCGGCAACTTCGCAAGTCGCGCCTTCCACAAGATGCCTTTCAATCGCCTCTTTGAGGTCAAGAGGAACCTCGGGAATGGTGTACAGCAAAGTGAACGCTTCGATATGACGTTCCAACGACTCTGACTCCAAAGCTTCGCGAAACACACTGATGGCCGCATGCGCATGTTTGTCCAAGCGGAACATCTTCAGAAATGTCTGCGCCGCGACGAGGGCTTCATACGAAGCAGGAGCATCAAATTCGGCAATCAGGGCATCACGCACGTCAGCATTGCTCGAATTCATCAAGAACATCATCTGCTGCCGGATTGCGTTGATTGCTCCAGCATGTTGCTTATTGGGATTACTATTCTGCAAGAACTCTCGAACGGCACGTTTCGCCTCTTCGGTCGATAGCATGGCCAGGCTCAAGTGTTTAGTTTCGCGACATAGCGGACTTCAGTTTGGAAAAGGTGGTTCCGTGATATTCCCACTGGATCTTGGAATGGAAGTCGGATGCCCCGGTAACTGCTGATGTTTGATGGCGCAGGCTCCTGCTAGGCGGCCATCCTGAACTGAATGACTTCGACATCAATCGCTAGTGCTTCCCAAGCACTGTCCGCCGTCACGACTGGACATTGCAGAGCAACCCCCGCCGCCAAGCATGCCCGATCCCCCAGCGACAGCCCTGCCTTGCGTGTCGGCTCCCGTAGCGAACCAACAATCGCTGCATGCCCTTCGTCAAAGGGAATAACATTTAGTTGGAGACGGCCAATGGCCCATTGCAGGTCTTCTAGACTTAGACCAACATCAGCCGTCTTCGAGTACACTTCCGCGAGGTTGACGGTGGAAAGACTCGCCCCAAACGAATAATGGAGAAGCTCATCCGCACCTGACTCGTTTTGCAGCAAAGCTAAGACCGCGGAAGCATCCAGCACGTATCTACTCACGGGCTGCCTCTTCCCGACGTTCGGCTGTCAGCTCCGCCACAAGGTTTCGTCCGACTGGGATCTTGTCGCCAAAGTAAGCCTGCAATTCGCGTACGACATCTTCATACTTGCGGATAACAAACGATCCATTCCCGCTTTCCACTGCGACCAACTCTTGCCCGCTTCGGCATGTCTGGCGAAGCTGGGAACCGGCAGGGATCAGGATTCGCCCCGACTGATCAACCTTGACGCGGTAAACCTTCTCTTCATGGTGGATTTCCGAATCCATGTCACCCCTCCTTAAATTGGTAGCACAAATTCACCTTTCCACGTTTTCACACCAATGTCAATCGATTTGTGCATGGTGAAGGCCGCAAGTGTGGCACAAGCGCGACATCTGCCATTAAAGTCGACGCGCGCATCAAAACGTCCTTTTTGAATCCTCCTATTCGTGATATATGCCATGACGCACTTCAATGGAGGAGGACAATGTCAGGGCAGATGGTGAGCTATATGGGGCGGTCTCTTGGAACGGCAGCAGGTTCCATTGTTGTCCCTGCGATCATTCAACGTGCCGGCGAACATGCTTCTCGCCGCTTTCTGGAATTCTTCGCGGCGCAGATTCGCAATCCCGGAACGAGGCGAGCTTACTTTCAGGCTGTTGATCGCTTCTGCCATTGGTGTGACCACCATCATCTTGACTTTGCCGACATCGAACCGCTCGTCATTGCCACCTACATTGAGCAATTGACCTACGAGCTGAGCGCACCAACGGTCAAACTGCATTTGGCAGCCATCCGTATGCTCTATGACTGGCTAGTAACCGGGCAAGTTGTTCCGTTCAACCCGGCGGCGTCAGTGCGTGCCCGAAGCATGTCGTTATGAAAGGCAAGACCCCCGTTCTTTCGGCTGACGAAGCACGCCAATTGCTCGACGGCATCGAGACGTCAACCATCATCGGACTGCGTGATCGGGCATTGATCGGCGTCATGGTCTACAGCTTCGCCCGTGTGAGCGCCGCCCTGCGGATGAACGTTGAAGATTGCTTCATACAGGGCCGGCGAATGTGGTTTCGCTTGCACGAGAAGGGCGGCAAGCGCCACGACGTCCCGGCCCACCACAACGCTGAAGACTATATCGATGCTTACGTGCGCGCGGCAGGCATTGGCGACGACTTGAAGGGGCCTTTGTTTCGCACGATTGGCCCCGACAAGCGCCTGACAGAACGGCGCATGCATCGCACCGACGCGTTGCGCATGACGAAGCGCCGAGCCAAGGCCGTCGATCTTCCCAGCAATATCTGTTGCCATACCTGGCGCGCGACGGGCATTACTGCCTATCTCAGCAATGGCGGTTCACTCGAACACGCCATGCGAATCGCCGCTCACGCCTCAGCTAAGACGACCAAGCTCTACGATCGGACAAGCGACGAAGTAAGCTTGGATGAGATCGAACGGATTGTCATTTAGTGAGCGTCTGCTTGCGACCTGCCGTTCTGTTTGATCTTCATGTTCGTCACCATTCCCTGTTCGTTGTCACCTTCCATGGCTTGCGCCCGATTCACTTCTTGCACGCTCTCCACGCGGTTTCTTTGCAGGTATCGGTAGCACGTTTCCAGGTGTCGGCCTTCAATGCATATAGTTTGGTGCACGAACGACAGCTCGAATCCAAACGATGGGTCATTCGTCGCGATCGACTTGAGATCCATATACGAGAGCGTTAGCCGATAGCCGTCGGCCTTCACAAACTCAATCATCGGCTGCAGGCGGCTGCTCACACGGCCGAAGCTGAAGGCTTGGTAGTCGCGCTCGTCACCATCCTGTTGAGTGGCTGACCGAGATGGTGCCTGGACTTTGGCCCAATTCTTCAGGCTAGGCTCGCTCATAGACTGCCTCCAATTCTTGTTCTATTGTTGGCTGAAGCGCGCGCTGTCGACGGTTTTGTTGAGCAGCCTTGCGGGCCTCATTCTGTCGCGTGAGTAACTCTGTGGCTGAAAGGCGCGAGTCGGTCTTTTCGATTGCCATCCCGAGGCCCTCTTTGTCATCGGTAAACACTTCTGCCTGTTTGCGACCGCGGGAAACCGAAACGTAGAATTGCTCTCTTCCCGCAGCCGGATACGAAAGTGCGGACTCAGCAATCAACACGCGGTCGACGGTTTTGCCCTGTGACGCATGTGACGTCGAAACGTAGCCGGCGGATAGGTGACCGTAATCCTGGGCAATGGTCCAACCATTGGTGAGCAAGATGTCTCCCTCCTCGTCAAATCCCCGCACCTTGTAAACTGCGCCGTTGTTGAGGCGATGGTTTCCCGTCTTCGTCTTCCCATTGGCGGTGATGCGGATCAACTCTCCCGGTGCAATCGGCAGCTCACTCTGCCGATACACGTCAAAACAGCCTGAGAGCTTCTTCAGTTGCAAGGACGAAGCATCTTCGGCATTGAGACGCGCTCCCTTCGAGAACTCTATCGTCTTGCGGTGAAACACCAAGACATCTCCTTGCGTCACACGATCAGCTTCGCCCTTTTCAGCTTGCGTCAATCGCAATGGCTTCAGTTGCAGGATCTTTCGCTCGCCCTTGCCAACCATCTCGCGGCGGACGAGTTCCTCGCGGATCGATGTCGTCAACATGTCCGCTTCGCGATGTGTTGGCGCGATGGCCAGGACGGTTTCTCCCGCGCTCATTCCATCTGCGAAGCGAGTCGCCACGCGATCGTACCGCTCACTCGGCTCCTCGATCTCATGGACCCAGCCAAGTGCATCGAGCTTCTCCAAACCATCGGCACTCTCGCCACGGGCTAGCATCGCCACCGCGTCACGGTACTGTCCCTCCTGCCGCTGGATGCGGCGGACCTGCGCCGGCGTGATGCCCACTTCGCGTTCCAGCAAGCGCATGCCTGCGCCGCGCTCGACAGAGCCATGCTGACGCCAATCACCAGAAAAGACGAGGCGCGCAGCGCAATGGTCGGCCAGATCAACAACTTGTTTCAGCGTACGTGTGCCTAACAGGCCAGCTTCGTCAATCCACCACACACCGCCATTGGCCTCTTGCTGAAGGTTCTGATTCACGAGCAACTCGGCGACAGTTGTCGCCGCAAACCCTTCCTTGGCCAGCACCCCACGGCTGGCTTCTGCGGAGGGCGCGAATGTGAATACCTGATGGCCGGCCGACTCCATCGCATCGACTGCTTCGCGCAACAAGGCCGTCTTGCCAGTCCCGGCTCCGCCTTTGATGATCGCAATCCGATCCTGAGACTCCAGCACGTGCTTAACGGCGTTCTTTTGGTCAATGTTGAGCCAATCGCGCTTGATCTCCCACGCGTCATTCAGTGGTTGAGCAACGCCTTTACCACTGCGAGCGCGGTCGATCATGGCTCGCTCTTCGTTCAGGACCTCCGGCGTCGTCGCCCACAACCGGCCATCCATGCTGCGTGTGATCACTTGCTGTTCATTCAACTGTGCCTGGATGCCGTCCACGCTGACAGATCCCAGACCGTGCCGGAGGGCTTCGGTCAGCACTTTGCGCGCCGGGACAACGGAGTCTCGCTCAAAGCAGTGCTCCCGTGCAAAACACATCGCCGTCTGTTCTGCATCTGCATCACGCATTGCGCTCGGCTCCACGACGTCCAGAGATGGCAGGGCGTCGAGCGTATTGGCCTCCGCCTCATCCAGCCGTTCCCGCCAGGCATCTTTCAGTTCGCCAAGTGAAGTCCCATAGGATTTGGTTTGACGCGTCTTCGCACCAAGACCGTCCTTTTCCTTGTCGGTCTGGATCCCCAGCTCGTCGGCAAGTTGCTCGATCTCCGCTGTCCGGCGCGAGAACTTGCCCTTGGTCTGGCAGTTTATCTGCGCCAAGTCCCAATCGCGGCCATGCCGTTCGATGGAGTACCCCAGGCCGCGGATCCTCGCCGAAAAGCGTGCATGAAACGCGGCCTCAAAGTACGAAGCGTCACGTTTGAGTTCGCGAAACTGCACGGCCTTCCAAGCGTGCTCCTTCTCGTCTCTCGTGACGTTGAACACCAGTTGATGTGCATGCAAGTGAGGATCGACCTCGCCATCGACTTCACGCGTCGTGAAATGTACGAAGCCTGCGTGAACGAGGTTAGCTGTCGGACGCTCTTCCATCCGTCCGTGTTTGCGGACACGCGTGGAAGCATCCGCCTCAATCTCATCCATCGTCTCGGCGACACTCTCGCGGAAGGCATCGAGGATTCGATCGTCATTGCCGACAAGATAGGCCAGTGAAACGCCCTTGGGCGCGTGGAAATTGAAATCGTAGCCGACAGTGCGGTTCGATTTCTGTCGCAACGTCAGCCTTCTACCCGTGCGTGGATCGAGGTTGTCACACAGGCGATCAAAATCCTGTTTTAGGACTTCTCCTGCAAGACCCAGCATCCTCGAACCTTTGCCACCCCAGCGCCCGACAAGTTCCTGCCCTTCGCTCAGATAGTCTGAGCGACTGTAATAGCTCTTAGCTGCCGCAGCCGCTTTGGTTTGAATGACGCGTAACATGTTGTCCTCATCTTACGCGTGGCTACCACCAAGTTTTGAGACGCTCAAGGATTATTGTGAATCAACGTTGCCGTTGAATTTCGCGTGTATTGATTTCGAATTGCAACGACGCAAGGATTTCCCTTCGTTTCGAGACAGTTTGTGGCCGACTGCTAATGCGGTCTGCATTTCGACGATTGCTACACGGCAACGACATGAAGAGATGTTCCCCACGAATGGATGAACGGCCGTACGTCCCCTGCATCGAGACGAATCGGTTTCGGCCTAACGAAGCCGCTTAGGAATCGTTGACCTTCTCTACGGCCGACCAGGGGGAACATCGGGCCCCAAGTTCCCCTGGACCCCTGCTTCCCCTCTTCTCTGTTCCGATGGCATTCGGATCGCCTCCGAAGAGGATCCATGCGATCCGCCTCGCCATGCGTTCTCAGGATCGCTCGCAAGTTCACTGCCATTGGTCCCTCATGCGGGCAGTACTAGGCCCAACCGAGGTGCCGACTGCGCATCCGGTTGCAGCGGCGCGCGTCTCAACGAACGACTGGAAGGGGATTGTTGCCAGTGTTCGTTCCGTGTCTTAGCTGGGCAGGAGCTTCGAAGACAATGTCAAACACGCATTCACACCATCGGCAGCAGACTTTTCATGCACCAGCCAAGCTCTAGACTACATGCAAACTGAGCGATGCAAGAACAAACACAAGTGGGACAGACCTAAGTACCAGGCGCACAACCGTCGGCTGGCGATTAAACAGTGCGTCGCCAAACTTTGAAAGGGCAAGCATACTAACAATAACAATAATACACACGACTATCCCCAAGAATGTCAAAGTAACACCGTCCGCTCTGTCGCCTGCTGCCTCAGCGAAGATCGTGGCGATACATCGCGATCCAGTGATCAACCACACAACCCAGAGAGACAGAAACTCCCCATCTTCAATTGACTCACGTTCTGCGTGTGCATTCGTGCGGTTCTTTGCCAAATATTTACTAGGTAAGATTTCGATGCCAAACATCGCAGCCACTGCAAATCCAATTTCTGGTAGCTCAGGAATACAATCAACTAAGAAGGAACTCATCGGTCTTCCTTTCTGTCCGCTTTCTGACGGCGTAGTCGTGGGACGGCACAAAGCAGAGTATCCGCACGATACCGCGAATGGTAACAAACGCCTGCACAACGTGTTTCATTCCGACTGAATTCGGATGCCCGGTTGGTTGACGACTGTGCTCACGCAATCACTTGAGAGTGCCTACGACTCGTGGATAAATCCGCGGTAGCAATGCCTTGATAATACCACATGCCCGCCTGTTTCATCTGTTGAGCCTAATTCTTGATGCCGCGAGAGAAAGATGCTAGCTTCATAGCTCTTATGTCGCATTCGCGATTGGCATAGAGCTATTCTATGGGGGGATAAATGGCCAAGGAAAACAAGGAAGCATTGTGCCTGGCGATTCAGGGTTCTGGCCGGAACGCACGGATTGCCGCGTGTGACTCTACAGGTTCTTTGCTAATGGATGTGGTGCTAGGACCTCTGACGCCTCGCGTTAACCGTGATTTCCGCCATGACTGTCGATTGATTGCTGAAACATTTGCTAGTGAGCTGGGGTTTCCTTCAGTCACTAGTCTCGTGCAGCGCGTCGGCGGTCTTTGCGTAGCCATGTCAGGCGTTTGTCATGATCGAGAGATCTTCGGCATACGGCAGACTCTGATTGAAGTTGGCCTCGTTGGAAACTTCGAACCCGTCGTCTGTGAAGATGTGTGGGCAGATTTGGCAGCAAGCGGATCTGATACGGGTGTTGTCGCGGTTGCCGGCACGGGCGCTAACATTTTCGTTCGCAACATCGACCGCGAATCGCACAAGGTTGGAGGCTGGGGGAGCGGTATCTCCGATTGGGGCAGTGGATTCAATGTTGGCATGTCTGCCGTTCAGCTATGTGTAGACCAATTCGATCGCCGCCGTTCAGCCTCGCCAGCATTCGTGGAGGCGATCCTGGACTCCCTGCGGCTCAAGCACTTGTCGCAGTTGATTGTCTGGTATCACGCTCTGCAGCAAACTAGCTATTGGCGTTGCAAGATTGCGGACATTGCTATTCCCGTCTGCCGATTGGCTGAAGCTGATGAGGAACACTGCGCCATGGATATTCTGAGTAAGAGCGCGGATGGTTTTATTCTCAGCATACGTGCCGCTTTGCGCGGAGCGATGGAGACAGTGGAGTTCCCGGTTAATGAGCCTATCCCTTTCGTTGTCAGCGGTGGGTTAGCGCTTTCAAGCGTCACATATCTTAATGCCATTAAAACAGAGCTGGCAGAATGTCGCCCGAATTGGCCAGCTATGGAGCTACAGCGCGCACGGTTTCACCCGATCGTTGGAGCGCTTGCATTCGCCTACCGCCAGCGCCCCGCGTTGCCTTCTGCCAGCTTTATGAAATCACTGACAGCAAACGTCCTGGGTAATCCTACATTCGAGTTCTAGGGGGCTAAGCCATGAGCACTTCTGATATCGCTACGCATTCACGTCGCCAATTGGATTACCCGCGTGGCAATCGCCGGATTACCGGAGAGCTTTCCTTTCTTTCAACCAATCTCGGCAAGCACCTCTCGGACATTATTGTCCTCCTTACGAAAGAAAGAGAAGGGCTTCAGCCTGCGTTTGCAATCGACTTCGAGGTTCTGCATGGGTACTTGTTTCCAGCCATCCAAAAAAGAGCGTCGCGTGTATCATCAGCACTTGTTGGCTACGTGATCGCGCACTGGCCTCACCGTTTTATCCTGCCACCAGGTGGCTTGATCGAATTATTGACTTTTGCCAATCGTGTCTTTCCGTTGACCCAATACCTAGAGACTCTACGGGACAGCAAGGATAGTACAGCGAGCGAGTGGGCACCTCGCTTGCGAGAAGCGGTCGACCTTTATCAACGTGTTCTTCATCATGACGACGACGAGTCGCCTGACGTATCGACTTCCGGAGAATCCGTTCGTACGATTTTTGAATCGGCCTCTGAGATCGCTACAGGATTTAAGCGACTAAATCGGCTACTTGTAGAACAGAGGATAACGTCACCAGAGGAAGCAGGTTGTGCCTCAGACTTGGACAACGAAGATCATACTGAACTCGTCTCGGCGATAGCTGCGCAGTTGTCAGCAATGCAATCGCTACAGTCCCGTAGATCGCGTCGAAGCAATTACAATGACGCCCGGAACATTGCATCGGTATTGAGCTGGGAAGAAAGCCGTTACAGAACGGGGACCCCATCAGCATTCTTTCAGTTACTGACGGAAACTCGTCCGATCTTGCGCCTAAATCTAAACGAATACGGTAACGATCGTCTGGCCGAGCGACTTCGTTCCACTAGCCAGCTAATGACCTATCCTGGACAGCCACGGACAGCGTGGTTTGCAACAACCGTAAGCAGCGCCGCATTGTATTGTTCCTTCAGAAATGCATACGGAGATGTCGCGTCTTGTCTCAATGCAGCCAAAGAGCAGTATATTGAACTTGCGGAACTTGGAACGCAAGTGCTTAAGGTCGACCGTTTGTTCGACAACACCGGAGAGACAGATGAACCTGCGCTGCATGAAGCGACTGAGACCGCAGGGCAATTGCTCAAACACAACGGCCTAGGAAAATGGTATTTCCCGCTGCGTGTTGCGCTTCAAAACACATCACTCGAAGCACTGTCACTTGCGAGCGTAGAGGATACGTTCTTCGGCGAGGCCATAGCTTCACCTGAAGTATATCATGCCATTTCTGCGCCAAATCTGCACCGTGGTCATGTCGGTGATGATCTTTCATCTCTATACGCGAAGTCTCCCAAAGCTCCTCAGTCTAACCTCTTGCAAGCATTCGGTGTATCTGTTGGAAAGCCAGTTCGGCGCGGTCATTTGCTACCGAGAGATGAACTTCTCATTGAGAGTAGCGCCACTAACGAAAGACTGCTCGACATTTGCCGGTGGGCTCAGCGAGATGTCATTTCAGTCAGGTGGCCCGTCCGCATTGACTTCTATCGCTTGTTGTCCTGGTTGAGCCAATTGGTTTACAGTATTCAACATTGCGAAGGTCGGCTAGTCGTTCACTATGATGTGGCCCCTACGGCTTTTTCAGAATCGCTGAAAAGGCAGACTAACTATGAAAGCCACCAACGTGAATATCCGCTGCTGGGACTGCCAAAAGTCCTACCTGTTGAGATGTTTGTACTACAGGGCCGCCGCTACCTGCATTCTGAGCGTCTGATACAGTTGCCGACAAGCCTTTCCCTAGAAACCGAGATTGGTGATCTGCATGTAATGACTGCCTATACCATAGAACCGGAGGGGCCCAGCGCGACGTGTCTTGTAAAGGATATCGACGGCTACGAACGCGTACTATCGCCAGCTCTACAGGCAACTCATGCTTGGGCGTGGTCGACAACGCTTATCGCTGATTGCCTCTGTAACGTTCGTGGCTGTATTCAAGATCAAAACACAGGGAACTAACATGCCATTTCGACATGACGAACTCGCTAAGTCGTGGAATCAACTTAGCACACTCGACGAGTACTCAGCCAAGCATGCAAAGACGCCGGATGAGTTCGCGGAGAAACTCGAAGCGATCCTTTGTCTTTGTGCCGAGGAAGACGATGGCAAGGCATTCGAAGGCAAGGGCTGTGAGTTGCACAAGGGGCAAGTGCTAGTGTTACTCAAGAATCGCAGTAACAAAGATGTGTCATGTGCTCTAGAGATTACGGTCAGCGGAGTCGATGCAAAGTGGGCCCTGTATTACGATGGGGAACTGTTTGATGGGCTATACGATGAAAAACTGCCCCGCGCCGCGAGCGGTTTTCTGAAGCGAAAAGAGGAGATCTTTCCCTTCATTTGCGGACTGAGGCCTGACGGTAACGCCAGTGGTGATCACGTCACAGTCCGACTTAGAGTGGCGTTGGATGGATCGGACAAGGGAGCGTTGTTTTCGCGCATCCGTCAGCGGAAAAGGCGCCCTCGTATCCGTCCTAGCGACCACTCTTTTGAAGCGAGGATATCTTGCGAATTCAAAGCGCACTCGAAGACATGACTCTCGGGGCGCCAAATGAGCTTCTTTTGGTATTACTTCGCCGACAAAACGCAAGCCAGCGAAATGGACGAGCGCGTCGTTGTTATCGTGAGTGAGTTGGTACTGCGCCCCCTTTGCTGCGTGCATCATACTCCATGACGAATACCTCCTCACCTGCGTCAGCCACAAGCGTGCTTCCTGTTGCGGTGAATCCTTCGCGGCTCAGCCCACCCAATAGCTGCAACTCAGATTCAGCAATCCTAACGATCATTCCAGTCCGGCGCGGAATTGTCAGTCGGCTCTTCAAAAAGCCAACCAGAGCGTGAATGACATCGTTCATGGCCTCGGTGTTCGCGGCGTTGAGCTTAACAATGTCGATGCGAGTTTCATTTTTCGCATATACTGCGTACCCGGCGACGGCTCCATGATATTCCGCGACAATGCATTGCAAGCGTTTTGCCTCAAATGCGTCGAAGAAATTGGTCTCGGACCAAGGTACGACTTGTGTTGCGTTTTCAAGTTGCACTACGACGTCTAGATCGGGACGGCCCATGCAGCGGACCCGAATGTCATGTTTTTGGCTCATGATCGGGCGTTTGCCGCGAAGTCACGCTGCACCTCCTTGCGGGCTATGCCAAGAGTATTCGAAATCCGCTCGCGGTACCTGAGCGCAAATGGCAGGCTGCGAAGGGGAGGAGTGTAAAGCATGCGCGCTGTCAAAGCGGAATGGTCGCGAATGGCGGCGTTATGTGAAGCTTCCCTTGCTGTAACATTTGTTGTCCTTTCCCATGATCTATGGTCGAGAGCATAGATGTGCAAATGTCGTTGCGCAAGTGAAAACATGCGCTGACAACACTGCTTTGCGCAGTGCCAGACCCAGAGCGTATGTCAATACCGTTAACCGCTAGCTTGCGCTCGATATTGTATTTGCTGAGTTGTGGTGCAACCGAAAGGAGATTGCGCATGTTCGGCCGAACGGTCGATCATCTGGCTACAAGACTTCCGATGGCTCGTTGTTCGGCACAATCACTCGGCACGTCTCTTGCGCGGATTTGTCCAACTCGTCTGCCTGATCGTCGTCCGCAGACAGTTGTGAAATACGCTCTAGCAACACAGTAGCTACCCGGATTGCTAGCCTCCTTCTTGCAGGAATCCATCCTCGTCGTTCGTTTGGACTCTGGAACGCGAAGCGCTGGCGCTTCGAGTCATTAACGAAAGCCCTTACATGTACACTCGTTCCCCGGATGTGAGTGCAGGTTGCGTTTTCTCTCGCCTCCATCGAGGCTTGTCCAGAAACATCCAGCGGTCTGGCTGACGGTCATTGCTAAAGCCGTTGCCGGCCCCATCAAGCAGACAATCGGTTCCCCCAAAGGTCATCCCCCAATTCTCTGTTTGATCGGATCGCGTCAAGATGACGCTCCGGCTCTCCGGCTTTCTTGGGCAATCCGTCAGGCCGCTTTGGTTGTCGGCCAGGAACAAACAACGAAAGGACTCAATATGTCAAACAACTCAACTCAACGTACGCCTGCGAAACCCACGCACCATGCCTACCAGGTGCGCGATACGGCAGCAGGCTCGGCCTTCTGGAACCGCATCGGAGCGGCTTGGGCCAACGCCGATGGCCAGGGCTTCAACATTCAGCTGGAATCCGTGCCAATCGATGGCCGGATCACGCTTCGGGTGGCGACCGCCAAACAACAAGACTAAGCCTTGCAAAGGGCGGGCAACATTGCTCGCCCTTTGTTCGTGTCAAGCCCAACGATCTACCCGGAATAGACCACTGCTTCGGCGATTGACATCGATGCGCCTTTGAGCTATTCAGCGGCGAAAGAGCGGGGGCATTATGAGCAGTTGGAAAGAAAGAACGCAGCCGGTGCAAGTCGGCGACACGGTTGGCTACAGCAAAGCATTCTTGCAAAGCACGGGACAATACGCCGGAGACATTCCCTTCGCGCGAGGCAAAGTCACGGCACTCCATCCCGTGGGGAGCGAGACGGTATTGGCTGAGATTGAATGGGATCGCCCCAACATCCCCACTCGCGTCAACGTCAAGAACCTCTCCACGGTCCGCCAAATCTCGCTCGGCGATTAGCGGTTCTGACTCTTTCTTTCGGGAGCATGATCTTGAATGTACAACTTCTCCCAACCGGAGTTCTTCAGCGTGAATTCCAAGAGGCTGCCATTGCTCAGTCGCACATCAATTCCGCAATGAACTTCTCCCTCCTCGTCAACACCAGGTGGATAGTAGGCCTCGACCTGGGCTTTTGTTCCGTCGGCGAGCTCAAATTCCGGCAGCTGCAGCAAAGCCTCGTAGAGCTTCGAGAGGATCTCCTCCGCCGGACCAGTCACTTCGTCTTTCGCCGCCAATATTTGCTCCAGCCATTCGGCCGCTTTCCTCTTTCCCATGCACACTCCATTTGTTCGCTGCGTTTACTCGGCCAACCTAACCAAATTCGGCCGCAGGCGCAACGAGAAAATGAAGCACGAATCGAACGACAATCGGACGAGTCAGCTGACTGGCTGAGCCAGACAAAGTTTGTCCGAGGCAAAAGCATAATTGTGTCAGACATCTTCCCTAAGCAAGCTTAGGAGTTTGTTTTCCAACAAAACGGCCTGCGACACTGCTGACTTGTCGTGGTGTTTGCTTGCTGGCCAGCAAACATGTAAACATGCTTACAAGACTGTTTTCTCTGCATCTTTCTGTGTGGCACGTCGCTCGACAGGCAAGCATGTCGGTCGATCTTCCGGCCGTGTTGCATTTCTTCTTGCCAGTTGAAAATAGACGTGCTAACGGTTCGGCATGACCATTATCGCAATTGCAAATTCCAAGGGAGGTGTCGGCAAGTCAACGACAGCCGTGCATCTCGCCGCTTGGCTGCATGAGTTAGGGCACAGCGTGATCCTGGCGGACTGTGACACCCAACACAGCTCTTCAGAATGGGTGCGTGAGGCCTGCCCAGGCGTACGATCCGTCATTCTGGACAAGCCCAACGACATCTTGAATGAACTGCCAAGCTTGGCACAAGACGCGGACTTCGTGATCGCGGATGGTCCGGGCAGCCAGGCCGAAACCAGTCGAGCTCTGTTGTTGCGAGCCGATCTCGCCATCGTGCCTTGCAAGGCATCACTGCTGGAAATACGAGCGTTGGCCAAGGCCACGGAGGTTCTGCGACAAGCTCAAGACATCCGCGGAGGTGCTCCTGAAGCGGTCATCGTCCCGAGCATGATCGGAAAAAGATACCGCCTGACAAAGGAGTTGATCGAAGCCGCGACCGCTTTGCAGTTACCCATGGCCCAGACGCCCTTGGTGTTAAGGCAACCCTATGCGGACGCTCCAGGTCAAGGGGCGGTTGTGTGGCAAATGGGCTCCCGTGCCCGCGAAGCTTCCGTGGAGGTGAAGCGCCTCTTCTCCGAGATTCTGCCTGATGCAAAGCAACAGTCTCAAAGAATCAAGCGAGAGGCAAAGGGGGCCGCATGAAAAAAGAACGTCGTTCGCTCGTCGAAGGTCTCGAATCAACGCCCGATGTTGTGGAAGCGGAAAAGGAGTTCGTCTTCGGTAACGAGAAGCCAGTGGGCGACACGCGGAAGCAAAAACAACAATCATTACCAAGTGATGAATCTGAGGCAGTCCTGCCACAATACCTGGGGCGCGTACCTTTCACGACTAGGTGCAAGCCTGTATTGGCTTCGAAGGTGAAGCGAGCTTCGCTCCAGCGCCAGTTGGATGGGGTTGAACCCAATAACATCCAAGAGATTCTTGAGGAGGCCATCGAAGCATGGCTTCGCAAGAACGGTTACCTCTAGTACGAGCGTTCAAGAATACTCATCTAGGACGCCCTCGCTTCTCATACCATTTACGGCAAAAGCCAATGAAGGCGGCATCAGCATTTCTTGGGGGTTCTGTCACCCAGTCACGCCACTCCTGTTCGATGAGATAGACGTCCCAGCCGGGTGCCGCTAGTTCAGCTTCTTCGTAAGCATCGGTACTAATCCGCAGATCGCATTCTTGGACGTCGGTCGTTTTCAGGCGTTTGATTGTCCCTCGGTTGCGAAAAAGGATCATGTCCTCAGATTGGAACTCGACCGAGTAGTCGGGGATGTGAGCATGCCGTTGATCTTCCTCAATAATCTTGGTGACGAGCCGACGAAACTCGCGCGGCGAAGACGTTGCGCCGCATTTCTTTTGAAGCAACGGCAGCGTAATGCGCCACTCGGCCTGTCGGCCACAATGTTTGCGCCCAATTTCGTAGATGCGCCGTTCTATTGGTTTCCGTAAGCGAAAATAATCTCGGTGTAGCGTCAAGACCTCGCGGTGTTCCAGGGCATTAAAGACCCAATCTGAGAGCTTAACTTCAACCGTTTGCATCCGTCCGTCACGAGACTCCCTGACGATCTCAAACCGTTCGATGAGCCCGAAATTGTTGAAGATCTCTTTGCTGCCTGTCGTTACATTCGTGCTGATTCGCGTGCCGGCCAGTCGTTCCAAAGCTGCCTTGAGGCCCTCGTATCCGCGGCCATTGGTCATCCTGTTCGTAGCACGTAGGAGGTCGTGCGCACGGAAGCGAATGACTTGTGAAACAGGCTGATTTCCATTCAACGCTGCCATAACCTGGCTGATACAGTAGATCAGAATGTCACGGTCATGGACGGTCGCAAGCCCATCTGCCGAGGGCTTGACTTCAACGAAGCAATCGCCGTGCTCGTAACGCCGAATGTGATGGTCAGGTTTGGTCGAAAGAGAGAACACAGGGTGTTCCATGCTTGCGACATCACCTTTTGGGGCAGCCTCCAGAATATCGCAAACGAAGAAGTCGGGTTCAGGGTGGCGTTCTGGAAGCAGAGGAGAGCGTTCTTGGCTAGACGTTTGTGTCAATTAAGTATCCGATGTGGGTTAGTCCTTGCGCCACATTTCGACATTTCACCCACGAAGTCAAGCAAATTCGACATACCACACACGACGCAGTCGATTCGACATTTCACCCACGCGGATTCGACACTTTGCACACGTCTTTTCGACATTTCACCCACGTACTTTCCCGTATTCGTTTTCAAATTCAACGGCTTGGAACTCGCTATCCACAACGTAACACATGATTTAACTTAAGACTTAACACCTCTCATGCTTTCAAACAGCGCATTCGCCGTGCACTCAAAGATCCGTGTTCGAGGACATAGTTTGATGCGCAAAAGCGACTCGATCGATCCAATCGATGTACGAGAGCCAAAGGATCAGGTACGGACGATGTGCTACGCGGTCATTCCCCGACAACTTCCTACCAATCAACAGACACTGTTGCTAGCGTCGCTTCGCTCTGACAATTGTCTCGGCACCCACTTGGTCGCCCTCGAAAATGGGCGACTTGGGTTACACGTATCAGTTCCGTGACTTGCGCCAACGAATCACCATGTAGCAGTCGATAATTCAGCAGAAGTTCCTCATGATGTTTTGCGCCAATAGGGCCACCTATGAAGGCATTCGCCCCATATGCAGAGCAACTGAGACAAATGGTCTGCTCATGGGCAACCAGTCGTCCTTCGGATGAGCGAATACACGCTTCGTTGAATGGCGAAGTCAAGCGCGAACTGAGGCAGCGAGTCCCGATCAAGACGCTGCGCCGTTCCGGAGTATTCTTCACTGGCTCGAATCTTGCCGAACGCCTTCTTGGACTTGCAAGCTTTAGGGCGTATGCCAACACGCGGTTTTTCGACCCAACGTGTGGCGCAGGGGATCTGCTGCTAAAGGCAGCTTCGCGTTTTCCGATCTGCGATTCTCTCAGCGAAACGCTTTACAACTGGGGCGCACGGCTTTTTGGGATTGAGAAGCAAGCTCATTTTGTCGAGACCTGCCGGCTTAGATTGGCCATTCTGGCACTGAGTCGCGGAGTGCGTCCCGATTCGGCTGACTTGCCAACTCTGTTGAGCGGAATCCGGGTGGGGGATGCCTTGAAAGTGACGGACGACTATCAACAGGCGGATTACGTCCTCTTGAATCCACCTTACAACGGCGTTTCGCGGTCGCTCGAATGGGCCAATGGTAACGTCAACGCAGCTTCGGTCTTTGTGGATCGAGCAACAGATCTGGCCCGTCCGAATGCCCGGTTACTCTCGATACTTCCGGAAGTACTCCGAACGGGCGCGCGCTATCGCAAATGGCGAGAGCGCATTCAAGAGCGTTGTTCGCTAGATAGAATCGTTGGAGTAGGTCGATTCGACGCAGAGACCGATGTCGATGTATTCTTGATGCGGAGCCGGAAGTTATCTGAGAAATCAGCAAACGGGCAAGATTGGTGGTCGTTCAAGGCAAATGAGAGGCGCGTAGGCGACTTTTTTGACGTCCACGTTGGTCCGGTTGTGCCACACCGCCATGAGGAAGTTGGCCCGTACCACCCGTTCCTACACGCTCGAAACGCCACGGCTTGGACAAGACTTCACAGCATCAACGAGAACCGAAGATTTCGCGGCACAGTCTTCAATGGGCCGTTCTTAGTCGTCCGTCGTACTTCACGCCCCAATGATCCTCAGCGAGCTGTAGCCACGGTAGTCACGTGCGCTAAGCCTGTCGCAATTGAGAACCATCTTATCGTGTGCCTTCCGAAATGCGGAACCATTCAACTCTGCAACAAGCTACTGAAAATGTTCCAAGGCCCGGTTGCCAACGAATATTTCAATGCTCGAATACGTTGTCGCCACTTGACGATTGGCTCTGTCGCAGATTGCCCGTTCCACACGTAGCTTACTTTTTCTTTCTCTTACCAGCCTTCTTATTGGCTTTCTTCGCCGAAGTCTTGCGAGTGCGTTTTCGCGCAGCCTTCTTCTTCGCGGGGCGCCGTACTTCGCTTGGGTCATAAGGTGGGGACTGAATTAGCTGCTCAAGCGCCTCCTGTGTTCTGTTCATCGCCTCTAACGATTCTGAGAGAAGCCCGATCGCCTTGGGATCGTGA
>JALCBR010000005.1 GCA_028066245.1 Pirellulales bacterium | reverse complement strand
TCATGGCATCCTCTGCGGCCCTCTATCACTTGTTGTGGAGGACCGCTGTTGCTTCCTTCCGCGATTGCCTTACAAACCAATGAATCAAGCCACCACCGATAGCGGATTGCAAAACGCAGTTTCGGCCGCGAAAGATGCACTCAACACGCACACGCTGGAAATCGTCAATTGGCATTTCAGCCCGGAGACTGGCTGCCCCTTTTGGCTTGAGAAGGCCGGCGAGTTGAATTTCAACCCGTTGACAGACATCAAATGCTACGAAGACTTGCGCAAATTCCCGCCGTTTGAAGATGAATGGCTTCGCGGAGGGCCCGTGCGCAGGTGGGTGCCCCAAGGCTATGCAGACAAACCGGTCTACGTGTTTGAGACCGGCGGAACAACAGGTACTCCCAAATCTCGGGTAGTAATCGATGACTTTCGCATCGACTACGAACTCTTCAGCGAGACGCTGCCGGACGAGTTCTTTCCGCGCGGTGGTAACTGGCTGATGTTGGGCCCCTCAGGGCCGCGTCGGCTGCGGTTGGCGGTGGAGCATCTGGCTCAATTCCGAGGAGGAATCTCATTCTGCATTGATCTTGATCCTCGCTGGGTGATCAAGCTCATCAAGAAGGGTTGGATGGAACACCTGGAAGAATACAAAAAGCACTGCATGGACCAAGCGGTCACCATTCTCAAAGCCGGACACGACATCAAATGCATGTTTGCCACACCCAAGCTGTTGGAATCCCTGGCGATGAGATTGGAAGATGAAGGAACCAGTATCGCGGATTGCGGCATCACCGGTATTTTCTCCGGTGGTACAGAGTTCACGCCCCAGTGGACGCGGTTTGCCATGGAAGAGTTGCTGGATGAACGCGTTTACATGACTCCCACTTATGGCAACACGCTGATGGGACTTGCTTGCAGTAAGCCGGTCACAGCAGAAGATGGCTATAAGATTTCGTACTACGCTCCGCAGCCCCGCGCTGTCGCTGAAGTTGTCAATCCGGACGAACCGGATGAAGTTGTCGATTACGGATCCACAGGACGAGTGCGGCTGACCACTCTGACCAAAGAATTCTTTGTGCCGGGGTTCTTGGAACGGGATGAAGGCGAGCGGGAAGCTCCCTTCGCCACATACCCCTGGGATGGTGTCAGCGGTGTCCGGCCGTTCTCTCAGTTGGCCGAAAGTACGACGGTAGGCGTGTACTAGTGGGAACGCCGTTGGCTTGGTTCTATGTCAACGCGCGAGAATGAAGACAGCGATCTTTGAACGGTAGTTTGCCCATTAACTGTTTGGTTTGTTTCAGGAGTTTCCCGTGCTTTCTCTACCTGTTCTGCGTTGGGGCAAACCGTATGAATCGCTGGAAAAAGATACTGTTGTGCATTTCAACACCGGCGAACCGATGGCCGAAGTGCATCAAGCCAACGCTGGCTTGTTGCAACGAGATATGCGCAAGGCCAAAAACGCACGCGAAGCGTTGCGACAATTTTCCTGTGCGGAATTGATCGAGAAGGTCAAGAAAGCGGCCGATCTGTACGTCAGCGAGACGTTGCCGATGGGCAACGGAACGCAGTCACCGGATGAATTTGTCCGGATGCAGTCCGCTTCCACCGGACTTCCGGAGCATATGTGCCGGTTCAACATGACGAAGAATCAGTTCGTCTTGCAGAACATGGACCGGATGCTGGACGCCCTCACGCGGGGGTTGGATCTCGACATTCTCTCGCGCGGGTATGGCGTGGAGAGTCGTGGCGTTGTTGTCAGCTATCAGGCACAAGCGTCCGCGTTAGCGTTGGTCTTGCCGTCAAATTCGCCAGGCGTTCATACGTTGTGGCTGCCGGTGATTCCGATGCAAGTTGGCTTGGTGCTTAAGCCTGGGCCGCAGGAACCGTGGACTCCCTACCGGATGACAGCCGCTTTCACCGCCGCTGGTATTCCTGAAGAAGCCATCTCTATCTATCCGGGTGGAGCGGACATTGGCGCTGCCGTGTTGGCGAGCGTTGATCGAGCTCTCATCTTCGGTGGTACACCAACGGTCGACCGCTACCGTGGCAACCCCAAAGTCCAAGCTCACGGGCCTGGGTTTAGCAAGTTCATCCTGGCTGATGACGTTGTTGACGACTGGGAACAATACCTGGACATCATTGCTGACAGCATTTATCGCAACAGCGGACGCGGCTGCATCAACTGTTCTGGCGTTTGGGCTTCGCGTCATACCAAGGAAATTGCCCAAGCGCTGGCCGAGCGGCTGGGGCCGATCGAACCGCTCCCTCCAGAAGATGAGAACGCCGGATTGGCCGCCTTCACGGCCGTCATCAACGGCAAGAACATGGGCCGACTGGTTTGGGACATGATCGAAGCTGATCTCAAGGAGGACGGCGTGACGCATGCCACGGAACCTTATGGTCCGCGATTGGTCGAAGAGGAACGCTGCGCGTATTTGCGGCCCACCATTGTGCATTGCACATCGCCGGAGCAGGCAATCGCCAAGAAGGAGTACATGTTCCCGTTTTCAACCGTCGTCGAATGCCCTCAGGACAAGATGCTTGAGAGCATTGGGCCTACACTTGTCTGCTCGGCCATCACCAATGATGAAGCTCTACAGCAGCAACTGACGGACGCTACGCATATCGATCGGCTGAACATCGGGCCCATTCCCACGATCAAGCTCGATTGGCTGCAACCTCACGAGGGAAGCATCGTTGATTTTCTCTTCCGCGCCCGCGCGTATCAGGTGACCGAAGAAAAACTGGCCGCGCTCAAGGCGTAGTTCAGATCAGAGCCAAATAATCGGAATGGATCGTCAGCACAACAAAACACCGCCGACCAATGGCCGACGGTGTTTTCTTGTGATTCTTCGCAGCTGAACTATCGAGAGATTAGTTGGTGTCACCAGGTTTATCCTTGGCTGGCTCCTCCATCTTGCAGCAACCGGGCGAGCCTTTGAACATGCTGCATTTATCGCACTTATCGGCAGTATCTTTGCAGCACTTGTCGTCGCCCTTGATATGCCCGCAAGCGCAAATGGCAACACCTTCTTGACCATTTTTCATCTTGCAGCAACCGGGCGAACCCTTGTGCAGCTTGCAGCTTTCGCAAGTCTCGGCGTCTTCGGCACAGCACTTGTTGGTGTCCTTCTGCTGTCCGCAATCAGCGCACAAATCATAAGACACCTGCGTAACGTCGCCACTTGTGCTGCCACCAGCGGCTGGCTCAGTCTTCTCTTCGCCGCAACCGACAAGTGCGATCATCGCGACGAGGAACAAAACTTGGCTCAATCGTTTCATGGGTAAACTCCCGAGGGCTTGTGGAAAAAGCGGCCAAACAGCACCTCGCGGCATAGTCCGTACATCGCTGCGCTTTGACCGTGGAATAGCATTTTCGGCAATTTCGTCTGCCGAGGTCTAGATAAGCCTAGCACTGTCTGCCGGAGACGCACAATGCTGCAGATCGGAAAAACGCTGAGACAACAGAAGCCACGTGATCTTGCTAACAAAGTCGAGAGGCGCGGGTTGCGCTCATTTTTAGCTTTGATTTGCTTTTTGGACTCGCAAGATTTTCGCTAGTACAAACGCGACAATCGCTGCTCCAAAACTCAACAAAGCGCCCATTTTTACGGAATCACGGTGTGTTGACTCGCCTGCGCCGTGGAAAGCGGCTTCGGCAACAAACAACGCCACAGTGAATCCAATCGCTGCCACAAACCCGACAACGATCAATTCACGGAAATTCATGTTGTCAGGCAGTCGCAATCCAAGGGCCTTGGCGCTTATCCACGCGAACAGTCCAATCCCCAGCGGCTTGCCCACCAAGAGGCCGCCCACGACCAACCACGTCCCCAGCCCAAAAGCGCTGAGCACAACGCCGGCATTCACCAGGCCAAAGAGGCCGAGGATGAGCTCGACGAAATTCTTCAGCGAGTGCTCGAAGGCGTTGAGTGTGTCATGCCGCTTCAATTCCTCGCGCGCAAAAATCCCTAGATCGGTGTGGGCATGCGGCATCGTTGGGATGATGGGGACCAACCCCAACGCAGGGTGCAAGTTGGCCAGATAGAAGCCCATCCAACTCAGCGCGCCTGGGCCCAGAAGATACCATCGCCAATCGACGAGTTTGAATACCCGATGGAAGAGCAACCCGAGGGCGATTCCGCCACAGCTGAACAACAGCCAGAGTGGTTCGACTGGACCTTTGGGATAGGCTGCGGCGATGATTATCAGACCGATAGCGTCGTCCGCAATCGCCAGCAGCAGCAGGAATGCGATCGCCGGATGACCTGCGCCGAAGATCATTCGTGCAATCAGATAGCAGAAAGCGATGTCAGTCGCCGTCGGAACGGCCCAACCGCGCATCAGCGGCGATTCCCATCCGCTATCCCAACCTTGAGCGAGCAACAACCAGCCAATGTAAACGGCAACCGGACCGAGAACTCCTCCCACGGTTGCAATCAACGGCATTGAAGCCTTGCGGAGGTTGGAGAGCGATCCGCCAGGCAGCATGGATTCCCAAACTTCTTTTGCGGCGATCGCGAAGAACAGCGCCATCAACACGTCATTGACAATGAAGTGCAATGTGATGTCGTGGTGACTTTCAGCGGGCTTGGTGGGATTTGCCGAACCAGTTTCTTCTGGCGCAGGTTCCGGTGTGTCCTCCGG
The DNA here is from genome assembly GCA_028066245.1 of Pirellulales bacterium. GTDB lineage: Bacteria > Planctomycetota > Planctomycetia > Pirellulales > S012-138 > CALJLD01. The sequence goes on along the minus strand of JALCBR010000005.1, from coordinate 102,341 downwards.
CTGGGTAGAGCTTTCATGGGCATCATTGCCTTCATGCGCGTCATCACCCCAATGCAGTGAAATGTGGATAAAGTGCTCGTAGCTCTCGCTATCGACATTGGCCCACACCAACGCAGCAATCGCACCGGCGATCAGGAAAAGCGAATTCTCAAACAACAACCGAGCCGCTCTTCGCGCGACCCGCCGAGGCTTGGATTCCTGGCCAGTTGGGGGAGAAGGCGAGACGTGATGGTCAGACATGGCCAGGGGAAGGGGGCGTGGATTCCGTCAAATGCCGCCAAGGCGAACTAGCGAAGATACCGAGATTGGTGGAGCCTGCCAATTCAATTCCTGCGGAAACGGGCCTGAACGACCAATTGGCGTGGTTTAACGCATGCGGGTCTCGCACAGATCAATCGCGTCAATCCTAACGCTGAATTTCCAATCGTGACACGAACGCATCGCAGTGAATTAATCAATCAGGCAGTAGCTACTCCAGCACATTGCGATAGATCTTCGCCACGCGCGAAGCCATCGTCGCGATGGAGAACTCGGCTTGTTGACGCTCTCGCGCGGCGAAGCGAAGCTCTTGCCAGGTTGGAGCTCCCTCGCGCGAACGAGATTCCTGACCGTCGATTAACCGATGAATGCCTGCGGCCAATTCATCGACATCGTCCGGCTTAACCAGGATTGCTTCTCGCTCATGCCGCAAGCAATCGACTACGCCCGGTACCTGACTGGCAATGATCGGCACCCCCCAGGCCATTGCTTCAAGCAAAACCATCGGCATGCCTTCTGGCAGAGTGCTGGGAAAGACGAACAGGTCCATCTGTTGCAACTCGGCAGCGATGTCTTGCTGAAAGCCTCGCCAGGCGACGCATTCGGCGATGCCAAGCTCTGAAGTCCATTGCAACACGGATTGACGATAGTCCTCTGTTTCAAATGGGCCAACGGCGCGCAGGGTTACGTCGCACCCATCTGTGCGAAGTTTGGCAATCGCCCGAAGCAGGACTTCCAGTCCCTTGCGCGGCCGCAGCAGTCCAACGATTCCCAGGGTCCAGGTTTGATTTGCCGAGGGCGGAGTTTTTAGGGGAAGTTCCCCAGGCCCTGAAATCCCGTTAGGGATGACCGTCACTTTCTGCTCCGCAATGCCGTGGCTTCGCAAGTATTGGGCAACAGTGGGTGAAACAGCAATGACATAATTCGCGCGATTGAGCGATCGATTTTCGACTTTCGTCGCAAGTCGCTGTTTCCAGCCGGCGTTGACTTCCGTTGCCGTATGGCCATGAACGTGATGCACGAATGGAACGCCAGCAATTCGCGCTGCCAAAGACCCGATCATCGCGGTTCGCGGCGTGTGTGTATGGATCAGATCAAAATCCTCCCGCTCAACCAATTTCGCCAAGCGAAATGCTGGGCGCACATCCAGCCGATTCCGCATCGGTAGGTTGAGCAAAGGAGTCTCGCGACTGGCTCGCTTGGATTCAAACTGATTCGGCTTCACGCAGACGAATGCCGTTTCGACTCCTTCAACGGGCAACTGCAATGCGAGATTGTCTTGCACCCGCTCTGCGCCGGCGTAGTGCTCGCCGTTGATCAGTTGCAGCGCGCGAATTGTGGTCGGACGGCGAAATCCAGGACGCCCGGTTGATCGACGCGAGCTAAGTCCTAGACGTGCTGTTGATCGGAGAAAAAAGTTCACGATTAACCTCATGGACCCCCGCGAGCGCAATCGCCATTAACACGATTTGGATCGTCGCGTTGACATAGCTGCGATCAACCCATGATGCCGGAGAGTTCGGACTGCCGAAGGGTTGGCAACAAAGAAATCGTAGGTCAGCGAGTATTCGCTGCCTGCTGAAGTGAGGTGCTGTGCCAACCTGTCATCAGTTTGCGCGGTACAACCTGCACATTCGCGCCAAGAGGCGCTCTGAGCTTTCAACGCATCATTTGCCAATGATTGGCTGGGATCTCCAATTCACTGCCAAAACTCGCATCCGACCTGAGCGCTCGTTCCAGCCGTGCTAGAAACTGGCGGCGCGGAATCTCGGTTGCCCCCATTCGTCTCGAATGTGGCGTTAACTGCTGTATGTCGAGCAGTTCAAAGTCACGGTTGTTCAAATGAACTACCAAATGGGCCAGTCCGACCTTGGATGCATCGGTGACGTGGTAGAACATCGATTCAGCTGAAAATGCGGCGCCGAACGCGACGCCATACACACCGCCGACGAGTATGCTCTCCTGCCAAACCTCGACGCTGTGCGCAACACCCTGCCGGTGGAGTTCGGCGTACGCCGCGAGCATTTCCGGTGTAATCCAAGTACCGTCATGGCGATCTTGCGCTGTTCCGCAGGCGCGCATCACTTGTTCAAAATCTTGATCTATCGTGACTCGAAACTTTCCGCTGCGGAGTGTTCTCAACAATCGGCGAGCGATGTGAAAACCGTCAAACTCAAGAACTGCGCGCGGGTCTGGCGCCCACCAGGTAAGCATGCCGAACATCGGCCAGGGAAAGATCCCGTGTGTGTAGGCGTCCAGCAACCAAACTGTTGAAAGTTTCCCTCCGACGGCCAAGAGTCCGTCTTCATCAGCGAATTCACACGGAGGGAAATATTTCGGGGCGCGCACGTAGATTTTGAGAGCTAGGGCTACGCAGTTGAGGAAGCGTCCTAGAGGGCACGGTCCGTGAATTGCCGGAACCAGCGACTTGGACAAGACGTATCAAGGTTGCGGGAATGAACAGCAGTTTCCAGCGTAGCACGAAAGCCCTTGCGGCCAAAATCTTTGCGCGGATTGCTTCCCCTGGCTATAATACGGCGTTCGGCTGTCACATTCCATGATCTTCAGTCGGTGAAACAAGGTTATTCACCGTCATGTTGGTCTTGCCTGACAAAACACCGAAAGCAGAGCATGTACCCTTCTCCCCCTGACGATTCCGAACGCGGTCACCGTCATTCGAATCCATATGATCAATGGGGAGGGTTACAACCGCAGTCTCATGCGGAAGGCGAACTTGAGCGTCCGCTCGGTCATCCGCCTGGCACAAACGATGACGATCCTGTGCAGAACGATTCTTCTGACATGATGCAGCCGGCCGCTGCACCACCTTCCCCTGCTGACACAGGTGTTTTTGCAAGTCAGGCGCCGCTTTCGCCGCGAGAAGCCGGATTGCCGACATCGGAAGTTCGCGCCCGTCGTGAAGCTGAATCTAACGCCGCGCAGAAAACATCCGCTCGACTGCTGTGGCTGTTTGCGCTGCTAGCGTTGTTTGTGCTCGTGCGCTTTAATCTCAGTCCGATTGTGGAGGAAGTACAGTACGCGCTCACGCGCGGTGAGCAGAGAGCTGAATCGGATCACGCACGTACGCAATTGCAGATGAACCTGACGGATGCCTCGGAGGCCTTCCGCCTGGTTTATAAGGCCGTCGGACCCAGCGTCGTGCACATCGATGTAACGTCACGGCTGGCCCAAAATCGCCGACGCAGAGGATTTGGCCCACAGGTTGCCGCTGGACAGGGTTCTGGAGTGATCCTCGACAAAGAAGGCTATATCCTGACAAACTACCACGTCATTGAGGGCGCCCAAAAAATCAACGTCAAGCTCAGTGACGGGCGCACCATCACCAACGCCCGAGTTGTTGGTGAGGATGAACACACTGATCTGGCCGTCATTAAGATCAGTGCTGACGGGCTGATTGCTTCTCCATGGGGTGATAGCGAGAAGTTGCAAGTTGGTGATTGGGTTGTCGCTGTCGGAAACCCCTTTGGTTTGGACCGGAGTGTGACAGCCGGCATTGTTAGCGCCAAACGCCGTGACCGCGTGGTGCGTGGCATGGTTTACCAGTCGTTCTTGCAGACAGACGCGGCTGTGAATCCGGGCAACAGCGGAGGACCGCTGGTCAACTTGGATGGTGAAGTGGTTGGCATCACGGCAGCCATCGTTGGCGAAGCATACCAGGGCGTCAGTTTGGCCATCCCCAGCGAAATCGCCAAGGACATCTATCATCGGCTCAGAGAGCACGGCACCGTGGATCGTGGCTGGCTTGGTATCGAGATGGCGCCAGTGACACCGGAAGAAGCTCTCGCACGCAATCTCCCACCACACGGTGTTCGCGTACAAAAGACTGTCGGTCGACCAGCCATTCGCGCTGGGCTAAGGGTGGGCGATGTCATCACCAAGTGGAATGACGCTGAAGTCACCGACCAGCAAGACCTGATGATGAAGGTTGCCCAGACAGAAATTGGGTCTACTGCCACCTTGGAGATCATCCGCGAGGATGACCAGCGGATCGAGTTGCAAGTGAAGGTTGAGCAACGCACCAGGTTTGACTGAGCGACGTGCAAATCTTCATAGGGAATGGATCAGCTGGCTGACGGATGTATCTCCCAGTTAGCAACTGACCCGCCCCCGAAGTGATACCAGTTTCTAAGTTAGAGTTTCCTTGACTTCAATCACCTCTCTGTTGGCCCAGCTGGAGCGTAGCGGAATCGGGCCAACAGAGGTTCTGAGAGTGTCGCCAACCGTTCATTAGGCCGTAGCGCTGAACAGTCCTGTGGGCAAGTGTTAGTGATATCCCTTTGCTTTTTGGCCGTGGCACTTTGCTTATTGTGATAAGGAGCAATTGCGCCGGGGATCTGGCCTCATCCGCGCCATGTGCTCGACCTCCGGCCTTGCTTCTCAACTGTGAAAGTGCCGTACTCGCATTTCGTAGTAAGTGATACCTCGCCGATGGTGTTTCCACGATCGTGGCATCTCCAACAAGATCGAGCTGGGGACTGCCATTCTGACAGCGCCTAGACCTGATGCTCGTATCGCAGGTTTATCGCCATAAGCCATTTTGTGCCAGAAGTTTAAGCCACGGGTTCCGGCACGGCACGGCACTTGCCTTTAGGGGCGGCCATTCGCGGTGCGCCTGCCGTTTCGTCCGCCGGTGCATCTTTAGGACTCCCCAAAATTCCTAACTGCCGAACGGACGTGGTCGCCTGAGGGGCTGAAAACGCCGCCAAAACCACAACCGACAGCGTTCCGGCATTTCCGCAAGATCCACTCGGAGGATTTCATCGTGGCAAAGCAGATGGTCTTTGATGAAGAAGCCCGCGCCCCGTTGGCTGCCGGCGTTAGCAAATTGGCGAAAGCCGTCCGCAGCACGCTTGGCCCGCGCGGTCGCAATGCGATCCTCGATAAAGGCTGGGGCTCACCTAAAGTCACCAAAGACGGTGTGACCGTGGCTGAAGATATCGACCTGGACGACCCCTACGAGAACCTGGGTGCTCAACTGGTCAAGGAAGCGGCCAGCAAGACCAATGATGTCGCAGGTGACGGAACCACAACTGCCACCGTTCTGGCGGAAGCCATCTATCGCGAAGGCCTGAAAATGATCGCCGCCGGCGCGGACGCAATGGCGCTCTCGCGCGGCATTCACCTCGCCACCGAAAAGGTTGTCGAAGCCATCGGTCGCATGGCCACCAAGATCAATGAGAAGGCCAAGACCGAGATCAAGCAGGTCGCATCCATCGCCGGCAACAATGATTCCACCATCGGTGATGTGCTGGCGGAAGCTTTCCTCAAGGTCGGCAAAGATGGCGTTATTACCGTCGAGGAAGGTCGCAGTGCCGAGACCTATGTTGATGTCGTTGAAGGTATGCAGTTTGACCGCGGCTTCCTCTCGCCGCACTTCGTCACCAATGAGGATGATCAGGTGGTGGAGTTTGACAACTGCTTGTTCCTGATCTTTGAAGAGAAGATCTCCAACGCCAAGCATTTAGTTCCGCTGCTGGAAGCCGTCAGTAAAGCCGGTAAGCCACTGGTGATCATTGCTGAAGACATTGAAGGCGAAGCTTTGGCCACACTGGTGGTCAACAAGCTCCGTGGCATCTTGCAGATTGCCGCCGTCAAGGCGCCGGGTTACGGCGATCGTCGTAAGGCGATGCTGGGCGATATCGCCGTGCTGACTGGTGGAGAAGCCATCTTCAAGGATCTCGGGATCGATCTTGAATCGGTTCGCCTGGACAACCTGGGCAAGGCCAAAAAGGTCATCATCTCCAGCGACAAGACGACCGTCGTAGGTGGCAGCGGTGGCAAGGCCGCTATCAACGGTCGCGTGGAGCAAATCCGCCGAGAGATCGACGCGACCGATAGCGACTACGACCGCGAGAAACTCCAGGAACGTCTCGCCAAGTTGGCCGGTGGCGTCGCCCAAATCAACTGCGGCGCGGCGACAGAAACGGAAATGAAAGAACGCAAGGCGTTGCTGGAAGACGCCAAGTCTGCCACGCAAGCCGCGCTGGAAGAAGGCATCGTGCCCGGTGGTGGAGTCGCTTTGATCCGTTGTGAGAAGGCTATCGGCAAGCTGGATCTGGAAGGTGATGAAGCCATGGGCGCGCAGATCGTTGCCAATGTGCTCAACTACCCGTTGCGTTACATCGCGGAAAACGCTGGTCTGGACGGTGCCGTTGTCGTCAATCGCGTTCGCCAACTCAAAGCCAAAAACGAAGGCTACGATGCTGACGGCGACCGCTACGGTGACATGATCTCCTTCGGCATTATTGATCCGGCCAAGGTCACGCGGACTGCGCTACAAAATGCGGCCAGCGTCGCGGCGCTGCTGCTGACCACTGATTCCCTTATCACTGATATTCCCAAGGAAGAAGAGGACGAAGGCGACCACCACGACCATGACCATGGCATGGGAGGAATGGGTGGTATGGGCGGCGGCATGGGAGGTATGGGTGGCATGGGCGGAGGAATGGGAGGCATGGGTGGCATGGACATGGGAGGAATGGGTGGCATGGGGCTCTAATAGGCTGGCTGAAACGCCATCACAGCGTTTGAGAATCCCCATTTGGGATTCACATTGCTTGATGAATCAACAGCCTGTGGGCGTTCGCCACAAACCTGGCCCTCCGGGCATCTCTTCAAAATAACAAACAACAACATCACACAACGGCATAGAAGGAAACCATTGATGAATCTCCGTCCACTTGATGATCGTGTTGTGGTTGAACCAATGAGCGCGGAAGAAGTGACCTCTGGTGGGATCGTGCTACCGGATTCCGCCCAAGAGAAGCCGCAACGGGGAACTGTTGTCTCCGTAGGTCCCGGTAAATTGATGGATTCCGGCGAGCGCGGAAGTCTTTCCATCACGATCGGTGATGAAGTCATCTATGGCCGGTACGCCGGCAGTGATGTGGAAGTTTCCGGCAAGGATCTGAAGATCATGCGGGAGACGGACATCCTAGCCAAAGTCGTTTCGTAGGTTGCTGTTCGCGGCTTCTGCATCGCAGTTGCTTGTCCACCTCCTTGAGAACAACATCGCCATCGGCGGTCATCGCCGGGCGGATTTCACACCAGAACACCTCACATAACCAACCAGGAGGCCATCGTGGCCAAACAACTGTTATTTGACGATCTCGCCCGCGGTCGACTGCTCAAAGGCGTTGAAAAGCTCGCCAATGCCGTGGCTGTGACAATGGGCCCCACCGGCCGAAACGTGATCATCAACAAGTCCTTTGGCGGACCGACGGTCACCAAGGACGGTGTCACAGTTTCCAAAGAGGTTGAACTGGAAGATCGCTTTGAGAACATGGGCGCCAAGCTGGTCAATGAGGTCGCCAGTAAGACATCGGACATCGCCGGTGACGGAACGACCACGGCCACCGTGCTTGCCCGGGCCATCTTCAAAGAAGGCTTGCGAAACATCACCGCCGGCAGCAATCCGGCCGCCGTTCGCCGTGGCATTGAAAAGGCCGCAGATGCCGCCATTGAACACCTGCAAGGCATGGCCAAGCCGGTCAACAAGAAGGAAGAGATCGCTCAAGTGGGCAGCATTTCTGCTAACAGTGATCGGCAGATTGGCGATCTCCTGGCTGACGCCATGGAGCAAGTTGGCAAAGATGGCGTGATCACCGTGGAAGAAGGCAAATCCATGGAGACGTCGTTGGACTTCGTCGAAGGCATGCAGTTTGACAAGGGTTACCTCTCGCCGTATTTCGTCAACAAGCCGGGCGATATGGAGTGCGTGCTGGAAGATGCCCATATTCTGATCTTCGAGAAGAAGCTCTCCAACGTCCGCGAAATGGTTCCGATGTTGGAGCAGATCAGCCAGACAGGCAAGCCGCTGTTGATCATCGCTGAGGACGTGGAAGGTGAAGCGCTGGCGGCTTTGGTTGTTAACCGTCTTCGCAACATCCTCAATGTCTGTGCCGTCAAGGCGCCTGGCTTCGGCGATCGCCGCAAAGCCATGCTGGGTGACATTGCCGTGCTGACCGGCGGTCAATTGATCAGTGAAGACCTTGGCATCAAGTTGGAGAACCTCAAGATCGATCAACTCGGTCGTGCCAAGCAAGTTCGCGTCGACAAGAACGATACCACTATTGTTCAAGGCGCCGGCAGTAAGGCTGATATCCAGAAGCGAATCGCCCAGATTCGCACCGCGATTGAAAACTCCGATAGCGACTACGATCGCGAAAAGCTGCAAGAGCGTCTCGCCAAGTTGACCGGTGGCGTGGCCATCATCTCCGTCGGTGGAGCCACGGAGGCGGACATGAAACAACGCAAAGCGCGCGTGGAAGACGCGCTGCATGCCACACGCGCCGCCGTGGAAGAGGGCATCTTGCCTGGCGGCGGTGTGGCTCTGGTTCGCTGCGGCGAAGCCGTTACCGCTGCCCGCAAGAGTGGCAAAGGTGATGAGAAGATTGGCTTTGACATCGTTGCCTCAGCTATTGAAGCTCCTTGTCGGCAGATTGCGGACAACACCGGAATCGATGGTTCCGTGGTTGTCGATACCGTTCGCCAAAAAGGAGAACGCGTAGGCTATGACGCCAGCAGTGCCGAATATGTCGATATGGTCAAAGCCGGCATCATTGATCCGCTCAAGGTCGTCCGCACGGCGTTGGCTAACGCCGCCAGCATCGCCGGCTTGATGCTGACCACCGAAGCGCTGGTAACCAATCTTGAGAAAGAGGACAAAGAACGATCGCGCGTGGAAGGCAGCATCCGCTAACGTGCGGAGATCACATCGGGTGAGAGCAGCCGGCGCTTATCGCGCTCTCAGCACACAAGCAGCGGGCCGCTTCGGCGAGAACGAAGTGGTCTGCTTGCGCGAATGGAGATGAGCCCGCAGTCAGTCTTGCGATCGGCCACACAACGCGCGGCAACCCCTGCAATCCGCCTAACCCTTGCCTGCTGTCGCTCTCGTTCCTTCTCTCCAGAATCGACGCTGGGTACGATTCACTGGCAACAATCGCGGAATCGATAAAGAACAGAGACAATTTGCAAGATAGTATGCGGACGGGACCGTCCCCCAAAGGCAGCTTCCATTCCCGCGAATATGCAAACGAATCGTCATGTCGACAATGTCAGGCAAACGCGACTACTACGAAGTCTTGGAGATCAGCCGCTCGGCCAGCGCGGACGAAATCTCCGCGTCCTACCGACGCCTGGCGATCAAGTATCACCCCGACAAAAACCCGGGCGACGACGAAGCCGTAACGCGGTTCAAGGAATGCGCGGAAGCTTTCGAGATTCTCAGCGATGACCAGAAGCGTGCCCGTTATGATCGGTACGGTCACGCTGGTGTGGAAGGCGGCGCCCAGTTCCGCGATGTCAACGACATCTTCTCGGCCTTTGCGGATATCTTTTCCGGCGGTTCATTTGGCGATCTGTTTGGCGGAGGCAGCGGACGACGTGGAGCCTCTCGTGGGCGCCATGTCAGTTGTGACTTGACCATTGACTTGTTAGAAGCCGCCCGCGGCGTGAGGAAATCGATCCGCATCAAGCGGCATTCCGCCTGTCAAACGTGTGATGGCTCCGGTGCCGAACCAGGTAGCCAGGTCGAGTCTTGTTCGTACTGCGGTGGCCATGGACAAGTCATCCAGCAAAACGGCATCTTCCGTATGCAGACGACCTGCCCGCATTGCCGCGGGGAAGGGCAGACCATTTCGGACCCTTGCGGGGACTGTCGAGGGTCGGGCTTTGTCCGCGCTACGGTAACTCGGGAAGTCAATATTCCCGCCGGCGTGGATCACGGCAGCCGGTTGCGGCTTTCAGGAGAAGGAGAACCCAGTCCCAACGGTGGACCGGCCGGTGATTGCTATGTGGATATTGCCATTCGTCCGCATCCACTGTTTGAGCGGGAAGGCCCGCACTTGATCTGCCAATTGCCCATCACGTATCCGCAGGCGACGCTTGGCGCTTCAGTGGAAGTTCCCACACTGGACGGGCCGGAAGAACTCACCATCCCCGCCGGTACTCAAGCAGGCGAAGTTTTCCGCATGAAACGACGCGGCATGCCAGACCTCCGCGGTGGATCACCAGGCGACCTGCACGTGCAAGTCATGATTGACGTCCCCAAGAAACTCACATCGCGGCAGGAAGAGTTGTTGCGGGAATTGGCCGAGTTGGATCACAAGGAAGTCACACCGCACCGCAAGAGCTTTTTCGAGAAGCTCAAGGATTACTTCGCTCCGGAAGTGGAAGACGCGCTTGACGACTCGGACGATAGGAAATCCACGAGTAAGAAGTCTGTGAAGAAATCCGCTCGCAAGAAATAGAAGACAGACGAACGTCGTTCCCACGGCGACGCAGCCAAGAGGACCACAGTGCTCGCGAAAGAGAATAATCCGACTCCGGAAGACGGCTCGCAGGAAGAAGAACGCGTGTCCGTGGAGCAACCCGTCACTCTTGCTGACGATGTGGAAGCTTCCGCCGTGCCCGAGGAAGCCGCTGCTGGCGCTCCTCAGGACGATGAGAACGAGCTGGAAACGCTGCGGGAAGAGCTGGCTCACTCGCGCGATCGCGCGCTCCGCGCCCAAGCGGACTTTGACAATTATCGCAAACGGGCGCAGCGGGAAATCCAGGATTCCCAACGCTACGCGGCGGTTAACATCGCGCGTGACCTGCTACCGGTGGTCGACAACATGCAACGAGCTTTGGAAGCCGCGCAGCAGGCTGGCGAAGAAGGCTCTCTGTTGCAGGGCGTTCAGATGGTCGCCCACCAGATGCAGGAGGTGCTTGCGCAGCACGGGTTGCAACAGATTGAAGCCGAAGGCCGCCCGTTCGATCCGGACTTGCACGAGGCCGTTAGTCAACAGCCAGACGCCGAGGCTGAACCCGGAACTGTGCTGCATGTCGTTCAAGTGGGCTTTCAGCTGGGCGGGCGCGTTGTCCGGCCCGCCAAAGTCATCGTCGCTCAGGCAGCCGAAGAGAACTAGCGCGGCGAGCATGACGCGATGGGAATCACACTGTTGACCGACCGATTAACCGAGGATTTCGTCCGTGCCGACCTACGACTACGTTTGCGACAGTTGTGAACATACGTTTGAGTTGTTTCAGTCGATTACAGAACCGGTGAAACGCAAGTGCCCAGAGTGCGGCAAGCTCAAGCTGCGGCGGTTGTTCGGCACCGGCGCGGCGGTCATGTTTAAAGGCTCTGGCTTCTACGAAACGGACTACCGCAGCGAGAGCTATAAGAAAGGCGCGGAAGCAGCCAAGAAATCGAGCGACAGCGGCAAGAAAGATTCTTCAAGTTCCTCGTCAGATTCATCCTCCAAGAGTTCTTCTGACTCCAGCAGTGGAACAACCGGCAAAGGCGGTAAGAAGAAATAACCGGTTGAAGCTCATTGAGGAGTCCGTTGCGCTCATTGGGATCGTCGCTCAATCCTCCGCCAGCACGCCGGTCACAATCTTTCGCAACTTCGGCTCGGCTTCGGCGGCCGTCTTGAGGATTTCCTCGATGTTGACCGGGTGCAGCGAGTCAGGGAAGCACAGGTCGGTAATCACGGACAGGCCAAGCACCTTCATGCCTGCGTGCACGGCGACCAGGACTTCCGGCACCGTGGACATCCCCACGGCATCAGCGCCGATCGTTCGTAGAAATCGGTACTCCGCGCGGGTTTCCAGGTTGGGCCCGGTCACGCCAACATAAACGCCTTTGTGCGCGGCGAAGTTTTCCCGTCGGGCGATGGCCAGTGAACGTTCAATCAACTCCGGATCATAGGGGCAGCACATGTCTGGAAACCGCGGTCCAAGACGGTCGTCGTTCACTCCCACCAGCGGATTGTCCAGCATCAGGTTGATGTGGTCGTCAATCACCATGATGTCCGCCAGAGCGAAGTTGGGATTCATGCCGCCACAAGCGTTGGAAACAACCAACGTCCCGGCACCCAGCGACTTCATTACACGCACGGGAAACGTGAGTTGCCGGTGCGTATAACCTTCGTAGGCGTGAAACCTCCCTTCCATGGCGACGATGGACTTGCCTGCCAGTTTGCCGCACAGCAGGTTGCCGGCATGGCCAATGGAAGTGCTTTTGGGAAAGTGGGGGATCTGCTCATAGGGAATGGCGCATTCCGTTTCAATCTCTTCCGCCAGCGGCCCCAACCCGGTGCCCAAGATCAGACCATGGGTTGCCTCGGCTTGCCAGCTTGCGCGAATGAACCGCACAGCCTCTTCAATCTGGGAAAACAGTTCGATCATCGCGGAATCAATCACATGGAAATGGCGTTTGAATAACTTTGCGCGCGGAAAGGCGCGCTCTGCCTGCTTGCTCTCAGCGTCACGAGTCTATCAATCGCCGCACACATCGCCAACAACGTCCGTTGTTGGCTCGCTTGCTTGACACTTGCGGCAGGATGCTGATAATTTTCTTTGGGCTGTTCGCGGCTTTGCGTGAACAACAGGCTGTCGATGGTTGACGGCCACGGACTCACTTTGGCGAGCATGAATGTTCGCCAGCAACGGATTGCAAAATGCACTCTTCATCATTTCCCCATGGTCCAGATCCGGACCCGGCGTTCCGAGAGCGCGCGGCACGGGACCATGATTTCCCGGACGATAACAGTCCGGACGCCAAGCCATCGTTAGCGGAAGCCGAAGCTTCAACCGAGTATCAGCGTCCGAGGACACCGAACACAGCGAATATCTCCAGCGTTCGGATCCCAGAAACAGCACTGTTGGTGGCACGGCTCGAAGCCGCGATTCGCCGGCTAACGGGTGATCGCGTCCGCGGGTTGCGAATTGATGTCTCCGCGGAATCCGTCACCATCGCTGGTCGTTGTGCAACGTTCTACTGCAAGCAGCAGGCACAGCATGCAGCAATGGAACTGCTCAACCAAGAAGCGCTCGTCAACGAGATCGAAGTCTACTAAAAGCGCTGGTGTTCTTGGCAGACCTACGTTGTTTGCCTTGATGTTAATATGCGCAAAATAAGGAAAATTGAAAGGAAACACATTCAATCTCTGTGCGCAAATTTTACGATAAATAAGTTATCCAAATGACATGTGAGCTTTAAGTGGACTGAGAAGCTTAAGGGACTATTGACCTGACAGCAACGCAAGCGAACGAGGGGGACCGCACCGCGCGAGGTTCGCTTCCTTTGCGGGTGTGCTGGGTACACTTAAAGGTGCGCCCCCACTCGTTTGCTTGCGTTGCTGCCAGGCATTTGATCAACGAGTGGCAATTATTATGGGTCTCGCTGCGGGGTCATGGGGTGACTTACCCTTGTTGATCGGTTGGTGACTACAATTAGGTGGCGTCGAAGAGCAATCAATGCCGCCTCCATGTCATCCAATTAAGTGAGCGCGCCAACGGCGAACGAATCTGATGCCGCGATTATGCGGCGTGTTCAAGCAGGCGCGCCGGAGTGCTTTGCCGTGCTGGCGGATCGGTATTTTGACGTCCTGGTCCGCGTTGCCGAAAGCCGGCTAGCAACACGAGAAGCCGCCGAGGAAATCGCCCAAGAAGCCTTATTCGCGGCCTTCAAGTCCCGGCACACTTACAACCCCAGCTTTGGGTTCCGTACTTGGCTGTGGACAATCTTGCTCAACGCTTGCCGTCGCGAACACAAGCGAGGTCGACGGTCGCCACAAGTGTTGGCTTGGACGGACGTGCATTCGTCCCAGCAGCAATCCAAGCCGAACGCCGAGAATGAGGTCTCGCCGCGCGAAGATCAGCCCGTCGCCCGCGCGCTCGCCCGCGAGGCATCCGCGCGGCTCAACGAGCATCTGCGGGAGCTGCGCACCGAGGAAGCTGACGCGCTGCGGTTACGTTTCTACGCTGCACTGACGTTTCAGGAAATCGCTGATGCCACCGGTTGCTGCTTGAGCACGGCCAAGAATCGTGTCCGGACGGGTTTGACCAAGCTGGCGGAGCAGATGCGGGAAGAAGAGAGTCAGGAAGAATCGACGGAACGCAGCTCCAGAATGTTGCACAAGGTCGTCGGGTCAGCAGACTCTCAAAGATCGGATAAGAATCAAGACGACGCATGAGATGACTAACATGAACTGCCAAGACTTCCTGGAAAATGTGACGCACAGAGACGGTAAGCTTACGAACCCGGCTGCCGCGCACCTCGCGGTGTGCACAGAATGTCGGAAGTGGTATGCGAAAGTTCACGGAGCGTTGACGTTGTTTGCCACGGCCAATGCTGGCGCAGTGACTACTTCCGTGCTTGAGCCTCGACTGGCGCCGTGCGTCGAACGGAAGTGTGGCGCAATCGCCGTGTCAAAACTCCTGGAGGAGCGAAGCGTTTTAGCGCGCCGGCTTCCCGCGGCGCGGAAGGTCATCAATCATCAACTTGTTAAACCATCATGCGCATTCAGCGCGGAATCCGGAGTGCTGTTCCCCTCCAGGCGGGCGTTGCATCGCTTCGGCAATGCGGCGCTGCGGGTTGCCGCCACGGCCCTTATTTTGTTGCTGGCGATTAGCTTTCTGGCATTGCCGGACTCCGGGGAACCCACCGCGCGGCCGCTTGCGGCCAGCTTGCTTGACCCGCAGGGCACTTTGGATTCGATCGGCTTGGTTTCTGCATGTGTGGAGCCGCGGCCGCTAGACGTTCACTCGTCCGTGATCGCCAATCACTTGCAGGAACTGCCGTGTTGCACGCGTTGTCACGTCGCTCCGTTGGACTCTCACGGTGTGAGCTCTCTGCATGAGGAGCGATTCACGCCTGCCGCGAGACGCAAGGTGTCGCTACTCGCCGGAGAACACCCACCGCGACTCAGCAAAGAGAACCTGAACCGCCTCTCAGCGAGTTGCTTACTGTGCCATAAGGGGTAGGTACGTTTTGTCTGATAGCGGCACAGCGCGCCATTGCCGTTTAAGTGCCCCCGTCACTCCCCTTCGTACTCGGCCATTGTCTTGGACGTCTCGTACACGCGGATACGGTGCAGGCTGGCTTCGCCGAACTGGCCGTGAAGTTTCCGCCAGATGACCATGGCGATGTTCTCTACCGTGGGGTTCATGCCGGCGAAATCGTCCTCGCAGTTCAAGTGTTCGTGATCGTAGGGGTCGATCACTTCCCGTCGGACGATGTTCTCAAACTCTTCCAGGTTGATAGCACGTCCGCGCAGTTTGTCCGCGGTGGAGGTGAGCGTAACATCCAGCACGTAGTTGTGTCCGTGCCCGTTGGGGTTGTTGCACTTGCCAAACACGCGGTGGTTTTCCGCGTCCGAGTAATCGTCGCACTGGAGCCGGTGCGCAGCGGAAAACTCGAACTGCTGCGTCAACAACACGCGGCCGGGAGTTTGCATATTCATTTCGAGCTTGAGAGTAGGAGTCAATCGCAATTCAACGGTCGTTAGCTGCAAATCGGCTGCGAATTCCACCAGACCGGTCGGCGATTCACCGCCGCTGCCGGTTGTGGAAGCAGGAGTTTGCGCTGCCGCGAATTCCTGCTGGAGCACCTGTGCAAGTTTCGTCAACAGTGACGTCGCGTGGAGTTCGTTCGCTTCGGTCATCATGTCCGCGATCGCGCGGAAGCCAGCCGTACGGACGACGCGGTCAATCAGCGAAATATTACACAGCATGCCTGTAACGGGATCAGGCTCTCCTGCCACAGTCACTCGTAGTGCGAGAAACGGCGCGATCACCAGACCGCCAGGCCATCCTCCCCAACTGTTCACAGCCGAGGCAGAAGCGATCTCGTGTTTGAAATCACTCGTCAGAGAAAACCGAACCTCGCGCGTCAGTTTGACCATGTCTTCATGGTACCGGGCCGTGTCGAGGTCTGCGAGGGGTTGGGGATCGGTCGAACAGGTTGAGCCGTTTGGTACCGTCGAGGCTCAACCACGATGCTGCGAGCAGAGCATAATTCGTGCGAGATCTGCCCACCGTGTACGATAAGTAAACGTGAACAGCGTTCGCTCTTAAGCGAGCCGCGTAGTAAGAAAACTTCGTTTGTCGCCTGAGAATCGAAACCATGGCATTGGTTTGTGACGGCATGCCCTGTGCGATTTGTCGCGAGCCTATCGCTGACATCGCGAACGCCGACATTTTTGCGACGACGTATTGCGCGATCGATGATCCTCAGTTTGCGCCGTTGGATGACTCGGCGATGCATCAACGGTGTATCGACACTTGGCCACTTCGTGATGCATACGTTGAATACTACAACGCGCATTGTCGCAGGGAACTTCGCGTGAATCGTCGGGGAAACGTCGTTTATCGTGTTGACTGGATTGAGCGCTTTATGGATATACCGGCGTTTTCTTACGTCGGCCATTTCGTCGTGTTCCCGATCTTCGGTTTGATATCCTGGTTTGGCGAATCCGCAATCGGCATCGCACTATCCGTCTTTTTGCCACTAGGCATTACGCTGGCTGTTGCACCAGCCGTCACGCACTTTTCAGGACTAATTTCATTGGGGTTGCTTTCTGCGATGTTGGTTTGGTCGGCGTTTGGCCTCCTCGGCTGGCTTGCCGCAGGCGGGTCGACAATACAACCTCGACAAACCATCGAAACGAAGCCTTGCCAAAAGTGTGGGCAGCCGCTGCGAACATCTCTCGCAAACCAGTGTTTTCAATGCGGGGCAGATTGGCATTGAGCTTCTGTCGCGACCCAAGGTATCGCCGGCTTGGTGCGTCGGTAATGCCGCAAGTGAATGCTCTAAGCTACATCGGCCGCCGCGGCATCCGCCGCGGATAGGGTGGGTCGCCTTTTTCTGGAAGCAACTGGCCTGTTTGTTCTTTCCACAGCCGCCGTTCCTCATCCGAGGCGTAGTACCGGAGCCAGATGTGCGGGTCGCCGGTGGTATCTGCGCAATCCCAGTGCAGGCAATTGCCCGGCGCGTCGATTTTCTTCTCACAGGTGGGAAGAATGTCGCGGTAAATCAGCCGATACAATTCCCGATCGGAGAGATGATCGGTAAATTCCAGGATGATGGAACGCTCGTAGAGCTGGTGAATGATCTTCCACAGCAACTCATGCAAGGCAGCCTGCGATAGCGAATCCGGCGGAGGCGGATCCAGCGGCGGATCAAACCAACGCGAGATCGGCAAAGCCGGAGCCTGCTCCCAGGCGAGCATCATTGCCAGATAGTCATTTTCCACCGGCGTGGGGATGCGGGCGGTCTCCAACTTGGTGATGGATTCATCCAAATAGGGTTCCAGCGCCTCGCGCAACTCAGCGTTGCGGAGCAGATGATCGACCTCGTCCGAGGTTGGCCGGCGAACGTAGCCCGACATAACAAATCAAAGAAAAAACGCGTAAACAGAATGGGTCCCTCAGGTTCCGACTGTACTCGTATGAGCGCCGCGTTCAAGCGTCGGCGGCATGTTTCCGTGTTTCTCGCCCAAGCCGCTCCCCGCCAATCCCTACAACCATGAAACTTTCCCCGGCGGAGCTTGCCAATTGCCTGCAAAGTCTCACACGGCAGCTCTCCTGCGACGTGCTGACGCAGGCCTTTCACCGGGCGTTGTACAGCACGGATGCTAGCTTGTATCAGATTCAACCGGTGGCGGTTGTGATTCCGAAAACGTGGGAAGACGTCAGCAAAACAATTGCTGTGGCCGCCGAACATGGTATTCCGTTGCTGCCGCGAGGAGGCGGAACCAGCCTGTCCGGGCAGACCGTGGGGCCTGGGATCGTCATTGATTTCAGCAAACATTTGAACCGGATCATTGAGCTCGACCCAGATCAAGCAACGGCGCGGGTGCAGCCGGGCGTCGTCTTGGATCAACTCAACGCAGCGGCCGCAAAGCATGGGCTGCAATTCGGCCCTGATGTCGCCACAAGCAATCGAGCAAACCTTGGTGGCATGATCGGCAATAACTCCGCCGGCTCAAGGTCGATCGTGCATGGAAAGACGGTCGATCACGTGATTGAATTGGACGTACTGCTGGCGGATGGTTCCGCCGCACGGCTTGGTCCGTTGACCGCATCGCAACTTGTGGAAAAGCAGCGCGGCGATGGACGGAAAGCCAACATCTATCGGCAAATTGAACGGATCGTCACAGCCAACCGTGACGAGATCATCGCTCGCTTCCCCAAGGTCCTACGGCGCGTGGGCGGCTACAACTTGGACGAGTTTGTGCCTGAGTTTCGCGGACTGGTCACAACTCCGCCAAGCGTGGCACGGCTCCGTGATGTCGAACGTTCGCGATTTCCTGAGAGTGTTTTCAACCTGGCCAAGCTCGTGGTTGGTTCCGAGGGAACGTTGGCCACGGTGACCGAAGCGCTCGTGCATCTGGTGCCTCTGCCCAAGTCTCGGGCGATCGCCGTGTTGCACTTTGAACATGTCGACGCAGCGTGCGCAGCGCTGGCCAAGATTCTACCATTGCGGCCATCCGCGGCTGAGTTTCTCGATGGATTGATCGTGCGAATGGCACGCAACAGCCTGGAATACCGCAACTACTTGGATTTTGTTGTTGGAGATCCAGCCAGCTTGATCTTGGTTGAGTTCAGTGGCGAAAGCGATGCGGCGATGCAAGCCCAGCTCAATGAATTGACAGACAAGTTGCAAGGAGTGGAGGGGTTGTATCACATCCTACCGGCGATCGAGCCGAAACTCCTTGACCATGTTTGGGCTTGTCGCAAAGCGGGCTTGCCGCTGTTGATGGGGATTCCTGGCTTGCGCAAGCCGGTGGCCTTTGTGGAAGACACAGCTGTTGATCCAGCAAAACTGCAAACGTTTGTCCGCCGATTCCAAGAGGTCATTGCCACAGCCGGGACCGAAGGCGCAATCTATGGCCATGCGTCGGTCGGTTGCTTGCACATTCGCCCATTGATTAATCCCGGTGATCATGACGATCTTCGCCGTATGCGAGAAGTTCTTGACGCGGTTGCAGACTTAGTCGCGGAGTTTGGTGGAGCGATGAGCGGAGAACATGGCGATGGCCTTGCGCGCAGCTTCTTGAATGAGCGGATGTTCGGACCACAGCTCTATCAGGCGTTTCGGGATGTCAAAGCGGCTTTCGACCCGGCAAACCTGATGAACCCCGGCAAGATCGTCGATGCGCCGGGCCCGACAGAGAACATGCGGCAGGGCGCAGACTACACGCCACTGAAAGTGCCCACGACGCTCGACTTCAGCCGTGAAGGTGGGATGGCAGCCGTCGCGGAACTCTGCAACGGCGCAGGCGTATGCCGCAAAACGAACGCCGGAACAATGTGTCCATCGTTCATGGCCACGCGCGATGAAGAACACAGCACACGAGGCAGAGCCAACGCGCTGCGACTCGTGCTTTCCGGCGCGCTACCGCGCGAAGAATTGACCGGAAAGAAAATGTTCGACACGTACGACCTCTGTCTGCAATGCAAAGGCTGCAAAGCCGAATGTCCTTCCAACGTGGATGTGGCCAAGCTCAAGATCGAATTCCTGGATCACTACCATCAGGAACATGGCGTCCCGCAGCATGTTCGGATCATGGCCAACGTGCATCGTTTGAACAAGTGGGGATCAAGGCTGGCACCGGTCTCCAACTGGTTGGCAAAGCTGCCGGGCGCGGCGTGGATGCTGGAGAGATCTCTCGGCCTGGATCGTCGGCGTCCCTTGCCAAACTTTCATCGGCGGAGTTTTTCAAAGTGGTTCGCCCAGCATAAGAAGCATCAATCACGTGCGAGCAATGCGTCAGAAGCTTTCTCCCGCGGCAAGGTTGTGCTGCTGGACGATTGTTTGACCGGCCACTGCGAACCGCATGTGAACATCGCCGCCGTTCGTGTGCTGGAAGCTTGCGGATACGAGGTGATCCCTGCGGGCTTGCTGTGCTGCGGTCGAACGATGCTGTCCCAGGGAATGCCGCGGGAAGCCAAACAATTGGCTGCGGAGAACATCAAACAGCTACTACCTCACGTGGACGCCGGCCGACTGATCGTCGGCTGCGAGCCGAGTTGCCTGCTAACGTTGGCCGATGATTACTTGGACCTGATGCCAGGCGAAGACGCGCGGCGCGTCGCCGCCGCATGTTCGCTGCTGGAAACGTTTCTACGCCGCGCGATGGGAGATATACTGCCAGAACAAGACGGTGTTCGTACCGCACCGGATGCGAATTCGACGGAGAGTGCCACTATATCAGCTCCCCGCGACAAGCCGCTCTGGCAACCGGCAAACAGCGCTGATGACGTGCTACTCCACGGGCATTGCCATCAGCGCGCCCTAGTTGGCATGGACGATGCGGTTTCGCTGTTGACCTCGGCGGGTGCCAACGTGCAGCTGCTTGATTCCGGCTGCTGCGGTATGGCTGGATCTTTCGGCTATGAACATTACGACATTAGCATGGCCATTGGCGAACGCGTACTCTTGCCTGCTGTGCGAGACGCGGCTGCCGAGACGAGAATCCTCACGGCAGGTTTTTCATGCCGGCACCAGATCGCTCACGGAGCAAAGCGAACCGCGCTGCACCCTGTGCAATATCTCGCGGAAAAGGTCGTCACCAGCAATCAGCTTTAGCCGGATATCCCGCGCGGCGGCAATCGAAACCAATCAGTTATTCACGGTCATGTCATCGGTACGATTCGTCGCGCCATCGTTTAACGATGGTCGATGCGTTCCGCCTTGACGGCGTCAATCGCCAGGAAGCCAAAGCCGCCTTCATTGTCGAAGCGCACGATAAGCGATTGCCGAGCATCGATTCGGAATTCGCCAATCTCAAGAAACTTCCCGCGCCCCGGCGGGACGGTCTGGTCAACGGTGACCTCGTGCTTGCCATCAGCATCCGTAACAACGACCACAACGTTAGAAGCGCGATTGGGGCCCGCAGGATAGGAAATCAAGACGCGATACGTCCCCGGTCGCAGTGGTGGAAAGTTGTATTGAGCCGTGGCGCGGTCGCCAAAGGTGCCGAAATCAATGCGAAAGCCCTCGCCATGATAGCGGACGCCTGCATATTCTTCCCGGTTGCGATTGGCGACATTCCATGCCCCGGTCAGCCGAGCTTCGCCATCGTCGATGATGTGGCTGGTTGGGAGCGATGTCAGCGCCGCGGCATCGGGCGGTGTTTCCGCTTGCCCGACAGAGCTTGTTGGGGGGATTGCACGAGAATTTTCAGCGCCTGCGAAGGAAACTACAGAGGGTTGCGTATCATCAAGGTTCAACTCCTGCATGTTGCCGTTCGCGTTCTGATTAACTGGAAGATTGTCGGCATCGTTCGATCTATCAGCGGAACGCCCAGCGTCAGCGTTATGGATCTTATTGGGTGAGCTGGACCCCGACACACCCGTCGCTGAATTTGTGGGAGCCGAGTCGCTATCCAAAGCGAAAATGAGCGCGACAGCCAACACAATCAGCAAGATCATACCCACGATCAACGTGACCGCAGTCCCCATCCCGCGAACACGAGAAGACCGCCTGAGTAGGGAAGCAGGAGCTCGTGCTCGAATCTCGACATCCAGCCCCTTTTTGATCCCAAGCGGCTTTGGCTCCTCCGTGGGTGAAGTTCCCGGTGTGACAACGCGTGGTGGAGGAGTCACAGGGAGAGGCCGGACGTTGCGAACGCGATGTGACAGCTTTCGCTCTGTGCCGCGCTTATATTCACTACGTTCTCGCTCTCTGCTGTCCGGCGCCCCCTGGGAGCGAACGTCATCAAAATTCGGATCGGACGTGGCAGAAGACATGTGCGAGTCTCGTTGGTCCATTGCGCGGAGAGCGGCAGCCCGGGAAGTGGCTTGCAGCAGGACTCGACGTAAACGCCAAGTGCGCATTATCAGATATTCGGACCAATCGGACAACAATCCAGCAGACGCCGCTGTTAACTGGGTTTGGCAGGCTCAGCGGGTTTTGACACGTCCTTGACTTCGATCTCTTCGGCCAAGATCTCTTCGACCTGAGCTTTCTTATGCTCGCGTTCCTTTTGCTTGTTCACATGGCGCCGCCAGAACGTAATGAGCAAAGCGATCACCAACAGAGCAATCGCAGCGCCGAAGACGACGTTGCCCAGTTTCACCCACCAGTGAGCCTTACGGTTGAGCGCTTCCATCGACTCCGCGGCATCTTGAGCCAACAACGCTAAGCCGAAGAAGAAGTTAGGGAACATAAGAAACTCACAAGATCGTCGGTCAAGAGTGGAAGTCAGGCCAGTCGGTTTCATCTCGCTTGCTCACCACCTTCGCCCCTGGGCCGTGCCCGAACCCAAGATTCGCCAAGGCGTGCAGACCGGTCGTTTTCCTTGGCGGCACATTTCCCCAGCGAGCATGTCTCAGTAAGTCGTACCGCAGCGATTGGTCGGTATGTTACGATAGCCGTTTGGCGAGTGTTCGGCAAAGACAACTGAA
The DNA here is from genome assembly GCA_028066245.1 of Pirellulales bacterium. Taxonomy (GTDB): domain Bacteria; phylum Planctomycetota; class Planctomycetia; order Pirellulales; family S012-138; genus CALJLD01. The sequence goes on along the minus strand of JALCBR010000005.1, from coordinate 79,880 downwards.
CCCTGTGATGTGATCTCTGACGGATATGGCGGGACAACCCTGGTTCAAAAACGGGCTTCGTTTTAAGTGCACCGCCTGCGGCGATTGCTGCACCGGTGCTCCTGGATACGTATGGGTCAATAAATCTGAGGTAGCGGCCCTGGCCGAGCGATTAGAGATGCCCGTCGAAGAGTTCGAGCGGGAATATACGCGGAAAATCGGCATTCGGCGGAGCCTCGTTGAGTTCAAGAATGGCGATTGCGTCTTCTTTGACCCTCAGTCGCGCAAATGCACGGTCTATGAACAACGACCGCGACAATGCCGGACGTGGCCATTCTGGCAGTCCAACACCAAAGATGAAGAAGCTTGGGCGGATACGTGCGAAGTTTGCCCAGGTGCTGGACAAGGCAAACTGTATTCCGTGGATAAGATTGTCGAACAGGTTAAGGTCTTTCGCGTGTAGCATTAGCAGTTCTCAGCGAGCATGCCTGACGCTGAAACGGGCCGAAAAGCCTCTCTTGGTCCCGTTGTTGTACTGGCAACGCTAGCAGTGGATTCAAGCTGCCGTCGAGCGGTTATCGCGCGAGCTTGGTGACATCTGGCTGATTTGCTACAACGTGCCTCCCCTTTCCCGGTGGCGATATCTGTGCCGCGCATGGATGCACGCAGATCAACGTCCTATCGTCGCCTGTGGCACTTGAGTTCCGCGGACTTCACGGATGAAGAACTTCCTGCGAGCGGTACGTCTGGCGCTCTCCTACCGCTGGACGGTTGCTTTCGCCATGATCAGCGCCCTCATGATCGGCGTGTTGTGGGGAGCAAATATCGGCACGGTCTATCCGTTTGTGGAAGTCGCCTTCAAAGGGCAATCTCTACACTCCTGGGTGGAAGATGAAATCACGGATGCCGAGCTCAGTATCGCCGGCATCTCACTCGATGAACTTCCCAAACTGGAAGCCCAACTGGAAACCGCACAGGGCGATGAAGCGGTTCGCGTTCACAATGCGATTTCACAAAGGAACGTCGAACTGGAAGCGCGCAGAGAAGACCTCAAGCGCGCGAAGTGGCTGAAGCCGTACATCGTTAGTTGGCTGCCTGATAACGCCTTCCAAACGCTGATCATCATTGCGGTTGCACTACTGATTGGCACTATCATCAAAGGCATCTTCATCATCATCAACAACATTATGGAGGATCGACTGGCGCTGTTGGCCACGTTTGATCTCCGCAAGATGCTGTTTCGCAATTCGCTCTCACTTGACGTGGTTGAGTTTGGCGCAGATGGCGGCAGTGACTTGATGAGCCGCTTCACGTTTGACATGGAGAATATCGTCGCCGGCCTGCGCGCGCTGTTCGGCAAAGCCGTTCGCGAGCCGCTCAAGATGATCGCCTGCCTGATTGGAGCTGCATTCATCTGTTGGCGACTGTTGATCTTCTCGCTGATCCTCGCGCCGGTGATGGCCTTCATCATTCGCTGGATCGCGAAAGTCCTCAAGCGCGCCAACCGTCGCGCGATGGAGGAGATGTCGCAGATCTACGGCCGACTGGAAGAATCGTTTCAGGGCGTGAAGGTCGTCAAGGCTTTCACCATGGAGTCTTACGAGCGCCAACAGTTTCATCAAACCAACAAAAAGTACTATCTCAAGGCGATGCGGATCGCCCGGTATGAGGCAATCAACCGTCCGGTGACGGAGATGATGGGCGTGGCTACCATCCTTATGGCGCTTTTGGGTGGAGCCTATCTGGTGCTCAATGACGCGACACACCTGTTGGGAATCCGCATGTGTGAACGTCCCATCTCATTGAGCGCATTGATGCTGTTCTATGGGTTGCTCAGTGGCGTGAGTGATCCGGCTCGCAAGTTGTCCGATGTTTACAGCAAAATTCAACGGGCGGTTGCCGCCAGCGATCGTGTGTTTGAACTGCTTGATCGCAAGCCGAAGGTTCGCGATCCAGAAAATCCAGTCGCTCTTCCCAAGCATCGCAAGCAGATCACCCTAAAAGACGTCAGCTTTGCCTATGTACCCAGCCAGCCGGTGTTACAGAACGTCAACTTGACGGTCGAGTATGGGGAGACGATCGCCATTGTGGGCCCAAACGGATGCGGCAAGAGCACGTTGCTTAACATGCTGCCCCGGTTCTTTGACCCGCAGACGGGCTCGGTGCAGGTTGACGGCGTTGATATTCGCGATGCCCGTTTGAGAGACCTGCGCCGACAGATTGGCATGGTCAACCAGGAGACGTTGCTGTTTGACGATACGATCGCCAACAACATCCGCTACGGCCGCCGCGACGCCTCACAGGTGGAAATTGTCACCGCCGCCAAGGCCGCGCACGCTGACAAATTCATTTGTGAGAAACTCGACAACGGATATGAAACGTCAGCCGGATCCGGAGGGCAGTCACTCTCGGGTGGACAGCGACAGCGGATCGCGCTTGCCAGAGCAATCCTACGCGACCCGGCCATCTTGATCCTAGATGAGGCCACCAGTCAGATTGATCTGGAAAGCGAGCAGCTGATCCATAAGGTGCTGGAAGAGTTCACTCGTGATCGTACGACGTTCATCATCACCCACCGATTGTCAACGCTAACATTGGCCGACCGGATCCTGGTCATGGATGGCGGGACGATCATCGACAGCGGCACGCATGATGATCTGATCGGCCGCTGTGCTCTCTATCGACGGCTGCACGATCTCCAGTTCCGCGAGAGCGCCTGAGAAAACGCCACTAGCTTGGCCTCTCGCCCAGCGGCAAATGGTGCGGTTATTCCGCCTTTGCAGCCTATGCTTGATCCTGGCCTGTCCGAGTTCGGAACGCTGATCTCCGGGCACGCAGATTCTCGCGGCGTTTTGACCGCCTCAAGGGATTGACCTATAGAAGGATAGGCACTTTTCTCGCGCGTGTGAGCAATTCGCCGGTTCTCTGGCGATTGTCTTGGTGCGCGATGATCCGATCGCATGGCGGCAAGGGTCCGGTCCAGACAATGACTGAACGTCTTGAGGAAGTTCTTGATCCTAACGAAGACCTGACGGAAATTCTCCGTTCGGTCCGTGAGCAGCGTACGCGGTTGGGTGAGTTTGTTTCCCAACAGAAAGACAAAGCTCTCTCGTTCAGCACGACTCTCCAAGAGAAGCTTGCAACGCTCTCCGGTGAGTTGGCCCAGCGTGAGACCGACCTCCAGAGTCGTGAGACAGAGCTTGCGACACGCCAGGAAGAACTCGCGACGTGCCAACAAGAAGTCGAGCAGGAACGGACCGCGGTTGAAGAATTGATGCACTCTGCGGAAGAGCGCGAACAATCGGCCAACCGGCGCCAAAAGGACCTGGACGAAACAGCCGACCAGATTGAGAACTCGAAGCAGGAGTTGCTCGATCGCGCCGCCGAGCTGGATGAAGAGGTCGCCAACGTTGCCCAGGAGCGGGCCGAGTTGGAAACCCAGCGGACACAACTGGCCGAAGAGATCCAGCAACTGGCCGAGCGTCGCGAGCACTTGCACACGAAGCTGGAAGAGCTGGATGCTGAACGCGAAGAATGCAGCGCCCTGCAGGCTCGCACCGAGGAGCAACGTCACCGATTGGCCGAACGCATGCAGGCCAGGAGAAAGGAGCTAACTGAAGAACGGGCACAACTTATCGCCAAAGGCGGAGAATCAAGCCACAAACTGGAGTCTCTGCAAGGGGAGTTAGAATCAGCGACACAACGTCTCAAAGAACTGGAAGCGGATCTGGATCAATCCAGACATCGCTGTCAGGAACTGGAAGCCGATGAGAAGACAGGCGGTGCGGACCCGGAAGAACTCAAGCTTCTCGCCCAAGCGTACGAGAAATTGCAACGCCAATCCGCAGCCGACAAGCAACAACTGGGCGAACTCCAGCAGCAACTCGAGCAAGCTCAATCGGGCCTGCCGTCAGCAGATGGCGAAGATGAGGGTGACGAGTTCCGCCAGCGATATGAGATGGCATTGGCTGACCTTCGTGAAGAACGAGCACGCATAGAAGATCTGGAATCCCAGCTTGCCCGCGCCAAAACATCCAGCGGCCCTACCAATGATGGAGGGGAGATGGATTGGGAAGCCCAGAAACGGCGACTCCTGGCGGCGCTGGAATCAGATTTCGACGAGGAGGACCCGCAGTCACAGCAAGATAAGGTGACTGTGGAAGAAGCCGTTCGAGCAACAGATCAAGCGATCGCAGTGAAAGAACGGGAAATCGAACAATTGCAAAACCTGCTGGAAGAGCAAAGCGCAAACGTTGGCTCAATGGCCATCGGCGCCGCCGCTGTTGCTGACATGCTCGACAAGGACGAGTTGATTCGCCAGGAACGGGAAAATCTCCAGCGGATTCAGGAAGAGTGGCGTGAGAAACTCCGCAAGTCGGAGGTTGATATTTCTCTTGAGCGAGCCAAGCTGGCCCGCGACAAAGCGCAGATTGAAGAACAACTTCGCGAGATTGAATCGCAAACGGCGCGCCGTCAGAAAGACGGCAACGGCGCTCAGCCACCCGAGGAAAAAAAGGGAGCCCGCGGAAACTGGCTGGCTCGTATGGGACTCAAGGGCGAGTAAGGAGCGGCGGTCAACAGACTACTCTGCAATGACCTTTGCCCACTGAGCTTCCAAGCGCTTTGCGGAAACGGACTCGGCTGTTCCCAAAGACTGCGCGAAGAGCGAAACGCGAAACTCCTCCAGCATCCAGCGATACTTCTCCAGCGCGGGATGCTCACTTGCGACCGAGTCAAGCTCTCCCGCAAACTCCTGATAGCGCTCGATGAACGGCAACAACTGAGTCAGGTTTTGCGCATCCTTAGCTCGTCCGCCGGAGTTCAGCTTCTCCACCCGCGCGACGATCGCTCGGAAGTAACGTGGAAAATGCTGCAACTGAGTCCAAGGAGTGGCACGAAAGAATCCCGGCAGCGTTAGGTGATTGAGTTGGGCTTCCATGTCAGAGCGAGCCGATTCGAAATGTGCGTGGTGGAGCTTGCCAATTGTGACGAACGCTTTATGAAGGGCTTCCAGCAGTGGCTCCACGAGCGCCGCGACATCCTGCACCGCGATCGCGATGTGCCCTTTCCGGCTTTGCTGCAACCGGCGGAACGCCTCGTCTGTCCGCGGCACTGAACCTTCACTGAGGAATGCCTGTTCAACGGCCAGCAATGCCATCTCCTGTGTTACATCGAACGATTTCAGGTGCGCTGCATGGAGCAGAAACTGCTGAAAACGCGGCCAGTGTTCGATCTGCTGTTTGAGGTGTCGCCAATTCTTGAGCAGCAACAGCCGCCGAACTCCGTCCCGCGTCTCCCGATCTGCCAGCTCAGCCGTCGGCGCCAGTCTCGTCGACACGGAATCCCCTTGGTCGACAATTGCCGGAAAGCCCCGCAAGCACATGCCGGCGTGGGAGACATCTACTGATCGTGGGATCAATGGCCACAACCACTCTTGAATGCCTGACTGATTCCAATCCGGATGTTCCAAAGCGGCCAAGTGATCGCCAACGTCTCCGCCAACTTCCCGTTTCAATTCTGCGACGTCCCGTCCCTGTGTGATCATCTTCCCCTGTTCGTCAACAACGCGAACGTTGACGCGCAAATGATCTGGCCAGGCAGTTCTGTCGAAATCAGCAGGCGAGATTCGGGCACCGGCCAGCCGGCTCAATTCTTCCGCAACCGCGGCGGCAAACCCCTCGTTGCACAATTTGAGCCGCTGAGTCACCTGCGCCGCTGTCTGGGGTGCCGGGACCAGCTTGACACGGTTTTGCTTGGGGAGCGACTTGATCATCGCGGTAATCCGTTGTTCCCAGAGTCCCGACGTCAGCCAGCCCAGTTCGCGCTCGTCAACCTGATGTACGGCCGCTTGTGGAACAACCACGGTCACACCGTCATCGGCTTCGCCCGGAGCAAAGCGATACTCGACGGGCAGGGAAAGCCCGTTAGATTCCATCTGATCAGGGAACTGAGCATCCAGGTCAGATACGACTTTATTCCGCAGTAAGTCACCCAGCGTCATGACCAGAGACTTGTCCGCAGCCGCTTCGTTCGCTCGTCGCCATTTCTCGAATGTCGCCCCATCAACAACATCACGCGGCAAGCGTTGATCATAGAAGGCGAAGATGTCGCGCTCGTCGCTCAACAAATCGTAGCGACGCGTCTTGGCTTGTAGAGTTTGAGCCTCGGCAACGGTTTTCTTGTTGTGTTGAAGAAAACCGGCTTGGGATTGAAAGTCACCGCCCACCAGCGCATGTTCGATGAAGAACTCCCTGGCCGTGACGGGATCAATCCGCCCCATCCGCACGCGACGTCTCGGGACAACTGGCAGTCCAAATAGTGACACCCGTTCCGTTCCCACGGCCGTTGCGGCCTTGCTGTCCCAGCGAGGGTCGCTATAGCTGTGCTTGATGAGGTGCGGCGCAGCCTCCTCAATCCAGGCGGGATCGATCTTGGCAACGGTCCGCGCATAGCGCTTGTTGGTCTCAACCAACTCAGCCGCCATGATCCACTGTGGCTTTTGCGAGAACACACCGGAACCAGGCCAGATAGCCAGCCGCATTCCGCCGGCGCCGTTGTACTCGTGACGCTCTGACTTGAAGCCCACATTGGAGAGCAATCCGTACAACAACGCACGATGAATCGCCGCGTAACCGTGTTCTTCGGCTGCGCCCGCGTTGGCCGAAGACTTGGTAGGTAATCCCGCTTGTTCGGCCACTTGCCGCAACTGCCGATGGACGTCGTACCACTCACGAAGACGATTGAACGAAATGAAGTTCTGCTGTAGAGCTTTGCGGAACCGGCTGCGGGAAAGCTCCTCCTGCAGTCCGTGCGTGAATTCCCAAAGCTTGAGAATCCCCAGAAAATCCGAAGTTGCATGCAGATGACGGGCATGAGCTTCATCCGCCGAACCTCGCCGCTCGACTGGGCGGTCGCGGGGATCATTGACTTCCAATGCCGCAGCAATCACAAGTATTTCGCTCAGGCATTTCTCTTCCGCGCCCGCCAGAATCATTCGCCCAATCCGGGGATCGACCGGTAACCGACTGAGCCGCTTCCCCAAAGGTGTTAGCTGATCTGCCGCATCGATAGCTCCCAGCTCAAAGAGCGTCTTGTACCCATCTCGAATGGCAGCTGGTTTAGGTGGATCGAGAAACGGAAACTCTTCAATCCTTCCCAACTTGAAAGCCATCGTCTGTAAAATTACGGCTGCCAGGTTGGTGCGTTGGATTTCCGGTGCCGTGAAACGGTCGCGCGATTCGTAGTCTTCGTGACTGTATAAGCGAAGGCAAACCCCCGGAGCGATGCGCCCGCTGCGACCGGCTCTCTGGTCGGCCGAAGCACGGCTCACCGCTTCAATTGGCAGACGTTGAACTTTGGAACGGGGGGAATATCGGCTGATGCGGGCTGTTCCCGCGTCAATCACGTAGTGAATCCCCGGCACCGTCAAGGAAGATTCTGCCACGTTCGTCGCAATCACGATCCGCCGCCTATTATGCGGTTGAAAAACTCGGTTTTGTTCGGCCATCGAAAGCCGAGCGTAGAGCGGCAGAATTTCCGTCGAATGTGCCGAATCATCCCCGGGAATCGACATCCCCCGCAGCGTCTTGGCAGCTTCGCGAATTGCGTGCTCCGTAGGCATGAAGATCAAAATGTCTCCGCTGCCTAGCGTGGCCAGTTCTTGAACAGCCTCCCGCAAGGCGCGGGACTCATCGATCTCCACCTGCGATGAACTCTTGTCGGTCCCGACGTTTTCATCGCCCAGTGGGTGGTAGCGAATGTCAACGGGATACGTCCGCCCTGAGACTTCGATCACCGGCGCTGGCTCGCCTGATTCGTTCTCGAAATGGCCAGCGAAACGCTGCGCGTCGATCGTCGCTGACGTGATGATCAGCTTAAGGTCCGGCCTGCGAGGGAGAATCCGCTTGATTAACCCCAGCAGGAAATCGATGTTCAAAGAACGCTCGTGTGCTTCGTCAATGATGATCGTATCGTACGCTTGGAGTTCTGCATCGGTTTGGGTCTCTGCCAGCAGAATCCCATCGGTCATTAACTTGATATGAGTCAGCTCGGAGAGCGCCTCTGAGAAGCGAGTTTGGAATCCGGCGACCTGTCCCAGCGATGTCTTCAACTCTTCAGCGATTCGAGCAGCAACACTGCGGGCTGCAATTCTTCGCGGCTGCGTATGTCCAATCAGGCGGTCCGCGCCACGTCCCATTTCCAACAGGAACTTGGGGAGTTGCGTTGATTTTCCGGAGCCTGTCTCGCCGCAAACAATCACAACTTGGTTTGCTGCGAAAGCGCTGATGACGTCTTCCTTCCGAGCAACGATCGGCAGGTCCTCATCGTAGGCGAGCTCATAGCAAGCTTGCTTGCGCCGCTGGACTTTGACCACAGATGCCTGAATCTGGTCAGTAAGTTTCTGTTGCAAGCGGTCGAAGGGTTGCCCGTTCTCGCGTCGGCGCCGGGCGGCTTGTGCGAGCTTACGCAGTTGCGGCTGGTCTGCCGGCCAGGCGTTTTTGATTTGACTTTCAAGTTGCTTGAGATCGGTCGTCACTGCTGGGGTCGTTCAATGGGTGCTGTCAATAAATGCGAACTCGGTAGCGCGCACAGCCAGCGAAGCTGGCTTGAAACGAGCCATCGCCCGCAGAGTTCCCCCAATCCGCTCAAGCGACACCACCCGCGCAGCCGATAGTGGGGACGACAATCCAGGTGCGCGGCCAACCGCATCCTCGCGAGTTTGGCTTTGCGCGAAAATTCAACCCATCCCATCTAAGCCGGGCTGAAGGTTAAACAGCACTGACAGCACACCACGCGAGTGGGTTCGGCGAAAAGGCAGGCGACCAATGCGCAAGATTCTAGACGCATTCCTGGGTTCCGTGAAGGACGGCATTCAACCCCGAGAAGTTGCCCTGGCGGTGGCGCTGGGGGTCATCGCCGGTTTCGTCACTGGCTGGAATCTCACATTGGTCTGCGTGCTGCTGACCGTCGTGCTACTTCGCGTGCCATTCCAGATGTTTGGCCAGGCTTGGGCCGTTTCTGCGATGGCGGCGTGGATGCTGACACCGGCAACGTTCCACACGGGGCGCTACGTGTTGGAACAATCTCCGCTGGCGGCCATGTTTGCTTCGCATGCAGACAGCCTCTCGATGGTGCTGTTTGATTTCGATCGCTACACGCTGACTGGCGGACTTGTCTGGGGCATGATCCTGGCTATTCCCGCCGCTTGGCTGACACTTGCCTTCGCTCGTTCACTGCAAAGCCGTCTGCGAAAAGTCGGAGAAGCGATCAAGAAGGCCCGCTTCTCAATTCGCGCTGTCTGCTGGCTAACGTTCGGTAACTTGGACGGAGTCACCAACCCGCCGAAGGACCGGTGGATCTTCCGACCATTTGGCGCTGTCCTGTGTCTGGTCACCGTTGTTCCCATGGCCATCATGGCTTGGATGTACGGACCGGGCATGATGGAGCAGAGTATTCTCCACACGCTTTCGCTCGCGAACCAAGCCGAAGTAAGTGCGGATTCGTTCGATCTCTCGTTGACCGACGGTACGCTGCACGTGCGAAATCTCCAGATCGCCGATGCAGGCGAGCTTGATCACGACCGTATGCGAGTTGCTTCGCTCACTGCGGTGCTCAAACCGGCACCGCTGCTGCGCGGTCGAGTCCACATCGAAAAGATCCTCATCGACGGGATCACCTGCGATGTACCGCGGGAAACTCCCGCCAGGGCCTATCACGTTGACCTCCCGGACTTCGATCTTGATCCACACGTGCACTTTGATGGATCACTGGAAGAGTTGGGCTACAAGCTGGAAAACTACGCCCGGAATTGGATCGAGATTAAGGATCGGATGGACCAGGCGCAAGACGTCATCGAGCGAGTCGACGCATTGGTTCATCGAGACGATAAGCCCCAAACAGCTGAGATGGAGATTCCGGCGGAGTACTTGGCGCTTCGCAGCATGCGAAGCAACTTCGGCTCCCCGCGGCCCAGCATCCACGTTGAGCTGATTCGTGCCAAACACCTCGCTCCTCAATGGGGATTGGGTGATCAAGCGATGATGGAAGTCACCAACCTCAATAGTGAGCCAGAACTGCTGGCCCGGCCGACGCGAATTGAATTCGCCGTGCCGGACCACAGCATCGAGTGTATTGCGCACTTGAACTATCACGGAGAAACGCCGCACCATCTCCACCTCAAGGTCAGCAACATTTCTATGGCCGAGGTGATCCATTGGGACCGCCTGCCGCAGATGGCCGTTTCCGGAGGTACGTTGACCTTTCACGGCGATGGAACGTTTGATCACAACGGACTCGAACTCCCCATGACCGTCCGCATGGAGCACCTGGCGATGGCACTGCCCGGCGGATCACGGCAACTCGGTCTGCCGGCGGAGCTTTGGAATCAAGGGCTGGCGCAGCTGGGTGGTCTGCAAGTAAACGCCAAACTACACGGAGCTTGGGAATCACCTCGAGTGGATGTTGATACCAAGGGGCTGGTTACACAATTCCAGCATCAATTGCACGCCGCTGGCCACGCGATGCTGGCCACGGCAGTTGATGAGCAAGTTCGTCGTGGACAGGAATGGGTGCAGGATCAAACCAGTGCTCAATTGGCACGCGGCCAGGAATACATCGATCAAGGTCGTGATACCGCTGAAGCCACCATTCAATCGGGGCGCGATGCGGTCGATGACTTAGCCGGCAATGTGCAATCCACGCTGGATCAGGCCAATGGCGTCATCAATCAGGCGCAGAATCAATTGAACAACACGCTGCAAGATACAGTCGACCGCGCACTCGGTGGTTTGAACAAGCAGGAAGATCTGGCCAATCAGTTTCTCCAAAACCACTTGAACCGCGGCAATGACCGCTACGGCAATTCGCCGGCCGCGGACATCGCCAAGGGGTTGCTAAGCGGCGCGACCGGAAACGTCCGCCAAGGTTTGAATCACGTCGGTACAAACATGGGCCACGTTGTGGACGTGGCCGGAAATGCAGCCAGTGACGCCGTTAGCCAAGCTGAGGGTGCCAACTTGTCGGCACAGAACACAGCACATAGCGGGTTGGACGTCGGCCAGAATGTCGTTGATAACGCAGATCAGACCGGCCGATATGGAGCGCAAGGATTGGCGGACCAGGCGAATCAGTATGCGGACCAACTTGGCGGTGCAGCCAACTCGGCTATGCAGCAACTCGCACCGCCCAAGACTGATAACGAAGCCACCACGGATGCCAACGTGACCGGCGACCGATACGCTGATTACTATGCCAATCGGTATGACCAGCAGAAAGAAACGACTCAGGCGGATTCTTCGACCGTCGAACAGCAAGGCGACGCGGTCGCTTCTCAACTTGCTGGTGGCCAGCAAAATAGGACTTCAACGCGTGAACCCGCGGCGCTCTTGTATCCGGAATCGATGCGCAGCGCGCGACAGCTCCAACCGCCCGCAATGACTGCTCAAACAGGCCGATATAGTGGCACAGTTGACGCCAGCCAGGTCACGCACACGGGTGACAATACATCTGCCGCCGGCACAGGCGACCGCTACGTGGATCGCAGATACCGAACGACACCGGACCGCTACTCGAACACTCACCAGAGGCCGCAATCACAGACGTCTCAAGAAAACACCACTCCGCAGCGGTCGAATCCACCGGGCGCGGAATACTACAACAGAAGCAACGGAGCTGACACGAACGCAGCTGCAGCAAATACTGGAGCAGCAAACTCAGCCGCCACCGCGGGACAATCTCGCTACGGCGCCGTTCAGGACTACATGCAGGAAGTTGGTCAACGCTCGGCTGCCAACACGCCTGCCAGTGGCCAAAACGCAACGGAAACGGCGGTGCGGTATCCCGAAGCTGGAATTAATCAACAGGCGACTCAGGCTATGCCGCCAATGGCGTCAGCTTCCAGCGTCGCTTCAGATGCGGCCACAACCGATCCACGCCGTATGGCACCAACCACGGCCACGCAGCCTCATGCCACACAACCCAACGCCGCGTCAATTCCGCCTGTCGGCTTCGAACGCGGCTATGTACCGCAGGATCCATTCACACCCGAAGAATATCAAGCGTTACTGCTAATGCAGCAACAACATGAAAGCGGCATGACAGCGCCACAAGAAGGACAACCTCAAGGTAGCAGTTGGAGGCGACTGGCGGACAGTGTTACCGGAGGGGCCAAGAAGTTGTGGCCTTTTAGTCGGTCTGCCGAAGCCCAAGGCACGGCAGCTCAGGGAGATGGCACACCGGCGTCTCCAGGACAATACCCCGGCCAAGGCTACGCCGGCAATTACACCCAGCCGAGTCAGCAGCAACCATACACAGCAAACGTTGGACAACCTGCCGTGCAGCAGGCAGAACCCCAGCAACCCTGGTATCGCCGCTTGTTCCGCCGCTAGTCGACGCTGGCATTGCCAGCACCCCACGATCAGCGGAAGCGTTGGTCATTGACGTCAAGATCAGAGAAACAAACGGACGTTTCGGGCTGACGCGCCGGTCACATCCTCCTCGTAGGGCATTACGCAGGGGGTATGGCCGGCGCGTCATTTTGCTCGCTTCGCCACGCGACGGCGCAAGATGAGATCGCCAGCGTTGCCATGACGGGACTGAGATTGGGCCAATTCCGTTGGGAAAAATAGGAGCAAGATCGATCTGTGAGAACGATCGGATCAGGTTCGTCTTGGCCGACTGTGAACCTTGTGATAGGTTTTCGCGCACGCAGCGTGATGCCGCTCACTAGATGAAAACCAGGCTCCAGGGAAGGAGATTCAAATGAGCACAGGTTCCACCCAGGGATTGAATGTGCACATCCGCTGGATGATCCGCCGGGATATGTCCGAGGTCCTGGAAATTGAAGATTCCAGTTTTGAATTTCCTTGGACGGAAAGTGATTTCGTCCGCTGCCTGAGGCAACGCAACTGCATCGGCATGGTCGCCGAATTGGACGACCAGATTGTGGGCTTCATGATCTATGAACTGGAAAAATCACGCCTCCGGCTGCTGAACTTTGCGGTTGCCAGTAGCTGGCGACGGCAAGCTGTCGGCGGGGAAATGATCCGTAAGCTGGTCGGCAAACTTTCCAGCCAGCGGCGAACCCGGATCACACTGGAAGTGAGAGAGACAAATCTTGCTGCCCAGTTGTTCTTCAAGAGCAATGGCTTCCGCGCTGTCTCCGTGTTGCGAGACTACTATGAAGACACCACCGAAGATGCGTACGTGATGCAATATCGCTACCGCTCTCGCGATGCCCAACCAGCGCCTCAACCACAGAATCGTCTGCGAAAGATGGCGGGATGAGTTGCAACAGATATTGTGACTCCCAGTAAAATTAGCCAATCTCTGACGTTCCGTGCAATCAAGCGACGGCTATTCGATTGCCAGATCGACGCTGCCGACGGCCGAATTTTCTTCCCCGACGGCAAGCATCCGCACGTGATAATCTCCTTCGCCTGCGTCCGAAGGAATCCGCAGCGTCACACGGAAGTCCTCTCCAGGAGTGACGAGCGTCTTGGCGGCAGAGAGCGTTTGCTGGTTGGCGCGGAGGTAAGTGCTCCAAAACTCTTGCCCCTCTCGACGGCCTCCCAACAGTTGCTTTCGCGGCTGCGGCCGAAACGTCAGTCGGTCGCGCGTGACGACGAGTTCAAACTGAGCGTCAGCTGCGAAGGTTGACTTGCCGCGGATCTCCACCTGCGCACCTGCCCGAGCCGTGGCCGGCATCTGCAAGTCCCACGTTTCCGGAAGGCCGATTCTCAACAGGGGATCGCCCAGCAGGTTGAAGAGCGACAGATGTTCCTGACGCTCACCGGCCAAGTCATCATGCACGTTCAATAGCGAAGCGATGTTATCGAGCAGCTTGCTCGTCTCATCATCACGCTTGTTGAGGATGGTGCCGCGCTTGGCGTGATGCATCAGCTCGCCCAACGTGGCTCGACGGGCGACAAAGCACTGCTTCATTAACTCGCTGCCGAGCACAGACATGGCGTATGGCATTGTCACCCGCGATCCGCAGACGGCCGCGACGGGACCGCCTTTGCGACGAAGAAGTTCTTCAGCCAGGGAATCAAGTTCACCGTCAAACGAACCGGTGTGGCACGCTAAGAAGAGCGCAATCGGTGAACCGTTCTCACACGCCAACGCATCCAAGTCAGTCTTCCGGAGAATCGGATAGTAGCGTTCATCAAACGGCGTCTGCTCGCGGACAAAATCCAGGCTCGTGCGGCTGCCATGCCCGATGTACACGCAAAACAAACTCCCTTCGTTGAAGCGATCCAGTGCCGCCTGGAGGAAATTCCGGCCACCGGGATAGTACGGACTCTGCCAACTGGCATAGGTCATATTGGTGCGGAACGCTGCGGGAATTCCCTCGGTAATGAACTTTCTGGCACCTGACTCAATGACGGCATCCGCCAACATTCCAAACCCACCCACACCGGCAATAAAGTTGATCTTCCGCTGCCACCGTCCCGGCGGCTCACGCTCGTAGTCCAAGATCTTGTCAACCAAGCCTTTTAGCTCTTCCGCGGAATCAACCGGCAGCCGGCCCACCGCAGCGTCGGGAATACCGTCTGCATCCCAGTCCGCATACGGGTTGTCTGTGGCGATGTCCTCGCCGCCTCCCAGCGATTTGTTAATCTTGGCCGAGCGGAAGAATGTTGCGGTCGTCAGTTCGCTAGGCTGCTCATCATTCGCCGTCGGAGCGTCGCCCACCAGCACGATAAATCTGGTCGACGGCTGCGCAGAAAACGCGGCGTGAATTCGCCGTCGGACCTGATCGGCATTGCCGGCATTACCAACGACGTTGACCAAAAACCCCTGGCCCTCGCGATGTTCAATCCACGGAGCCAAGGCTGCCAGGTGGGCTGAGGCGCAAGCGACCACTACCTGGCCTTTAGCATTGTGGCCCCCAGATAAGACGTTCTCCGCACAGCGGGCATCTTGTGCGATGCCTGCCCAAACCAAGATCGCGGCAGCGAACAGCGCTCGAAGAGTCACAGACTGCGGTGAGCAGAGAGACGGCATTGGATCTCCTCCATGAACAACAGACGATTCCTCTCCCGCTTCAATCCTATCTTCTGAATCAGCTTAAGTCGATTTCAATCAGCTGCCGACTCCGCCTCGCCACAAGCATCCAAGGTGCAACCTTGGGCCACGTCTCCGCGGAACACCATGAACTCTTTCTGGCGATCGCTGGACGTGCGTTGTCTTATAGGGTTAGAATCACCCTCCGCGCTCGACACGGCCCGCCGGTTGCCGTGCTCGATGCCCTGGGAAATTGGATGTGATGGCCAGAAACTGTGAAGCGCGGTGTGAGTCGGTCGGATTTGCGACCGGCTGGACAACGGATGATTTGGGAGTTGCGGAGAAAAATTGATGAGCGCTGAGGATCGATTCAAAGAATTGGGACTGGAATTGCCGCCGGCCGCCAAACCACAGGGCGTCTACAAGCCCATCGTCGTTTCCGGCAACATGGCGTACCTATCCGGACACGGACCGTTGCAGTCTGATGGATCGTTGATAACAGGACGCGTCGGCAGTGAAATCGACCCCGAAGCCGGATATCAGGCCGCCCGACAGACCGGGTTGGCCATCCTGGCCACACTCCGCAGCCATTTCGGCAGCCTCGATAGGGTCAAGCGAATCGTCAAGTCCTTGGGCATGGTCAACGCCGCGCCCAACTTCAAAGATCATCCCAAGGTGATCAATGGCTACAGCGAACTGTTACGGGATGTCTTTGGAGAAGACGCTGGCGTGGGCGCGCGGAGCGCCGTGGGTATGGGCTCTCTCCCTTTGAACATGGCTGTCGAAATTGAAGCCATCTTTGAAGTTGAGGGCTAACGTGTCGGCTGCACACAGCCGGTTAACAAAGAGGCAGCTGGGTTGCTGACTTGCGCATCAGTGGATCTTCTTATGTTGTAGCGCGAAGGAATGCGCTGATGAGTTGCGCTTAGTTTGGCTGCTAGACCATCTCCTTGAATGGTGTTCTGTTTGTCGCCGGTTTCCATCGCTTCGCGGCGCGTGATGGAACTGCCGCGGCGTTGCTGCGCGTTCTGCTCTTAGGGCGTACGGGCGAAATTGACATTGGTCAAATTTTCCAGCCTCCAGGAGGGTGGCGCAAACGCGTCATGCCCAGCAATTAACCAGCAACGGGACCGCAAACATCACCGACAATCCCGACGTTAAGTTCAGCAGCATGTTAACCGTCAACCCCCTATGGCGCTCGGCAGCACGCATTTCGGTCCGAAACACCCCAAAATTTGACCAATGTCAATTTCGCCCGTACGCGTGAAAGCAAGGCGTGTGGCACTCATTTGCGGGATGACTTGACAGCGTCTGTCTGGGCGAGCGGACTAGCAATCAGACAGGCGCTCTAGCGTGACTCACGGTAACTCTGCCGCCAGGCGCTGATTGGTTGCAGACCACCAACCTAGATTGCCGAACCTCTCTCACGGTTATGGCACAAAGCCAGGCGCTTTCTCCGTGAAGATGGAGTGACAATGACGGCACCGTCTCCTTCGTCAACTTTGGCGATTACGCTGATGTTACGACCGCAAACGTATGCACAGTTGGCGAAAATGACCGCGGATTTCCGTGAACGGATCAATCCCGCTGCCGGACATGTCACCTGGCTGACTGCCGAGCCCAGCCGCCTGTTGGCTGACAACATCGTCAAAGCACAAGATGAGGTCGGGCTCATTTCACCCGGCGCGAATTGCTCAAGAAAGGCAATCGGTGCATCACTCCGCGCCGCCGCTAGGGAACTTCGTCAGCATGATCGCGAACTGGCCACCATTGGTGAAACCGTGAACTCCAACGGGCAGCATGTCGACCTAGCCGCCAAAGCTGGGTGCTCAACAGTCTTGCGAGCTGGCGGCACGACCACGTCTACACGGCGCACGCAAGCGGAACCAAGTCCACTGAAGCGAGGTCGCTTTGGTCTGTGGGTCTTGTCTTCAACGCGAACGCTTTCCACACGCCGTGATGTGACTCGTGCGGCCAAACAACTGAAATCAGACTTGGTCAACGGCTTGACGCACCTTGTCCTCGCTCCAATCCAGGATGACTTGGGGGCGGCATTGATCTCACTCTGCCGTGAAGTGGACCAGCTGACGACCGCCGGCGAGATCGCGCTGAAAACAGTGGATGAACTAACCCGAGCTCACGCTGTCGCCACGCGCTCACGGCCTGCGGAGTCGATCCTCCGCCGGGCAGCATAGCGACAAGGGAAAGCGAGAGGACAAGAGTTAGGCGTTGTCCTAACTCGGCAGTTTCATTTCGCCAAAATGCTCATTGCCGCAGCGTGCAGACCTTCATAGTGGCGACGAAGCTTGGCGTCGTCATCAGGGAACACCCAGGCGGCAAATGCGTCCGCTGATGCCTCTTTCGCTTTTTGGACCAACTGAAACAGCTCGATTTGACGAGGGCTGAGTAGCGCGAGGATCGCTGCCTCTTGCTTGGCTGGATCTTCGGCCATCTTACTTTCCAGCAGCGCATTGATCTTAGTCGATTGCGCGACCGTCAGCGGCAAATGGCAATAGATTGAGTGTCGCAGGTAGTATTTCTGGTCAGAATCTTGAGCCGCGCGAAGTTTTTCCGTTTCACTGAGTCGCACGACGGTGTTCTTTGCCATGTTGTTGGCAATTACACTCTGCTCATCGCTGGTTGCAAAAACGGTTGAGGCGCACTCCATCTTTTCCGCAGCCCAGAGCAGGGCAGAGTATTCCAGGCGAGTTGGATCATATTCGACCTCTACGACTTCCTTGCCTTGCAGCCAAGCGGAATGTGTGTTGAGGACACCCTCGAGCTGACCGAGCTTGGCTTCGCCCACCCAGTAACAATGCATGGCGAACACGACCGTTTCCGTCTGAGCAGGCCGTTCCGCCATCAACGCCAGATATGGGGGGACATCGCGATTGTGCGCCTCAAGGGCTGCGGTCATTTGTTCAGCCAATCGCGCGGCTTTGTTGGGTTGGGACCAGATTTTGTCATTTCTTGAGACGATATCTTCTGCTTCTGCAGTCAGGAAACGAGCGACTGGATAATTAAATGCCGGCTCGCTAAACCGCTTCAGCGTGGCTTCGTCGCGGCCCTTGGTGCTGTTGGAAACAAAGACCGGAATAAAGCAGTCTTCGATTGCTTCAACAATCAACAAGTGAGACAGCGGACCGCTGCCGTACTGTTGACACGCCAGACATCCGGGTAGTTCCTGGAATTGCAGGAAGACTGGCTTGCCTGTCTCATGTGATTTTGCAAGCGCAACATCGACATCTCGCCCCCACTGCACACACCCCATCTCAATGGGTTTGCCTTCTTGAACTGGGCGGTCTTGTGCAGGGGCCCCCTCACGATTGTCAGGCAAGACAAGCAAGCAACAACAATGCTGACGAGAGCTTCGATTCTCATTGATCTTCTCAACGCACAAGATTCTCAGGCGAATTGTCTGTCATTCTGACAGAAGGAACTCAACACGCCAGAATCTTCGCATTTGGGACTTTCCATGGCAACCAAAGCGTCCGCGAACGTGTGCCCACGCTCACATTGCCCACCACAGCGTACAAACGGAGCGGCTTAGTAGTACCTCAGTTTTGGTCGTCGACTTTGCGCTCCCGGAGTCGTATCGGCCCCTGGCAGCACTCGCAGGCTTTCAGTTCGTACATTGGGATAGCACAGATATCGCACCAATAGTCGAGCTCGAACTTGTGACCATCTCGCAACGAGTAAACCTGCACAATCTGCGCGGCGGGCGATTGATCGTAGATCCGTAGTTGCAGTTCCAGCGAAATCTCGTGGAGCCGATCATCGAGATGGAACCCTCGCCCTCGGAAATCCTTGACCAAGGGAATGAGTCGGCCATCTTCCGTTTCCAGTGCCACCTGTTGTTTGGTGGCATCTGGATCAACTTCAATTGAGAAGCGCCGCTTCAGAGCTTCGGAAAGCCAAACCACTTTGCCGCGCTCAGACACGGTCTTGAAAGTAGGCTGCTTCTCTTCTACTTCTTGCCGCGCCAACTTTTTCGCCGGCGCGCGAACGGAGTCTTGGTCCGCATGCAACTCCCAACCCCAGCTGAACGAAGCCAAAAAAGCTGCCATCGGAACAGCCAGGCTAGCCGCAACGGCGTACCGCGAGAGGATCTTCACTTGCATGCTCTTATTGGTTTGCTCAACTCAGATGTGCAAAACGAACTCAATCGATTACTCATCCGCGAATCCAACTACGACAAACTCAAGCTGTTGATCACTCTTCTTATCACCAGCAACGCAAACGCCTGCAACACGGACACTCGTCCAGTCGTGAACTTCATCACGTTGCATCACAGGCAGCTTGTCCAACTTCGTCACCGCAGGGCGAAGCGCCATCATGGCCGGGTGAGTGCTGCCGGCAGCCATGGCACTTTGCTGGATCAGCGTCTCCGCGTCCACAGCGGCGGCGGCCTGATCTTCAGTCGCGTTAGAGAGTAGCAGGAAATCAAGCGTTTCAGATGTACCAACGTGATTGCCGTCTTGCGGCTGGTGACCGTAGCGAAGCGTATACACGCCGGCCTGCAATTCTTGCTGACGGAAATCACTGCCACCGGACGAGGGAAGGCGAATCACGCCGACCAGCGTGCCAGGCTCAAGAGGATACAGCACGGTGGCAGTCGGTTGAAATCCAGGCACCGCGGTCCAGGTTTCGCACAACCAAAATTCGCAGATGGTCTTCTCGCCATCGGTGACTTTGTAGCCGGTCTTCTGCATCCGAGCAGCCACGGCTTCGCTCAAAGCATCCGCTGGCAAAGCCGCGTCCGATTTGGACACTTTGACCTCGGCCAAGGTAGGCGCCGCCGCGACGAGAGGCAGCACAAAGGCAAATGAGAAAACCGACAACGTTTGCAGCAACCGCATGAAACTCACTCCAAATAGACCGATCTCTGACTAGGAAAGCTCTTCCAGGAACACAATCCCAACCACACCATGCGGCAGAATCGGGGCCAGGGAAGGCGATCCAATTATAGGTTGTCGGTAAGCGGAGATCGACCGCCTGTCGATCAAGTTGGATTCCCAAGCGGAAATCCTCTTGCCCGAGGTAGCTGCGGAAGATCCAGCCGAGAAGGGTCTACCTCCTGCCACGGCGATTTGTCCGGCTGTACTCGCGAACTTGGTCCGCGTATTCCGCTGGTGGTCGGCTGGTGGAGCCTTGGATCACGCCGGAAAGGTCGTCAGAATCAGCACTGCTATCAAGCTGTCGCGTGTGTAGGTTCCGTAGGGCGTTACGGGCGATCTCGCCATCGGTACCTTGGATTTCCGCCTGCTGACGCTGCTGTTCCAGGTTTTGCAGGTATTTCCGCAAGGCGTCCTTATCCGGAAAGAGCTGTTGTAACTCTTGGTCAGACTCGTAGTTTTCCAGCAGAGAGTCCTTGTTGTTGAGAATCAGGTCGGTTGCCTTTTTGGCTGCGTCGAGGTCTGGGTCCATCCCGCCGGGTTCGTCATTGCCGGGTCGTGCGTCCTGCCGAACGCCACGATTGCCACCGCTTTCCGGCGGACCGGTCCCTTGAGTGTCCTGTGATCCTTGCTGCTGATTTGGCTTGCTGTTTTGTTCACCGGACTGAGATTCCGAGCCGTTTCGACGATCGCCCTGCTGGAGCGGAGTTTTGCCATCTTGGGAATTCTGGTCGCCCTGAGCCGCGCCGTCCGGGCGAGTGCCATCGCCGCGTGCTCCGTCACCGTCTCGTGTGCTGGATCCGTTGCCGGTTTCGTCGCCCGACTCTCCCGTCTTACCCTCTGACTTAACGTCGCTTCCAGCTTTGTCGCCGGTCTCTCCGGTTCCTTTGCCTTCGGTGGCATTAGCCCCTTCATCGGATGCGGTGTTCGAACCACCGCCACCAGATCCTTCGGCATTGGCCTGCTGCCCGCCACCAGTCCCACCTCCACCGGATCGGTCGCCATCGGCATCACCCTTGGAATCAGACTCGCCCTTGCTGGTACTGCCGGCGGGGGCTTCATTCTTTTGGGCGGGCTTTTCGTTACCTTCGTTCTGTTGCTCTTTGTTGTTCTTGACCTTTTGCTCTTCATATTGCTTGGGAGCGCCCTTGCCATCCGCGTTGTTTTCCCCCGCGCCCGGCGCACCACGCTTGTCATCAGGGTTACCGCCGGTTTGGCTGGCGTCATTTTTACCCTTGGGTTTATCAGCGTCGCCTTTCTCGGCGCCTTCCTTAGATCGGCCACCATCGCCGGTGCGGTCTTCAGTACGGCTATTATCCGCGCCGGCTTCCTCATCGCCCTGCTGCGAGTTCTGATGCTGCTTGTCTTCGTTTTTGCCGTCCCCGCTGCTGTTCTTGGCTTTGTTTTCCGGATCACCAGGCGTTGATGTATTTTTCTGATCCCCGCCGTCCTGGCCCTTGCTTCCGCCAGAGGCGTTATCTTTGGGGGAGCCTGCGCCACCGGTCTTCTCAGCCTGTTGATTATCTTGCTGGTTGGCGTCCTGCTGATCTCCTTGCGAACCGCCGCCGGCGTCATTCCGCTGATCGGTCGATTGGTCACCGGTCTGCTGTTTGTTGTCCTGATCGTTGCCGCCTGCGTCCTGGTTGGCGCTGGTGTTGCTGTTTTGCTCTGCGCCACCGGCTGATTTGTCGCTCTGATTGGGCTTGGTGGTTTGATCGGTGGACTGCGAATTATCGCCAGTGGTGTTTTGCGCCTGCTGATCTTGCGCATTATCTCCGCCGGTGTCACTTGCCTGGTCCTGATTGGCGGTTTGGTTTTGCGCATTGTTTTGGTCCGCGTTGTTTTGCGATCCATCTTGCTGATGGCTTTGTTGCTGGTCAGCGTTCTGCGAACCACCGCTCGCCTGTTGGTTGTCGTCGCCAGACTGCCCGGCTGCGCTTTGATCTTGTGAAGCGTTCTGTTCGCCAGTCTGGCTCTGGTTGTTTTCAGCTAGCTGTTGGGACTTTTCCTTGAGCTGATCGAACTTGTCCTGTTCGGTAGCCTGCTGCTGATGGGAATTCTCACCGGTGTTGTTTTGGTTCTGTTGACCTCCGGTTTGGTCTTGAGAGTTGCCGCTGGAACCTTCCTGATTGTTGCCAATTTGATTGTTGTTCTGCTGATTCGTTTGATCTTGATCGCCAGTCCCGGCGCTGCCCTGGGCGTCGTTTGAATTCGAGTCGTCCGAGTTGTCGCTTTTCTGATCGCTCCCTTGGGACTGATCTCCCTGGTTGTTTTGGTCCTGCTGATTGTCTTGTTGGCCGTTCGCGTTTTGATTGTCTTGATTTTGGCTGTCTGGGTTTTGGTCGTTCTGATCGTTGCTGTTGTCTTGCTGGTCATTCTGCTGATTTTGGTTGACGGCCGCGGCAACAATCTCGATCCGTCGAAGCTGGTTGACGTCAATTGACGTCTTGGCAACGTTGGGCATCAGTTGCCTGTGTTCATGTCGATTGTCCCGGGCAAGTGCCCAATAGCGGACTACATCGCCGGGCTGCAGGTTGTACTTCTGCGGGCGAAACGTGAAGCTTCCCTCAAACTCGCCTTGGTGCTCGCGCGGGAGCAAGTTTTCCCGAAGAACCAAATCTCCGGCGACTTTGTCGCTTTCGGCCAAGATTTCAACGTTGGTCAACGCGTAGTCCTGATCCCGGGCAGAAACATCAATCCGAGTTTCACCATTGACGGGAACCTGGATCACGGCTTCCGTCGGCTTTTGAATGCTCACCTGTGGTGGCAAGTCAGGGATAATGTCAATGTTGTTGCGTAAGGGTCGGGCGTTCTTGTCGCCGTTTTTATTGATGAAGACGATCTGATAGGTGCGATAGGGCGGCGCGATCTTCCGCCCGTCTTTTTGTAGATACGGCAAGAAGAAGGTTGCCACGGCCGTGTTCGGCTCTGTGACCTGCATTGACACATCCGTGCGGCCATCGCAATTGAAATCGATGAATGCGCGCCCGATCTCCTGATTGGCCTCGGCAGTGATCGTGACTCTGGTGCCTTCCAATTCGGCAATGCCCGCGTACTGAGTTTCCTTGCGGGCAGGTTTCTGGGTGTAAGCCGGGAACTGATACTCAATTTGGGTAACGGCAATCCGTGGCGGCGCGTTCACGATGACGGTGAAGGTCTGCGTACGCGCGTCTCCTGCGGCCACGTAGTAGGTGTACTCAACACCCTCCTGCAATCCATCCAAACCTTGCGGGAACGCCGCCTGGTGGTGGAGCGATCCGTCTGGACGGGTCATCGTGATTGGGCGGTCAACGGAGCGGCGGTCAGACGTGGAATAGAAGAGCGTAACGGGCTCATCTTCGTCCACACCGTCAATCAACGCCTCGACATCGATAAACTCACCGGCAAACACAGAGGTATCGCCGGGGGTGACTTCCGAAATGATGACGCGTGTGGGAGCAGCGACATCCGACCAAGGAGCGGCAATCCTCTGCACAGTGGCGATTGTGCTCTTGGGCGAGAACAACGCATACGCGGCCAGGAAGACGAAGATTCCCAGCAACACGTAACCTAGCTTGATGATCCGCGAGCGATCCACTGCGGCATCGACAGGCACATGCGTCAAACCGGTTGCCGCTTGGCTTTCGACCGCCTTAAGGACCGGACGGGAAACGCCGTCGCGCGAGCCGCGCAGCATCAGCAGATTAACCAGTGAGTTCTTTAGTGATGGCGAATGTTCTTCAATTGTCCGCGCGGCATAGACTGTATTGATTCGGCGGACGAACAGCGGAACGATCTTCAGCGCGACGTATGCTCCGGACCCAGCGACAAGACCAATCAACACGGTCCAGCGCAGAAACGTTCCCAGCGCAAAGACCCAATGATCAAACAGGGCAACAACCAGCAACGTTCCCAGCACAGCGGCCGCCAATGTGATGCAACTGCCAATGATCTCGACCCATTTGACCTGGTTTCGGGTCTTACGGAGTTGTGCGTCCACGTAATCCCGATAAGTCACGGTGCGGGATTTCGGGGATTTGTTGGCACGGTCTTCCGAACCAACAGATTCCGATGAACGCGGGGCTTCTGGGGTCACAGTCGCCATGGTTAACTGCCTGTTCCGTATTCAGTTAGCAAGCTGAATGTCTGCGGCGAGCAAAAACGCAACCTAGATATTTCATGGCTCGTACAGCCATGGTCTATCACCTGTCTCCCTTCGCTCCACAGACTCATTCCTTAAGTATAGACGCGGTCCAGCCTGATTTTATCCCAATTCCGGACGTATCCGAAGCCAATTGCGGCAAAAAGTCCTTGCAGGATAAGGGTTTGGCGCAAGCCACGAAATCGTCACAATGGCACGCAATGTGGGCTGTTGGGTCGCGCACTTTTGGCTGTTTCCGCAAGTTTTTCGTCGCTTATTGACCATTAACTGTTTGCTGCCATGCAACTCCGCCCACAGCTGAATTTCGAACGCACCCCAGTCACCCTGATCTTGATGGCGACGATCGCGGCGTTGGAGCTAATCTGCACATTTGGCGGGAACGAGACGCGCGATTATTACTACATTCGCTGGCTGGGCGTGACGCCGGCGGTTTGGGATTGGCACCTGTGGAGGCCGTTCTCGGCGACGGTCCTCCACGGCAACTTGCTGCACGCCGGCTTCAATTTGATGTTCCTTTCGATCTTTGGCGCTGTGCTGGAGGGTTGGTGGGGGTCATTGAAGTACATCATCGCTGTGATCCTGGTGGCCACGGCGACAGGAATGATCCAGTTCGTGTTGCCGGACGTGGGCCGTTCGTGGAACCAGATTGGCATTCAGGGCGCCGTTGGATTCTCTGGCGTGATCTATGCGATGTTCGGCTTTCTCCTGGTCGCCAGACATCGCCACGCGGACTTGTATGCCGTTTGCGATCCGCAAACCGTGCAGATGTTGCTCGCGTGGGCCGTGATCTGTGTTCCGCTTACGTACTTCCGCATTCTGCCTGTTGCAAATCTCGCGCACTTTTCGGGACTTGGCTTTGGATACTTGTTGGGTAAATCGCTGTACGACTCCAAGCGGCGTCCGCTTTGGTTCGGTGGATTGGTCACGGCAGCACTGCTAGCGTTGACGCCAATCTTCTATGCGCCGTGGGTGACGAATTATCGCTGGGTCAAACAAAACCCACCTGGTGCGTACCAGGACGTCATGCGTAAGCAAAATCCAGAGTTCTTCGACTGAGCTAGCGTTGGGAAACTCCATCGAGCGTTTTTCAACCCGAACCACAGGCAGCTTGCTCCGCTAGCGGCGTTGACGCCAATTGGCAATTCCGCCAAACTCCGCCGCCCAAACTGCCGGAACATCAAAAGCACCTGACGTCGTAGATTCGTGTCGTGTGTTGGTGTTCCTTGGCATGACAAGGATGGAGTAAGCGCAATCGATGTCGGACGAGAACGTTCTCAGTCAGGATGAAGTACAGAGTCTGCTGAGTTCCCTGGATGGGGGAGCCGGGGCGGCGGATTCTCCCGAACCATCAGCGCCTGCGCCTCCCCCTTCCGCACCCGCGGCGCCCAAGCCGGCGGCTGCACGTCCGCGCGAGCGAGTGACGCCGTACGATTTCCGTCGACCTGAACGGGTTGGCAAAGAGCAGATGAGGGCGTTGCAATCCTTGCATGAAGGATTTGGCAGAAACTATGGCGCAGCGCTCTCCGCATTATTGCGGAGTATCGTGGAAGTTAAATTGACGAGCGTTGATCAACTCACCTATAGCGAGTTTGTGTTTGGGCTAGAGAACCCGACATGCTTCAATCTGATTCAAGCTGATCCGCTGGAAGGACACTTCATCCTGGATATCAGTCCGATTGTGCTCTATCCGGTGATTGACCGGTTGCTCGGCGGCGGAAAGGAATCAAACACGCCTTCGCGGCGGCCACTGACAGAAATCGAACTGCGGATCGTTGGGCGGATTACACAACTGTTCACTACGGAGCTGCGCAAAGCTTGGGAAAATGTTGTTGAGCTCGACTTGCAGGTGGTTCGGGTTGAGAGCAACCCACAACTGGTGCAAGTGGTGCCGCCGAATGAAGTCGTTGTGCTGATTACGTTTGAGTTGGCTATCGGAGACGTCCGGGGGATGTTCAATCTCTGTATTCCGTTCAACAGCATCGAGAGGATTGGCGGTAAACTCTCCGCCAACAGTTGGACCAGCTATAGCCGTCGTGCAGCAACTCAAGAAGATACGCAACGGACCGCGCTCAACCTGCACCGCGCGACCGTTGAGATGGTCGCGGAATTGGCGTCCACAGTGATCTCAACGGGCGATCTGATCAACCTCCGTATCGGAGATGTGATCACCACAGATCACGATTGCCAACGTCCGCTGCTGGTGCGAGTGGAAGGCGTTAACCGCTTCCTCGCTAAGCCTGGCGCTTTTAAAGGACACAAGGCGATCCTGGTGGATGATGTCCTGGATCCGCCACAGGACGAGTCTTCCGAATGACTGCGCCAGAGAGAATGACTGCGCCAGGGAATTGTGTTGGAAGCTCTCAGGCAGACGCTGACGACACCGTCACCCTTCAACCTTGCCAATTGCCAGTTGAGGAAGATTGCGATGGCCCAACCAACTACTGATACCGTCTTGAAGGACTCACGTTTTACCGAGAGCCTGGATTGCGGTTCACCGCGCTGGCCCCGCATTGCCCTGGCTGCAACGTTGGCAGTGGGAATGCTGCCAGGCGTTTGTCAGTCTCATGAGGGAAATCAGGATCAAGCCGTGCAGACCACCAACGATTTCGCCTATGAAACAGTGATCTATGTGGACACTGAGCAAACGCCAGTGGAATCGCACACAACGATCTTTGTCGGCGAAACCGCCTACGACTGGGAAACGCAGCGAGCTTTATTGATTGACTTCGCCGCTCGCAGGATCGTCCTGTTGAACGCTCAGAAACAGATCCAAACATCGCTGGATTTTCCCGCAATGGAATGGCGGCTGGGCCAGACGAAGATTTCGCTCCGGCAGGCTGCCAAGAGCGCTGATCCACGCGAACGTGCGATGTGGAATTTCCTGCTGGAGCCGTCCTACCAGATTCAAGGTGACAGTGAATCACGGGTGGTGGGATTCACGGATCGCAGTGTCAAGTACACCGTTTCCGTGCAAAAGCCAACCGATGGCGATGTGCGGCAAAAACTGGCGCGGTTCTTGGACATGACCACGCGGATGTCAGCCATTCAAAATCCCTGGGGGTTCGCCAGAATGCCGGTCAACAAATGGCTCCACGAACACGACATGATCCCCACTCGTATTGTGCGCGAACTCACGCAGGGCCTCGGCGGCAAGACGTCCACAGTACGTAGCCAGCACGAAGTCCGTGAGCAAGTCTCCAACAAAGATCGTACGAAGATCGACGAGATCCACTTCTGGCTGCGAGATTTCCGCAGCGTGGATTTCGATACGTATCAGAAATCAACACGATGACGAATCATCGCTCGTCAACTCATTCCGCGTCTACAGGGTCGAACGCGTGCCGGGCTTTTGGCAAATGTTAGCGCTCACCTGACACCACACTCTCACTCTCACGTCTGAAACTCCGGCAAGTCGTGCCCAAGCTTGTCGCGTTTGGCAGCAAGATAGCGGCTGTTGTGTTCGCAAGGAGGGGCAATGATTGGCACTTGGTCCACAACCTCCAGTTCATAGCCGCCATAGATAAAGGCGTTGGTTTTCTTGGGGTTGTTGGTCAGTAGCCGGATTTTTGAGAGTCCCAGGTCCTTTAAGATCTGGATGCCAACTCCGTAGTCACGCATGTCGGCCTTGTGACCGAGCGCGAGGTTGGCCTCGACCGTGTCCATGCCCTGATCTTGCAGCTTGTAAGCCTTGATCTTTTCGGCCAGCCCAATGCCCCTTCCTTCTTGCGGGAGATAGATCAGCACGCCGGCGCCGTCATCCTGGATCATTTGCAAGGCAAGGTGGAGCTGGTCGCCACAATCGCAGCGGAGCGATTGAATCAAATCGCCGGTGAAGCAGGAGGAGTGCAGGCGGACCAGCGGGACGGCGGTCGATTCCAGATCGCCAAATATCAGCGCGATCGGCTGTTGATTCTCGTACCTGACGCCATAGGCGATGACCTTGCCTGGGCCATAGCGTGTGGGGAGTTCGGCCACAGCCTCACGGGCGACAAGTTTCTCTTGCCGGCGGCGGTAGCGGATCAGGTCTTCGATCGTGATGATTTGCAAGTTGTGCTGCTGAGCGAGATCAAACAGTTCCGACCGCGTTGCCCGATTTCCATTCGGGCCGAGGATCTCACAGAGCACGCCCGCAGATTTCAGGCCGGCCATGCGAGCCAGATCAACGGCTGCTTCCGTATGTCCGGCGCGGCGGAGCACACCCCCTTCTTTTGCGACGAGCGGAAACATGTGTCCTGGACGGACGAAATCGTCAGGCCCGGCTTCCGGATCAACCACCGCCCGAATCGTAGCCGCTTTCTCCGCGGCCGTGATACCTGTTTTGCAGCTGGTGTGGTCAATGGCAATGGTGAACGCCGTCCGCAGGGGGGCATTATTGGCAACAGTCATCGCCGGAAGGTCGAGGCGCTCGGCAACCTCGGGCAAGATCGGGATACAAAGCTGTCCTCGCCCGTTGAGCATAAAATTGACTGTCTCTGCTGTTGCCAGCTCGGCGGCGCAGACAAAGTCTCCTTCGTTCTCACGATCCTCAGCATCCATGACGATGACAACTTCGCCTCTCGCGACAGCGGCGATGGCGGATTCAATCGGTGAAAATTCCCTGGTCATGTCGTGCGTGAACGGCTAAATCGGGACTGGTGAAAAACGGCGACGAATACCCGGCGGAAGGTCGATCAACGCTATTATAGAAGGACGCTCGCGGCGAACTAGCCTTGCGTTCGATCCAGTGACTCCCGCTCTGGGCGACCGATGGACTGCAAAGTCGCTGTCTTCCACAAGTCAGTGCCCCGAAAAGTCGCATTCTCAAGCGTGAACCTTTGATCCATTCCTGACCCTGCTTTCCCCGCTGCTCCTTCCGATGCCGATCTTGGAAAAAGAAGAATACGTGGAGCAGGCTTATTTCTTCCACGCGCTGGCGGAGCGGATCACCGAGAACATGGCAACGCAGGATGTCCTAGCCGTGGTGAAACAGGAGATTCTCGCGACCGCCAAGCTGGCAATGGCCATTGAATTCCTCAGTTCCGAGCTGAGGTTACACGGAGTTTTCGCCCCCGGAATGGCCCGCTTGCATCACTATTTCACGCCCTTTCAGTCGTACTTGATCGAGGAAGCTGAGAATGAGCGGGGACGGTTCGACTTCGATCTGGCACTGTTGATACTCGAACGCGAAGCGAAATTCCGGGCCGAGGGGGCAAGCGTCCAGGGAATCTTCTTGTTTCAGTATGAGGTCATCGCTCACAACCGGCTCCGCTATAGTCGTGGGCTCGACGCGATGCAGGCTGATCCGATCTTTGATGCCAGCTGGCAAGACTTCATCAAGCAGTTCAAGACGCAGATCGGCCTGATTGAGCTGTCTGACATGATTTACATCTACAGCCAGCACTACCGTCAGGTTCAACAACGGCAGCAAAAGTCATGCGATGACGCGCCGCCTCCGCTGTTTGGCGAAAAAGAAGGGAAGATCGCTCTGGCCAACCGCCGTCGCGATCCGATGCTCCTCTTTGCCGCCCTCCAGCGGCACTTGAACTACCCGCAAGCGCCGCGTCCACGGCGGGTCACCGACGCAACGGACAAAATCCCGGCCATGGCCAAGCGGATCGAGCGGTTGGAAATGCGATTGAAACTGTTGGAGGAGGAACAGAAAGGGGGGATCGACCTCGAACGCTTCTACCGAGAAGCTCAATCGAGAGCGCCCCGGCCTGTTGACGAGTAGGATAGGCTTCACGCCATGGTGCTTGAATGACGTGGCCGCAGGTCTGCCTATTCGCCTGAAACCGTAGAAAAACGGGCAATTGCCCGTTCTCACTATTTCAACTCCGTGTTAGAAACAGCGTAAGCGGGCACGTGTCGTGTTCCTGAGTGCTTCACGCTCCCAAACGACCGTTGCAGGATGTCTCTTAACTCTCGTCCTGGTGAGGCGGTTTCTGTGGATATTGAGTTCAATCTGACGAACGAGACTGTCGAGCAGACGGGATTGAAAGATCCCCTGATTGTCGCGCCGGATGTCTCTGTTTGCGATGTCTTTGAGTTGCTCAAAGCCCGCCGCGCCGGCGGCTTGCTCGTTTGTGAAGGAGAACGCCTGGTCGGGATCTTCACGGAGCGCGACGCTCTGCGATTGATGGCAGCCCAGGCGAGCTTGGATGGCCCAATCAGCGAGGCGATGACCCGAGATCCGGCCAAGTTGGCCGCTTCTGCAACCGTCGCCGACGCGGTGAAGATGATGTCCCACGGTGGGTACCGCACGCTGCCGATTGTCAATAGCAACGGTCGCCCAGTTGGCATCTTGTCGGTCAAGTCGCTGGTGCATTATCTAGTCCAGCACTTTCCGCAGTCCGTATACAACCTTTCCCCCCAACCCAATCCCGCCATGGAGCAACGAGAAGGTGCTTGACCCAGGCCTTTTCCGTTTGAACCACCTCCGCAAAATCAACAACTGAATACGACGAATTCGATTGCCTTTCTCGCCCCAGCTTGAATCATCCCTTAGGGACGTCCAACGAAAATTCATCCACGCGCTGCTTTTCGTTGGTTGTCGCCACAAGCTTGAATCATCCTACACTTTCGTGCGAACAGTAGTGACCGCGGCAAAGAGCCGGCACGCTTTCGCTAGCGAAACCACACTCAGGAATCATGTCCACCACGACAAATTCAAAGAAGCCAATCAAAGAGCTGGATGCCGCGACTGTTCGATTCTGCGGTGACTCTGGCGATGGTATGCAGTTGGCTGGGACCCAATTGACCAACACGTCCGCCTTGATTGGCAATGACATTGCCACCTTCCCGGACTTCCCTGCCGAGATTCGCGCTCCACGCGGAACGCGCGCAGGCGTGAGTGGTTTCCAGATTCACTTTGCCAGCCGTGAGATTTTTACGCCGGGGGACTCCGTTGACGCCCTGGTGGCGATGAACCCGGCTGCATTGGTCACTAACCTGAGTGACCTGGTTGATGGCGGTATCCTGATCGTTAACAAAGATTCCTTCACGGAGAAGGAGTTCAAGCTAGCTGCGATCGACGCCAACCCATTAGAAGATGGAAGCATCTCCGGCTTCCAGGTGTTTGAAGTCGAGATGACCAAACTCACGCGGCTGGCTGTCGCGGAGACCGGTTTATCTGGGCGCGACGCCGACCGTTGCCGCAACTTCTTTGCGATGGGGTTGGTGTTTTGGCTCTATAACCGGCCGCTGGATCCCACATTACGGTTCATCGAAAGTAAGTTCTCGAGCAAGCCTGATGTCGCGG
This sequence comes from Pirellulales bacterium, assembly GCA_028066245.1. Classification (GTDB taxonomy): domain Bacteria; phylum Planctomycetota; class Planctomycetia; order Pirellulales; family S012-138; genus CALJLD01. Next base: position 48,622 of record JALCBR010000005.1, on the reverse strand, counting down.
AGGCCAATCGCAGTGCTCTACATGCCGGCTACAACTACGGTGAAACGACGGAAGCTTTCCATAGCCATTTCCGCGTCGACAAGGCCACGCTGCAGCCAGGTCAATATCGCAATATGATGGGCAACCAGGCGCTCGCTTGGGGGTTGGTGACCGCATCAGTTCAAAGCGGCTGTGACTTATTCTACGGCACATATCCGATCACCCCTGCCAGTGATATCTTGCACGAGCTGTCCCGCCACAAGTCTTTTGGTGTTCGGACGTTTCAAGCGGAAGATGAGATTGCAGCGGTCACGGCAACCATCGGCGCTGCGTTCGCCGGCTCAATGGGTGTCACCGCCTCCAGCGGTCCCGGCATTGCTCTCAAGGGCGAAGCCATGGGATTGGCGGTGATGACCGAGTTGCCGATGATTGTTGTCAATGTGCAGCGCGGCGGCCCCAGCACAGGCTTGCCGACAAAGACCGAGCAAGCTGACTTGTTCCAGGCAATCTTCGGCCGAAATGGCGAGTGCCCGATGCCGGTGATCGCTGCCCGCAGTCCTGCGGATTGTTTCGATGTCGCCATCGAAGCCTGGCGAATCGCTACGCAATTCATGATACCTGTGATGGTGTTGACCGATGGCTATATCGCCAACGGATCGGAACCGTGGAAGCTGCCCAACGTCGCGGATCTTCCTAAGATCAACGTCAAATATGCGAACGCACTTCAAAATGGCGACGAGTTCCAGCCTTATGCCAGGGATGAGTACCTTGCACGTCCCTGGGCAGTTCCAGGAACGCCTGGCTTGATGCATCGAATTGGCGGATTGGAAAAGCAGCATATCACGGGTAACGTCTCGTATGACCCACTTAACCACCAGAAGATGACGGATATCAGGGCGCAGAAAATTGCCAACGTTGCCCAGACAATTCCCGCTCAGGAAGTCAACGGTGTGGAGCAGGGCAAGGTGCTGTTGTTGAGCTGGGGTGGCACGTTTGGTTCGTGCAATACGGCGACGAACCGCTTGAAGGAACAAGGCGCTAGTGTTGCCCACGCACACTTGCGGCACCTGTACCCCTTCCCGTCCAATCTCGGCGAGTTGCTGAAGCAGTACGACACAGTCCTGATCCCGGAACTCAACAATGGCCAGTTGAGAACATTGATTCGCTCAGAATTTCTTGTTGATGCCCAAGGATTGAATAAAGTGCAAGGGAAGCCGTTTGCCGTGAGCGAAATCGTTGAAGCGGTGGAGGAAATCCTTGCCAACTGATCGAGGATGCCTGACTTGGCCATGACCACGCCCTCAAACCCTGCTGACTGAGATCACTCAGCCAGGGAAATCACTTTGACCAGATCCCATTGGATCACCAAGACCATGAGCTCAGATACATCGTTGCCGGTCCTTAAGTCCACTGACTTCGCCAGTGATCAAGATGTTCGTTGGTGTCCGGGTTGCGGAGATTACTCCATTCTCGCGCAGATGAAGAAAGTCTTGCCGCAGATCGGCGTTCCGCGAGAAGACACTGTGTTCGTATCCGGCATCGGCTGCTCCAGCCGGTTTCCGTACTACATGAACACCTACGGTATCCATTCAATCCATGGTCGAGCGCCCGCTGTCGCCACCGGCGTCAAATGCGCTCGCCCAGAGCTCTTTGTCTGGGTGATCACTGGAGACGGCGATGCGCTGTCCATCGGTGGAAATCACTTGATGCACGCCATTCGTCGCAACTTGGACATCAACATTGTCCTCTTCAACAACCAGATTTACGGATTGACCAAAGGGCAGTACTCGCCCACGTCGCCCTTGGGTAAGATCACCAAGAGCACTCCGTTTGGATCGGTTGATAATCCCGTCTATCCGCTCTCCGTCGCTATCGGCTGTGAAGCAACGTTTGTCGCTCGCAGCATTGACGTGCACATCAAGCACTTGGGTGAAACGCTCAAGCGAGCTGCCGAACACAAAGGCACGGCCTTTGTTGAGGTCTACCAAAACTGCAACGTTTTCAATGATGGCGCGTTCAACTATGCCACGGACCGCAATACCAAACAGGACACCGTGATCGAGATCGAGCACGGCAAACCATTGATCTTCGGCAAAGATCGCAACAAAGGCATTCGACTCAATGGCATGGATCCAGAAATCGTCGAACTGGGCAAAGGCATCAGTGAGGATGACCTGCTGTTCCACGATGAAAAAGCCCCCGAGCCAAGCTTGGCTTATTTGCTGAGCCGCATGCGCTATCCGGAATTTCCGGAACCCATCGGCGTGTTCCGCGCCGTTGAACGTCCCGTCTACGATGAACGGATGGACAATCAGATCGCTGACGCGATCGAAAAGCGTGGCAAGGGAGACCTGGAAGCGCTGTTCACATCTGGAGAAACGTGGAAGGTGGAAGCTGAGTCTGCCTAGAAATGTTCGTCATTGGCGTGATTGCATCGCCCGCTAACTGGCCAAAGGCCGTATATGTTGTGAAGGTTATGCTGTAAGTGTGGATGACTCGTGCCCTTCAAGTCTGAGGACACTCAAAGGTCAAGCGATGAAATGCCCCTACTGCGGCTACGAGAATATTGAAGGTGCTGACACATGCGAGGAGTGTCAGCAATCCCTGGTTGAGTTAAGCAAGCCGCGCGCTGTATCTAGCGTTGATCGCACCTTGCATCGGGAGCGGCTTTCGCGTTTGGAAAACACAAATCCCATTACCGTGACGCCAGACAAGACCGTCGGCGAATGCCTGAAACTGCTGGTAGAAAAGTCTATTGGGGTTGTGCTTGTTGTCGAGGGCGATCAACTGGTGGGCATCTTCAGCGAACGTGATGCGTTGATGCGGCTCAATTCCGAATCCGCCGAACACTTCGACAAACCTGTCGCGGATTTTATGACACCCAACCCGGAGACGCTCACGCCGGAGTCCAAGCTAGCTTTCGCACTGCACAAGATGGATGTTGGCGGCTACCGGCACATCCCCACAGTTGACGAGGAAGGCCACGTCCACGGTATCGTCTCTGTGCGTGATGTGCTCGGGCGAATCACCGAAGATCTCGTCGGTGCTCAGGATTCTTAAACGCGATCAGCAATCAAGCGCTGCTCGCCGCCGAGTGGGCTGTCACTTCATCGCTATCACACCTGCGCGTGACTTCTCTCACAGACGCAGTGTTGCGAGAAATACGCTCGCGAGATCGGCTGTTTTTTTTGCGTCAGGAAACGGCGAGCTCCCCGTCGTCGACGTGCTTGCTCGAGAAGTTCTCGCCTTGCTCAACAATCATTGAAAGGATTCGATGATGTCGATTCTCATCGCGATTCGCATGTACCTGGCCACGCTCTCCCTGATCGGTGTAACGCTAGCGGCAAGCCTTGCCAGCTATGGAACCGCGGCAGCCAAAGATGTCTATGTGGGAGCGACTGTTCCGGCTCGGCAGCGCATTCCCATCGAGAGAATCCAGCACACCACCTGGGATGCTCTACTTGAGAAATACGTTGATGATCGCGGCATGGTCGACTATCAGGCTTGGAAGAAATCTGCAACTGATCAGCAGAAGCTCGATCAATATCTGGTGCATCTCTCAGCCGCAACAATGGCAGACAGGATCGATAAGCGCGTCACACTGGCCTATTGGATCAATGCCTATAACGCGATCACAGTCAAAGGCATCCTGCGAGAGTATCCCACCAAGAGCATTCGCGACCATACGTCATCTCTGTTTGGTTACAACATCTGGAAGAACCTGAAAGTGCGTGTAGACGGCAAAGAATACTCGTTGGACGATATCGAACACGCCGTGCTCCGAAAGCTAGGCGAGCCACGAATTCACTTCGCGATCGTTTGCGCGTCGATTGGTTGCCCGCGTTTGCTGGCTCAGGCATACACACCTGACGCCTTGGAAGAACAGTTGACGGCTAACGCAAAAGCGTTCTTCGCAGATCGGTCGAAGTTTCAGGCGGACCCAACTCGGGAGACATTGTATGTCTCGCCGATCCTCGATTGGTTCGGAGCGGACTTTGGTGGTTCCACGGCTGAGCGTTTACGGCAAATCGCGCCGTACCTTCCCGACGCAACCTCCCAACGCATGGCTCACAGCGGCGCGGTACGGCTTAAGTTCCTCGACTACGATTGGAACTTAAATGACAAATCCGCCAAGTCGCGAAGGTCGTCCAAGTCATAGAATAAATTTAGCAGCTGTTCCGCTGTGTGCTTGGATTCACAGATCGTAACGAGATCACTCTATGAATCGCATCCCTACTGTGAATACCACAACACAATGGAACGTAGCAAACGCGTCCAACGCTGAGTGAGCTTCAGAATGGTTTCCCTCACTGCGCCCGCTTGGTACGATTCCCTTGCCTGGTCAGGAAGATGAAGCGACGCAGTTCATTTCAACATGAATCAAGCTCAAGAATCATCGCCGAAGACAGATCCGCTTCGCTGGGTGGACGAGTACGGCGACTTTCTTTTTCGGTACGCAAAGTCACGTCTCCGCGAGGATCAGGCTGCGGAGGATGCTGTCCAAGATACTTTTGTCGCCGCGCTCAAACATGCGGATCAGTATTCGGGAGCTGGTGCAGAAAAAGCTTGGCTCCTGGGGATCCTGAAGCGAAAGATCATCGATTTGGTTCGTAAGCGACAACGATCCGTAACGTCCGAACACGATGACAACAGCACGGACATTTCCGGCCAACTGTTTGATCGCCGCGGACACTGGCGCAGTGACCCGCGCATCTTTGGTCCCACTCCAGATTCCGCCTTGGAGCAGGCCGAATTTTGGGAAATCCTTAAATCTTGTATGCAAGGTATTCCGCAGCGCCAAGCTGACGTCTTCGCGCTGCGAGAATTGGATGGGCTAAATACACAAGAAATCTGTCAGGAACTGCAAGTTTCGCCGTCAAACCTTTGGGTATTGTTGTCGCGAGCACGGATGCGGCTCTCAAATTGCCTTAAGTTACGCTGGCAACCCTGAAGCGCATGACCACCGATGTTCAACTGTCGGCAAATTGCAGAGATGGCCTCGCGTTCGTTGGACGAGAAACTCTCGCTCTGGCAACGGTTCAATCTCATAATGCACGTCTTGATGTGCAAGCTCTGCCGAGGGTTTCTACGTGACATTCGCCGAATTCAGCAGGCGTGCCAGCAGCTTGCCAAGCGGATTAATGAGGACGATTGCTCGCCAGGATCGGAGCTTTCCCAGGAGGGCCGAGAACGCATTCGTACGGCAGTCCGAGATTACACTCGCAAGAATGACGCTGGCGGGCGTGAAGAATAATGGGTTGTGTGGTGTTCGCCCCAACGCAAGCAGTCAATTGCCGGTTGCCCAATGACCGGCGTAACGTTCAACAAGAGATGACCGGTGGAGTATTGGCATGAGCGTAGACACAGCGCTTGATAAAGAATCGGTAGCGGATGGTTCGCCTGAAGATGTTTCCTTGGAACATGCGGTCCGAGATCGCTACGCAAAAGGTGCAAGCGAAGTTGAAGCTGGACTTTGTTGCGCGGCCACAACCTATGATCCGGCATTGCTCGAATTGCTCCCCAGTGAAATTGTTGAGAAAGATTATGGTTGCGGTGATCCGGCCAAATACGCCATCCCCGGAGATGTTGTCATTGACCTCGGTTCCGGTTCGGGCAAAGCCTGCTACATCCTTTCGCAAAAGGTGGGTCAAAGCGGCCGTGTGATCGGGCTGGACTTCAATGATGCCATGCTCTCACTGGCGCGAAAATACCAAGCAACCATGGCTGAGCGCATCGGCTACGCCAATGTTGAATTTCGCAAGGCGCGGATTCAAGACATGGCGCTCGACTTGGACCGCGCGGCAACCTGGCTAGAGCAAAACCCGGTCAGTAGCGTTGAAGGAGTTGACGCCTATAACGCGGAGTGCGAACGGTTGCGGAAGGAGCAACCGTTGCTGGCGGATCAAAGCGTGGACTTAATCGTTTCCAGTTGTGTGTTGAACCTTGTTAGACCCGATGAAAAAGTGAAGCTCTTTCGCGAGATGCACCGGGTGCTCAAACGGGGGGGCCGTGCGGTAATCTCGGACATCGTTTCCGATGAAGATCCCACACCGGACATGATGGCCGATCCCCATCTTTGGTCGGGATGTATCTCCGGGGCTTTCCGTGAGGATCGGTTCCTGGAAATGTTTGAAGAGGCAGGGTTCTATGGAATCGAAATCCTTAATCGTCAGACCGAGCCTTGGCAGACCGTCGATGGGATCGAATTTCGCGCCATGACCGTCAGAGCATTTCGCGGCAAAGAAGGAACGTGCTGGGAGAGGAACCAGGCGGTCATTTACCAAGGCCCTTGGAAACAAGTTCGCGACGATGACGGGCATGTGTTGCAACGAGGCCAACGAATGGCCGTGTGTGACAAGAACTACCAGATCCTTACCAATCCCGCCGGTCCGTACGCGGCAGATATTGTCGGCGTGGAACCCTTGCAGAATATCGACCTGGACGAGGCCGAATTGTTTGACTGCAAACGCCCGATGATTCGTGACCCGAGACAGACCAAGGGAGCCGACTACCGCAACACGGAACTCTCGTCCGATCCAAATTGCTGTGAGCCAGGCGGAGACTGCTGCTAACGGTTGCGCGTTTTCATTTCCAGCAAGTCGGGCTGTTATTAACGCATTTGACCCACACATCGTTCAGAAAAGACCGTGTCGATCGCCACCGCAAGAATGAATGAACGATCATTTGCGGCCACGGTGCGCGAGCACTCCGGACATCCGCTGACTGGACTGACGATTGACACTGTGCAAGTCAACGTCGGTCTACGATGCAATTTAGCCTGCCGGCATTGCCACGTTGAATCGTCCCCCAAACGACACGAAGAAATGGATTGGCCTACCATGCAGGCCGTCCTCTCTGCAGCGGCCGCCGCAAAAGCTCATTCCATCGACATCACTGGCGGCGCTCCGGAAATGCACCCACATTTCCGTGCATTCGTTGAAGCCGGGGTCAGTCAGGCACTCCAAGTCATCGTACGCACGAACCTCACGATCATGCTGCAGGATGGCTATGAGGACATGCCCACTTGGCTTGCCGAGCGCGGCGTACAGCTCGTGGCTTCCTTACCGTGCTACTTGCCGACAAACGTTGATCGCCAACGTGGGCGACATGTCTATCGCGACAGCATCGAGGTCATCAAGCGCTTGAACGCAGCCGGCTATGGTCGAGATCCTGGCAAGCCGCTGGACTTGGTCTACAATCCAGGTGGTCCGAGCTTGCCGCCGCCGCAAGCTGCTTTGGAAAATGACTACCGCGCCGCGCTACGTGATGAGTTCGGTATCGAATTCCGTCGACTGTACACAATCACCAATGTCCCGATCGGGCGTTTCTTGGCCGATCTCGCCGATGAAGGGCGCGACGCCGAGTACCTCACCGCACTGAGAAACGCGTTCAATGCCGATACACTCTCAGGCTTGATGTGTCGTCATCAATTGCATGTCGGCTGGGATGGGCGAATTTACGACTGCGATTTCAACTTTGCTGTCGGCTTGCCAGCGAAAGTCGACGCTCCGCACATTTCCGAGTTTCAATCTGATTCATTCTTGAATCGGCAAATCGCTGTCGCTCAACATTGTTTCGCTTGCACCGCCGGAAGTGGCTCTTCCTGCGGCGGATCGATCGTGGATTGAGCAACGATGAAAACACGCCCAACAGCCCTATCATTGTTCGGTGAGACAACACTCTGCCCGCTTCGAACGGTCGACTCCTGGCGACACAACTGCTAGAGCAGTTCCCGGCGCGCCTGCACGAGCGCATTCCTTGTTGACGGCCGTCGCCAGTATTGACGAACCCGGGCATTGCTGAAGCGTTGGACGATATCCAACTGCGAGCAGGCAGAATCAACAAAGCGCTCGAGAACATCTTCTTGAGGGTGTTCTGTCGTCCGCAGTTCTATCGCTTCGTGGACGCGCAATGGAATTGCCGCATCGTTCCCGCGCGCCCCAGCTCTCAGGCGTACGGGCGAAATTGACATTGGTCAAATTTGAGGGGTGTTTCGGCCTCCCTGCGCGCTGCCGAGCGCCATTGGAGGTTGACGGTTAACAGGCTACTGAACGTAACGTCAAGGTTGTCGGTGAAGTTTGCGGTCCCGTTGCTGGTCCATTGCACGGGCGTGAAGCGTTTGCGCCACCCCCCTGGAGGATGAAAAATTTGACCAATGTCAATTTCGCCCGTACGCCTGAGAGCTGGGGCGCGTGGCCTCCTAGCGCGGGATGACTTGACAGCGTCCGTTCGGGTCAGCGGAATAGCAATCAGGGCAGGTGCTTCTGTCGCTCGCCAGGTTCGTTGCCCTAGTTGACGTTCCTGGTTGCTCAGGTTCTGATTGGCGGATGCATCGTCCCACCGTTGGCATCATCGCGATCTTGCTGTTTGTCACTGCCGCTGGGCTGTTCCCTTTCGCTTCGCAACAAACGAGTACGGTTTGGATGCTGTTCTCCGCGTGCCTGAAGGTTGGCATTTTGATGAGCGTCGTTTGGCTGGCTCAGCCACATCTTGTCGGATTTCCTTGGTGGCTATTGCTTATCGCAGGGATTGTTGCGGTGGCCGTGCTGGCAATCCGGCAACCACGGCCAACCCTGCTATTAATAGCGATTGTAATTGTGGTACTGCGCGTACGGAATTTCCTGGCCCGTCCCCCCCAGAGGCAATGAACGCGGAACGCGTTTAAAAGTTTCGCCATGCTTTGATCTTGGATAGAATGAAGCGATTGTGAAATCTTCAAGTAAGCTCCGCGCAAAAACGGGCTTCCTGCAGTATCTGACGGCAAGAGAGACTCAATGGACCACCAAGAAGCGGACACCCAGACCGTCACGTCTACGGAAGTTCGACCCATCCGACTGGTCATTGCTGACGATCACGAAGTGATCCGTTCCGGCTTGGTCAGCCTGATGAAAGATACGGAGATCGAGATCGTCGCCCAGGCAAGTACCGGCAAGGAAGTTATCGATCGAGTCAGTGAAACGTCGCCTGACGTGGTCTTGCTGGATATCCGCATGACCGAAGGCGACGGACTCCAGGCACTGGAGCAAATTCGGGCAGAACATCCGGCCTTGCCTGTGCTGATCCTCTCCACATATGACAATCCCACATACGTCGCCCGCGCCGTCGCTCTCGAGGCGTCCGGTTATCTCCTCAAAGGCGCAGGACGAGATCGTTTGCTTTCGGCGATTCGTATGGCGGCCGCGGGCGAATCCGCTTGGCGACCTGAGGACTTGCGCCGCGTCTCACGTGCGGCCGGTGGGCCAACGTTGGCCGCCGATGTCGAGATCGCACTCACCAAACGAGAATCCGAAGTCTTGCGGCAACTGGCGTTTGGCCTTTCAAATAAGGAGATCGCCCGCCGCCTGGCCATCTCGTACGAGACCGTCAAAGAGCACGTGCAGCACATTCTCCGTAAAGTTGGCGTCGCGGATCGAACTCAAGCAGCCGTCTGGGCGGTTCGTAAAGGGCTCGTCTAACGGCTAAACAACTGTGAAATTAACGAGTGCTGGACGTTTTTTCTTATTCATATTTGAAAGGTCGTTCGCTAAAGGTTGCGCGAAGTTCATGGGCAACTGACGACCTACAGCGGTTCACGGCCCAGTCCGGCCAAAGCTCGAATCTATCAAGGTCGGCTTTCCGGCAGGTTTGTCTGGAACTTGCCAAAGATGTTTGCCAGAATGGGGCCAGGTGAAGCAGGGGCGCGCTTGACCGGCCATTTCCTGAGGTTCCTCCATGTCCCCGACCGTTTTCCCAGCCGAGACTGCGCGCCGCCGCGCACGCACTTGCCTGCACTCGCGCAGCGGCTTTACGCTCACGGAACTCCTGGTCGTCATTGCCATCCTGGCAATTCTCGCCGGGCTAATCCTCCCCGCGGTTAATGCCGCAAGAGAGACCGCTCGTCGCACGGAATGCGCTAACAAGATGCACCAGTTGGCCCTCCACATCGAGGCATTTGAAAACGCTAACAACCGTTTCCCCGGCTGGATTGAGTACCCGGTCAAGGCAATCGATGTCGACAGCGGCAATCGATTTCCATGGCGCACCGGTTGGATTCCCCAGATGTTGACGTATATGGGTCGGCAAGACCTAGTCGCGGAAAACGCCGGATCGCTCAACTGGAGCCGGGTCGATCTCACGCCGCCGCCTGTCTTGCCTGTTGGTGATGCCGCAGTCAGCTTGAATGACCAATTATGCTGTCCCTCGGACGCATTTAAGATCAACCATGAAGTTGCCAGTGGGGAAGAGCCGCTAACCAGCTACGTCATCAATTGTGGAAGAGGAGACGGTGTTGCAAGGGTGGAGTTGCCAGCCGATTGGAGATCCAACGCTGTTTTCTTGAATATGGAACCAGCCTTCCCAGGTGCCTATGTTGAACGGCAAACCAAAGCCAACATCACCAAGAATGACGGGCTGAATACGACATTATTGCTGTCCGAGAGTCTGGACCCAGCCGTTACGTGGTCACAACTGCTACCCTCAGGCCCAGTCGAAACAACCACTGGGTTCATTTTTCGCGATGTCCCCTTCCCAACATCTGTTTTTGGTCTCCCGGCCCACCCCAGTAGCAATCACATCGGCGGAGTCAACGTGGTTTTCGCGGGAGGCAATCTCTCTTTCATGAGTACCAAGGTCAGCTATCAAATATATGCCTGGATGATGACGCCCAATGGGGCGTTGGCTAAAGAGCCAGGGTCCACAAGTGCATCAGACCCCATGATCGTCAACCAAGTGAAGCTGACGGAAGACATGTGGAAATAGGCCGCGACGGAAGACGTCGATGGCCACAATCGTCAAGAAAAGGCCTCGAAGGATCAACCCCGGGGCTCTTTCTCTAGGGCAGTTCCGTGTCAGGCCACTGATCGATATCAGGTAGCGTATGTTCAGTCTATAACAGGTTACTCGTGCGACTTCCGCTGGATTTTCTCCGCGAGTTGATCGGTGCCCGACCGCGGCGCCGATTGGAGCGTGGCGTCCCAGCGTGACGAATGCTGCAAGCCTGGCTGCGCTTGCGACGGAACACTCACAGCATCCCACTCGGTGGCGGAAGCAGGCAGTTCCGACAGTTCCGCGGATCGAGCTTCATGCCAGTCCTGCCAGTCCGGCTTGGGATTGGCCGGGTCAGTGGATTCTGGACCGCCGATGGCATACGCATGGGTAATCTGTTCCAGTGAAGCCAAGACCACCCGCCGATGCGCCAGCGACTTGTCCAACTGTTCAATCAGAACAGGCAAGAATTCAATCCGCCGTAACTCGCCCATTGCTGTAGCGGCTGCGCGGCTGATCTGCGGATCGGGATCCCGGATGAGCCGTCCGAGGGCGTCAATTCCGGTTTGCAGTTCATGCCGGGCCAGACTTGTGGCTGCGGCCACGCGCAGACGCCGATCAGGAGAAACAAGTTGGTGCTCCAACGCCGCATTGTCGGGCAATCGGTCGCACTGAGCCAAACCTTCCGCAGCGGCAATCGCTACGTTCGCGGCCGGATGATCCAAACAATCTGTCAACAGCCGCGCAGCCTGAGCATCACCATGTAGAGCCAGATGCTGGCAAGCCAGCCGGGCAACCTCCGCGTCCGTATGAGCAATCGCCTGCCGCGCCAGCCTGCGAGCCGCCAACGACGGAGAGCCTTTGATGGCAGGCAACGCCGTGCGCCAGACCACAGCGTCACGCTCGTGCTGCATCAAGTCTGCCAGTCGGTCCAGGGCAGAGCGGCTCAGTTCAGCATTGGCCGCATGGGCAGCAAGTTCGCTGACCGCTCGCTGCCTGGCCGTCTCGTTGTCCGCGACAGCCAGTCTGCGGAGCGCTGCGAAGACGGGATCATGGTCCGGCAACACATCTAAATAAATCCGTTCTGGCAAAAGCCGCGATTCAACGATCGAGGAATGTCCTGCAATTTCTTGCTCCGCAGATATCAGGACTCCATCCAGATTTGCGGCTAGCTTCGAGCCGTGTTGCTGGAGCACGGATAAGGCGACGTCACGCGCCACGGCTGGAGTCTGGGGAGATAAGAGTGCCGTCACCGCTTGGTGCAGTATTTGCGATTCCTGGCTTGTCAGCTTCACACTGATTGAGTCCGAGACACGCGCCACGGAGTTTTCGATCTTGCCGTTCAACTGCTGCCCTGCATTCTGGATTTCCTGGGTGGTTTCCGCGGCAAGCTGAGCGCTCAGTTGTTCAAGCAACCGCAGGCGTGATTCGGTTTGTCGCTTCGCTTGGCGTAGCCGCCGGGCGGCCGGCCACTTGAGCGCCAAGATTGTCTCGGCGGTCGTACTGGTCACGCGCGAGGAATTCTGCAAAGCGAACATCAACAACGCTCCAGAATCACGCAATGGTTTTCCGCGTAATGAGTGTAGCGCAGTCTGCTGGACTTCGACATTGACATCCGTCAGCAGGCTCTTCAGCACCTCAGGTGGCAGGGGCGCCCGGTCGAGCTCAAATTGCCTGGCGACGCTTTGCCGCACGCGCCACGACTTGTTTTCCGCGGCGGCGAGAATGTCCGGCCAAGCGGCCAACCGTCCTAGCGATTCGACAGCCGCGCTTTGCAGTACGTCACCCCGCTCCGTCAACAAACCCCGCAGGTGTTCAACAGCCACGGCGGCTTCGCTTGTTCCCGCAGGCATGCCGCCGAGGAGTTCAATCGCCGCAACACGAACCGAAAGCTCGGTATCTGTCAGCGTGTCAACGGCGTAGTCAAATTCCGCCGCTGCATCGCCAACTGCCGCCACGCGACAGTAGAGCGCCCGCATCTTGGGGAGGGGGTCATGCTGCAACGCACGCGCCGAAGCTGGCAACGGGACCGCTTTGCCACGCCAGGCCAACAGGCTGGCCGCGCGAACATCCTCCTGCGGCCACGTGCACTCGGAACGCAATGACTTCTCCTCGCGAGACGAGTTTGGCGGAGCACTATCGCCATAGAGCAGCGACATCACTTGAGCATCCATGCTTGGGTGCAAACTCGCAGACACGGCCAACACCAGTGACGCATGCCAGGCTGATTGATATTGGGACGCAGGGGGGCGAGCCGCCTCGCGCGCGGCGAGTAATTTTTCTTTCAACAGCGCGCCGTCAAGCCCCAAGGCGCCCAACGATTCCGCGGCTGCGCAGCGTTGGGCAAGCGGGAGTGATGTATCCTCCAGCGCAGACACAAGCCGTTCTCGCCCCAAAGGGCTGCTGCGCTGAGCGAGCAGAATCGCCGCGCCTGTGGAGATGGCTGGATCTTCGTTTTCCAACTCGCTCACCAAAGCCGAGCGAACGATGGCCGTCTCCACGTCCATGCCGGACAGGCGACCAACGAAGTGCCCAGGCAACGCCTCCACGGGAACGGACGGTCCGGCCAAACGCAGTGGATCAAACTGCCAACTGGAATTGCCCAAGACATGTCTTAGACGCTCTGCCTCCAAGGCGGTGACACGAGAGCTTTCATGGTCATGGCTCTTGGGACGTGTTGTGAAGGGATTCCATGTGGAGGGTGACCACAATGACGGCGACCAAGCGGATTGATCCTCGTTCGATTGCGACGAGAAAGCACTCGACCAATCTGTGCTGAAGATGGCCTGGCAACCGGATAGAACGCAAAGCGCGCAACAGACAAGCAAACCTCGTCCGTTGGGTGAGGGGCGACGTTGTGCCACGACAAGTCCTTTGTCTGTTTCTCGCCTTCCAGCTCTGGCTCGTCACTCCGTCACCGTAGGCGACTGATTGTCGCTACGTTGAGCCATCTGGAATCATCGCTCCCCTGCTTTCCCGTCCCCGCTAGGCGTACCAGCGGGAGAGTCACAGCAACAATCAATCGATCACAAGGACAGGGGGGTGGCGGCTTATTCACCGCCTGCCGCGGATGGGCGCAAGAACGCTTGCAACTGGCTTGCCGCGGTCATGATCCTACCTTTGCGGACGGGTGAGATCTTCTGATCATCGCCTGTCTCATCCGGCGCATCGCGATCAATTTCCTCGACAATACCCGCCAAATCCGAGACGTGCTGCGCCAGTTCTTCAACAAAGGCTTTATCCTCCGCTGAACTGGCTGCTGCCAAGATCGAGCGAGGGTCCGGATGACCCATGGCAGGGGTGGGCACGCCAATCCCTTCGCTGACGCATGCAAGGTAATGTCGCAGATAGCTGCGATTGCTTGTCTCCAGCACGGCGGCTTCGACAGCAAGGGTTCCCAAGGCTCTGCCGACTGCTCGCACGTCTTCGACATCGCTATAGTCCAACGGCGCCAAGGCCGCCCCTGCTGCACAACGCAGCTTCAAAGCAGCTTGTTTGTTCCCAACAACACTAATCAGTGCGTTGAGGACCTCTTGACTGTTTCCAGTATTGCCCAAGTTCCCCAGGATCGTCGCGGCAGATTGTCGAAGCCAAAGGTGCGCCGCTGCACTGCGGCCTTCCGGCGGCTCAGCTTCGTTAAGCAACGCTAGCATGGCGGCCGTAGCGTCACTCTTGGCTTGATTGTTAGGAACTCCAATTCTTGCGTGGCGGTCGATGCCGGAGAGAGCGGCAAAGCGGACCTCAATGGGTTGATCTGTATCATTCCAGACGTTGACCAAGACCGGAAGAGCCTCTGGGAATGGCGTGCCTGTGTCCTGTCCTTGACGACGTGGCTCCTCGCTGTTGAGTTCGCCAATCAGATACATGGCGTTGGTGCGCGTCGCGCGATGATAGGGAGCCTTGACGGGGAACCTTCCGTCCGTGGCGGCGTTTTGATTTCCATACCTCCCAATGGTGACCGGCAAGACACCATCCAAGGCTTCGTCTTTCGCCAGCTTTTCCAGATTTGTCAGCATGTGCTGCACGACTTGATCGTGAGCCGCACCAGATCCAAAGGAGGCCAAATCTCTGCCGATCGCGCTGCGCAAGCCTGGCAAGTCCATCCGGCCAGCTTCCAACGTCATCCGTTCAAGATAGAAATTGAAATACCGCTCAAATTCTTGTTGGCTTCCCGAAGGGGGTCGGCTGGAATTGCCGATGGTCAACTGGCTCTTGAGCGAGATACCTGCCTGCTGGAGTTCTTGCAGGCGGGGAAAATCCGCGGCGGTGCGGTCGGAAGTGTTGGGTCGAGTGAACAGTGGTTGAGCTTCCGCCGAGTTGTCCTCACTTCCCAGCAAGAACACAAATGAGGCGACGAGTCCCAAGATCAATCCACGATGGAGCATAGCCACCCTTCTCCTCAAACTCGGAAAGACACACAACAATCGGCGAGTTGACGCGCTCGATTCAGGGAGCACTTGCAGACATTTCAGCGGCGCGTGGCACAACAGTCAGAACAGCCAGGCACAAAGCTCGATGCCGCTCTCGCGCCTACTGAAAGAGAGCACGACATGGCGGGCGATTCGTCCCCGATGTGAGAGTTGCTCACGGAGCAAAATCCCCCGCCAACACGGCCCTTAACGCCAATCTCATCATAACTTAGGCCGACGAGGTGAGGCAAGAATTAAGCGCAAAACGCTGTGGTTTGCCCATGGGTCATAACGGACAGCCCAGAATGGGCTGGGTCAGTCAAGCCCTGATCGCCTGAAGTCATCAAATTCGCCAGGTGCGTTGTCAACTCATTGCCGTCGTGAATTGGCGGCGGACCGAACCAGGATCTCGCAGCACAAGACAACGACCGCCGCAAAGAACGCGAGGATCACCGGTTGCATCCATGGGAGCGGCATGAGGGCGTCTCCAAGAAGCCGAAGGAATGCCGCAACAACTCAGCCAACGGCAAATCCTGTTCTTGTTTCGACCTGCGACAACGACCGGCGGCAATTCGGCCATTGGTGCCGTCAAAGTCATCAGCCAAGCAACGGAGAGCAGCACTGCGACAATCGGCAGAATCCGCAGAAACGTCTCCCAGACAAAGATCCAATCTCGCAGGTGGCACACCGGGCTTACGCATGCCATGCCCCAAGACCATATCCCTATCCCTGTAAAACACTGGCATGCACGGATTTTCAACTTCGTGTGAGCTTCGATACAACTAGCGGGCGCTCCTCGCCGCATGATGGCCATGATGATGGAGTCGGATGCTGAGCTTTCCCAGTCAGTAGAAGTTAAGTCGCTTGAATAGCCGTGGGCCTACTCTGAGAGCTTCCGACCAACTTGGCATGAATCTCAATTCTGTGGCAGCGCGTCCGTAGGGATCAACGGTGCCGAAATCGCATGCTGGCTAACGAAACAGGACACCCTTTTGACGACGAGATCGCGTTCACTCCTGTGAACGAGGTGGATGTCGCCGGTATTCAACATCAGAAGTTAAAGATCGTTAGCGGCGGGCAAACGGGTGTTGACCGCGCAGCCTTGGATGTCGCCTTCGAACTGGGATTGTGTCACGGCGGCTGGTGTCCTGCGGGGCGCAAAGCGGAAGACGGCGCCATTCCCCCGCAATACCAACTGCGAGAGACGAATTCATCCGAATACCGTGAACGCACGCGCCGCAACGTGCTGGATTCTGACGCAACGCTGCTAATTGTCGCTGGACCACTGACCGGAGGCACTGCCCTGACCTTGCGGGAAGCCAAGCGACTGCGCCGACCGCACACAGTCGCCAATCTCTTTTGCGCAGATGACGAAGTCTCTCGCACGATCCGTTGGTTGAAACGGCAAAATCCCTTAGTACTCAATGTCGCAGGGCCGCGGGCGAGTCAACATCCTGGCATTAGCCACCTCGCTCAAGAGTTTCTCAAGCGGGTCCTTACCGGTTGCGAGGATAGGTCACGGCGACGATGACTCATGGCATCCGCTGATCGCAAGGGCTACACTGCGAATACCTTGGTTTTCCCAATTCGCTTGTTGTCGCGCCGTTAGATCATGTCACGGAAAGTTCTTTTGGGAAGTGGTGGATTTCGCACGGAAGAACGCATACAGCGAATTTCCAAGGCAATGCGAAGCCACTTTGGTGACATTCCGAAATTGCTGTTCATTCCGTTTGCCTTGGCGGATCATGATGGCTACATCAATGCCATGAACGAACGAGGCTTGAATGCTGGTTACGAGTTGGACGGGATTCACCTGCACGAGGACCCGGTGCAAGCGGTAGAAGAAGCGGGCGGCATCTACGTCGGCGGAGGCAACACATTTCGACTGCTCAACGATCTCTATCGCTATGACTTACTGGATGCAATCCGCGCTCGCGTGGACACCGGCATGCCATACCTGGGAGTTAGCGCCGGCACGAATGTCGCCTGCCCAACGATGCAGACGACCAACGATATGCCAATCGTGATGCCGCCGAGCTTTGCGGCATTGACGCTGGTGCCGTTTCAGGTCAATGCGCACTACTACACTGGGGATACGTATGTCAAATCCGGTGATGAGATGGTGCCGCACTTCGGCGAAACGCGCGATCAGCGGTTGGCCGAGTTTCACGAAATGAACGTCACGCCAGTGATCGGACTGTGGGAAGCCGGGCTGTTGGACGTGAGGGCTGAAGGGGATTCTTGCACCGCAGAATTGATCGGCACGCCTGCACGAATTTTCCGACAAGGCGAAACTCCTGTAGACATTGACACGGGAACGAAGTTTCGTTGTGACAACGGTGAAATCGTTGTCGAATAGCTCTGGTTTTCTGCCGGAGCAACCCCTACAGCCGGCAAGGTCCCGTTTCTCTTGGCTGATGCGAATCCCTTGCGCTATCGTGTCCGATGAAGCTTAGCAGTCGCTTGCTGTGCGCGTGCCGTACTGATTGCGCAAACTTGCCGCCTGCGCGGCTCCCAACCGCTCCCCCTTCCGATCCTCTGGAGCCAATACCGATGTTGAATCAAGCCACACGTATGCTGGCGATCATGACCGTTTTCGGTGCGATGGCGCTCATCGCCCCGGCTGTCGCCAGTGCTCAAGACGCCGGTTCGCCAGCGGTACAGAACGCCGCACCGCCTGCCGCACAAGCCTCGCCTGCTGCTACCCCCGCGCCGCCGGTCTCGCCCTGGGCTGCCTACCTGCACGATCCCTACTACGGCACACCCCAACGGCCCTACGGCACGGCCACGACTGTCTACTATCCCTGGCCAGGCAAGCCGTACTACGGACCTCGTTACTACGGTTTTCGTCCCGGTTGGTTTGGCGCCGGATATCCGACGTCTGACTTCGCAGGTTTCGGTTGGTAAGGCGATCACACCCGAGGCCCTGCGGGCACTGCAAGCCCACCCGGCTTGTTGAAAGAGATTTATCCCCAGTCGAAAGCAGGCTCAGGCAACGCGCTTGGGCCTGCTTTTTTATTGCGAAGGACTTTGAATCGTGACGCTTAGTTCTCATCACAAGCGTTGCGCTAGCAAATGATGCAACGCGCGCAACCGCGCCAGCCGCTACTCGCGATCAACTCACCGCACGCGGAGTGACGCTGCCATTTTTAAGACGTGGTGATCTCCCCGATAACCCATGGACGATGCCCTCATTGGCTCTCTTGGCGGTGTGTCCACTACCTGTGGCAATTTCACGACGCTGAGACGCTGCCAATGACAGCGCCGTATCGGTCTTTCCCCCTTTGACGACGGCGCTATAATCCCGCAGCCCGCATCTGGTGTGTCTCACTGGAGCGGAATCATGGAAGTCCCGGAGCACCTCATGCGTTTGAACGCCGCGATTCTCGTCTTCACCCTGGCGATGCTCTCGGGTTGCCGTGGCACGCAGCAGCCATCGCTGGCGTATCCCGGTTCGGTCGAATATCAGCAACATGCCGCCCAGGTTCATGACCCGTTTCCGGGAGTCGGGACCGGCCAAGAGATGCTTGGTGCTCGCCCCAGGGATTACGACGCTCCCTATTCAGAAACTCGTCGTGTCCAAGCAGACCGCTGGCTTCGCAGCCCCTGGAATCCAGCCAATTGGTTTGGCGGGTGGTCGTATTAAGCCTGTCTAGGCTTGCACATCGTCATTCGCATCAGGACGTGATCCGGTGTTCGTCTACTTTGATCTCGGCAACGTCCTACTGAATTTTGATCACGGGTTGATGTGCCGGCAAATGGCGAATGTCGTGCGGTCGGCGGGAGGTTCGGTTTCCGCAGAGCAGGTCAAAACAATCTTGTTTGAAGACCGCCATGGGCGCCGGGCGTTGCAATGGCGTTTCGAGCGCGGTGAAGTCTCGGCGGACGAGTTCTACAAGGAATTTTGCGCGGCAGTCGCCACCGAACCTGATCGTGGACAACTCGCTGGCGCCGCCAACCGCATCTTTTCGCCCAATGTGTCAATGCGTGTCGTGCTGGGAAGTTTGCTGGCGGCCAGGCAACCGTTGGGACTGCTGTCCAACACCAACGAACTCCATTGGGACTACGTAGTTCGGCAACAAGACGATCGGCTGATTCCGTCTGCGTTTCGCGCGCTTGCACTGAGCTTTGAGATACAATGCATGAAACCGGAGCCGGAGATCTTTCGCCAAGCCGCGAGCCTAGCTGGCGTTCCGCCCCACGAGATCTTCTACGTCGATGACATCGCCAGCCACGTGATGGCCGCCCGAGACGTTGGCTTTGACGCGGTACAGTACACGACAACCTCACAATTTGTCGCCGACCTCCGACGCCGCGGCATCGGACTCAATTACTGATTGCCATTTGGTCTTACCGCGTTTGCGAACTTATTGACGGCTGCGCGGAACGTGAACCTGCTGTCGTGTTAGCAAATACCGCAAAACGCGGCTGTTCTGAATTTGGCTCAGGTCCATCGACAGCGCAGTCCTCAATAACCAAACACCGACCTACACCCCGCCTTGCTTCACCGTATTTCTTGTTCACTCGAACTGCGGATTACGGCATACTTTCGGCCAACAAGCTCCTCAACACAACGCGGCATTCATTCGTCTCCCACCGGAACGCCTTGACCGGGTCAGCGTTCATTCAGTTTGTTGTTCGGTGGACGATGCGTGCTCAAGCAATTGCGAACATGACTGAACGCTACCACATCCGACTGGAAAAGACGGAGTTCATTTTCAGCGCCGCGCATTTCATCACCTACGCCGGGAACGTCTGCGAGCGCTTGCACGGCCACAACTATCGCGTGGCTTGCGAGGTGGCCGGCCCATTGGATGAGAATCAATATGTGGTGGACTTTATCGCCGTGCGGGATGTCCTGCGAGTCCTTACCGCGCAGCTGGACCATCACATGCTGCTGCCGACGGAACACCCACAGATCAAGGTGACTACCACGGAAGAAAGTGTGTCGGTCACGTTTGAGGACCGCCGGTGGGAGTTTCCGGCGGAAGATTGCATTCTGTTGCCGGTTGCCAACACGACCACGGAGTTATTGGCACGACACATCGGCCGGCGGCTCTTGGATGAGCTGCAACAGCGGCTCGGCCAGCGACCTCAGCTTGTACGAATTGAGGTGGACGAAAACAACGGTCAAATCGCAGTCTGCGAACTCGCAGGCGAATAAACTGACCCCACGCAGACAAAACGCCACTTAGGGCACGTGCGCGACACGAGTCAACCGAGCGATCTTCCTTCTGCACGGAGGGAACTGGCAACTTCAGTACATCGGCGAAGGGCGACCAATTTACTGCATCGCAGCCATCGTCGGCGGAGTGGATTTCAACTGAGTGGCGGCAATGATTGCCAAGATACCGGTCAGGACACCCAATCCAATCCAAACGCCCAAGCCAAAACCGATGGCGAAGATCGCGAGAATACTCATTCCAATCTCGGCGATCCCGGCAACGGTGATAATCATTGGGTTCTTGCTTGTGAAACAGAAGATCGCTGCAACAACCTCGAAGATCGCCAAGGCGATCTGGCCGAAGCCATAAACCATAAACATTCCTGATTTCGCCTTCAGCTCTTCAACTCTCGCGTCAACCTGCATATCCGAAATATCTTTATTCTGCTCCTTTGCTTTCGCAACGACTTGGTCCATAACGCCGCCTGCGCCCGAGCTAACGCCACCAAGAAACCCCCACAAAACGCCACTGCAGAGGTTGGCGATGGCCAAAATGATCAAAAGCACTCCTGCGGCGATTCGCATTATTGGAACTCCGAATTGGATTATGGTTATCTGGGTAAGAGTAAGGCGAAAACCAGAATATCAGACAGAAGGTCTTGGTAAACAATTTATCGCAAATTCTTTGGATTGAACTGACCTTCGGCTCACCTATGAAAGGCAATATCTTTCCGACAATGTTTCGCGTTTGCAGCCTGAGTCATGTTGAGGCCTCGCCTCTCAAGGGTCTTGTCGCATGTGGTGAACTGCCAGCAAGCCTTGCTTCGCTATCACGCAATTGGATCACACTCGCTGTTCCATAGTGCCCGTTATGTAACGCAACGGGGGAAGCACGTCTTGGTAAAGACATATCTCGCTGACAGGGCCGTGAATTCTGGCCGCGTCGCCCGCATTGCCCTTGCCGTAGGGGGCAGACACGCGGAGACTACGCACTCATTTTCCGGGCCGGGAATACCGGCCGTGCCAGCGTAGACTGGAGCCTGTTGCCTGCTGACTATGCTCTGTTGCCTCCTACGTACCCTTGGCTTGGTGTCGGCACTGTCCGTATGTGGCTGTGCTTCAGGCTTTTTCCCGCCGCCAAGCCCCACGACTGCACCGTCACAGCCCAACCCTGTGACGATCAACCTCCGCAACCGCGAGCTTGCGTTCAACACTTTGGTGGATGTGGTTGATGATTACTTCAACATCCGCCGCGAGGAGCGTGTTCGGTTAGCCGGAGACGTACTGACAGAAGGCCGCATCGAAACGGAGCCAGTCATTGGATCGAGCGTCTTTGAGCCCTGGCGAGGCGATTCCGTGTCCAGCCGATCGCGATGGGAATCCACGCTGCAAACTATTCGCCGTCGAGGGATTATCCGCGTTATCCCCGTCGAGGTAGGGCTCCAAGTGGAAGTGATGGTGCTCAAGGAACTGGAAGACGTCCGCAAACCTCTCTCAGCCAAGGCAAGCGCCGCCACGTTCCCGCGCTACGATACGTCGCTACAACGATTCCAACAGACGATCGGAGAGTTCCCGATTGATGCTGGTTGGATACCGCAAGGCCGGGATTTTGAACTGGAACAGCGGATTATTGGTCAGCTTCTCCAAACATTGACACAAACGCGATAGTAAGGCGTTCAGCGCACCGCTTTCACCCTCAGATCCTTCGCTACTTGATTCCCCAGGTCTGAGCCCAATTCTTGAGATGGGCTTGGGCGGCCTCCGTCCCGTAGCTGTCCAGCCGACCGGCATTGATGATCCGGCGGGCGATGTCGCCGACTTGCTTCTTCACGTCAGGCTTGTCTTTGACATATTCCTCCAGCTTCGCGACGGCTGCGTCGACCTCTTCGGTCGTCGCGTCTTTCTGAATAATCGGCGCTAGAAGCCCCCGCAAAGCGGGATCTTGAGCTGCTTGTTGTCGCGTATCGCGCTGCATTCCACGGGTTCCCAGCTCTTCGGCAGTTGGCGGAGTGACATTCATCAGTTTGGCGATTTCAGTCGCCACTCTTATTCCGTCCGCCTGAGCGCTGGGTTGCACCAGAGCGAAATTGGCAACGATCTTCCCTTTATTGGCGATGAGAACAGTCATGGCGACGTTGCGATTCAGGCCATACGCACCAGGGCCTTCTTTTCCGTCGTTGGAAATCCCAATGGCGACATTCTCCGGCAGCGCGCGACGGGCCCGGTTGACCTGCGACTCTGCGGCGGTTGGATCGTCATGCAAGTAGATCACGCCGGCGGTCAGCCCTTTTTTCTGGAGCTTGCCGGCGTAGCTCATCACACCGCGCGTCATGCCAATGGCAGGTCGTGTGAACTCATGCAGAAAAAGCAGCGCGACGGGCCCGCCCTTTGCAACTTGGACCAAGTCAATATTGTCGCCCGGCTTGGCTTCTGTCGGGCCTGGGACGACAGCGCGGAACTCGAACGCTGGCAGCACCTCACCCATTTGTGGACCGGAAAAGATCTCTTCATCCTGCCCAAACGCGGAACTGGAACTCACAATGATGAGAACCGGGACGGAGAGCAGCACGGAATTCAATAATCTGGCCGGTATGAGGGTGTCCCAAAAGACGAGGAGCAGGCATCACCGTGCAGCGGCGCACGGGTTTTGCAACCAGCATATGCGCAGCAAGCGATGAAGAACAACCAATATGCCGAATTGATGAAGAATTGACGACGTAGGCCCGTCTTCAAGCACTCGCTCAGGCCATCCAACGGCGAAGGGCAATGTATCGCCGACTGTCAATTCAAGGAGAGCCGCTCTTCCGTCCAGTGAATCAGATCATGCAATTCCGGGAAAGGAACCATTTGGGCAGCTGTTTGAGCATCGGTGAACACCCGCCATCTTTGATCAGATTCTTCCCAGGATTCCAACACTTGCTCAATCAAGAACGAATAAACGACAACCTCATGCGGTTTACCGTTCTTCTGATAGACGTACGTCCCCAACGGCTCGTAATCCGGGAGAAAACCAACCAGCCCGGCTTCCTCTTTGGTCTCTCTTACCGCCGCCTGGGGAGCGTCTTCGCCGGAATCAACCTTTCCCTTGGGGAAGATCCAGTCCCCTGTTGAGCGAGACGTGACAAGGCAAAACTCGATGCGGCCATCATCCATTCTGCGGACGGGGATGACGCCCGCCTGCGCGACCTTGTTTGTTTTCTTGTCAATTGCTTCTGCGGATCTTGTCATGGCGACCTCCTGTCAAAACGTGTAGCGGTCCATCGACCAACCGCGATTGTGACGCATGCGTGGTGCTCTGTGGAGCCCCTTTTCTGGCAAGTTTATCGTGGCGACATTTCCGACGCGTGGCACTCCAGGCTATCGCCGTGAATCGCCCTTTGTCAGCGGCAATTCAATCTGAAAGCACGTTGTACCGTTGCGGCGCGACCACTCTATGCTCCCTCCATACGTTTGCAGAGTTTCTTGAGCGACGGAGAGCCCGAGCCCGACTCCGTCCGCTTTCTCGCTCACAAACGGCTCAAACATTGTCTCTTGCACGGCGGCCTGTGGTCCCGGACCGTTGTCGGAAACAGTCAGCCTAGCGAGGTCGGATTCACTCTTCAGCGCAATGTTGACGGATGGCGACTGTCCCACGACGGAATGACCTGGTGTCGCGGCGGCTTCCACACCATTGAGCAGAACGTTCACTAACGCTTGCTCAATGGCTTCTCGATCACCATAGACTTCCAAGTCATACGCCGAGGTTTCTCTCCTGAGGTTTACGCCAAGGTGCTCAGCCGTTGGCCGAATCAAGGAGACCGCGCTTTGAACGAGGGAGTTCAGGTTGATAGTTTCTTGTCGTGGCGATGACGCTTTTCCCAGGGCCAGAAACCTTTGCAAGTAGTTTTCCATTAGCACCAATTGACGCCGAGCGACGCCGAGACTCTCATCATCGCTTTGATCCAAGTACTTGCGGGCGTGGAGGTCGAGCGCCAACTTGCAGCCCGTAACGGCGTTGCGGAGTTGATGGGCGATCCCTCCGCCGAGTTGTCCCAACGTGCGAAGCTGTTCATGCCGTCGCACTTCCTGCTCGTATTGAGTGAGCGTTTCCGCCATGCGGTTCACCGCCCGACTCAGGTCTGCCACTTCATCATCTCGTTGTGGGATGGGCATCTCATGAAATTGACCGTTGGAAATGCATTCAACCTGTCGCTGTAGGCGAACCAGCGGACGGGTCACGCGTAGCGCTACACCCAAACTGATGGCGATCACGAGCACCATCGCCACGGCAGCGACCAACAGTGGCGGCTTGACCACGTCCCACCAAGCTTCTTCATAGCTCTGCTGAGGGTAATAAATGTGCAGCGTTGTTGGTTCTGGCCGACGGTCACTGAAGCGATGGATGTCAACGTTCGTGTAGAAGAACGACTGGTCGCCAATCGCAATTGGTCCGGACAAGCCACCTTCTGAAGTTTCCTCTGGAATGTCGGGCGGACGCGGGGGAAATCTTCCAGGTGCGGAACTGTGCAAGACAATCTCCCCTGCGCCATCAGAGAGCACATAGTCTGCGCCACTGAGCCCCTTCATTTGCACGAGCACTGCATCCGTCAACGGAAACGCTGATGCGGCCAGCGTTTGGGCGACTTCACCTAGCTCGTGCTCAATTCGTTCCTGCGCGCGCTGTGCGGATAGATACGCATTAAGAACGCTCACGCCGATAATCGCCGTGAGTGTGACGCCAACCATGGGGAGCAGCAGTTGATTTCTTAAAGGCCACCGCATGATGGGTCTCAAGGGTCGCTCACCTGGTCATAAGTCGCATTGTCCATAGATGGCACGTCTTCAAACGGCAAAACGGCACACCGTAAAACTTAGAATCATGACAACGTGAGAGTCATGACCGCAAGGAGCCCACGGTAAGACTCGTAGCCATCGAGTTGTGCACTTTTTAGTCCCGGTTGCGGGATTTGGACCGCTTGCGTGGGGGCGGGTCCGGACTGTCATCATCCTGCAGAATGGACGATGCCGGAAACGGCAGACCCGTCGTTTCATCTGCCTCGCTCGCCATTGAGTTTTTGTTAGTCAATCCCAACAGTTCCATTTGGCATCGATGTGGCGTCTCTCCCTTGGCGGTAAGCCGAGAATAGGTCCCATCTGGTTGCAGGAGCCGGGCCTTCACGTTGTCTCGCAAATACACCGGGATGATCTGCTTAAGGATCCTCTGTTTGAGTTCCGGTGTTTGGATGGGAAACATTGACTCTACGCGGCGATAGAAGTTGCGCGGCATCCAATCGGCACTGGACAGGTAGACGTGCGGGTCATCACCTGCACCAAAGACCATGATCCGGCTGTGCTCCAAAAACCGGTCGACGATGCTGCGAACATGGATCGTCTCTGAGAGTCCCGGGATGCCGGGGCGCAGTCCGCAGATACCGCGTACAACGAGGTCAATCGGTACGCCAGCTTGGCTCGCCTGATACAACGCCTCGATCACGCGATGGTCAACCAGCGCGTTGAGCTTGGCAAAAATCCAACTGGACTGGCCATTGCGCGCTTTTTGAGTCTGTTCTTCAATAAGTTCAAGTGTCCTCGCATGCAGGTTTTCTGGAGCAACGACCAAACTCCGCCACTGATAAACCTGCGAATACCCGGTAAGCAGATTAAAGAGCGCAGAGACATCCGCCGTGATGGCTTCATTGGCAGTGAACAATCCCAGGTCGGTGTACAACCGCGCCGTGCCAGGGTTGTAGTTGCCGGTGCTAAGGTGCGCGTAGCGCCGCAGAACTTTCCCCTCGCGGCGAACAACCATCAACGCCTTGCAATGTGTCTTCAAACTCATGAAGCCAAAGACCACGTGCACGCCAGCACGTTCCATTTGCCGCGCCCACTCAACATTGGCTTCTTCATCAAAACGAGCTTTTAGCTCGACCAATGCCGTAACTTGCTTCTTGTTTTCGGCCGCTTGAATCAACGCCTTGGTGATTGGAGACTCTTCACCTGTGCGGTACAGCGTCTGCTTGATCGCCAGCACCTGAGGATCATTGGCGGCCGCGTTGACAAACTCGATAACAGGCGAAAAGGAATCAAACGGGTGGTGAAGCAGGATGTCTCGCTGCCGAATAATGGAGAACAGGTTCTCGCCTGCCGGGATATGCAAAGGGTGTGGTGAGAATGGCGGGTCCCGCAGTTCAGATAATCCAGAAAGCCCAACCAGCTCCATCAAGCCAGTCAAGTCCAAAGGTCCATCAACACGATAAACCTCGTCATAGCTGCTGTCCGTATGCGGTGTGCGAATCTCTTGAATGTTCGTTAGCATCTTCAGCAGCCGGTCATCTCCGTCGGCGGAAACTTCCAGCCGCACCGCTTCTCCACGCGCCCTGGCTTTAAGGCGCTCTTCGATCATCCTCAACAGGTCATCAGCTTCCTGTTCGAGAACTTCGATATCACTATCTCGCGTAATGCGAAAAACGGTGGACGCGGCGATCTTGTATCCACCAAAGAGTTCCGGCAACTTGGCCCGCACCGCGTCTTCCAAGAAGATGAATTGTCGCTTGCCATCGCGCGACGGGAGTTCGACAGCGCGTGGAAGCGCTTGCGGAACTTGGACGACAGCGAAAGTCCGCTTCGGGCCGAAACCCGTCTTCCGTTTGAGAAGCGCTGCCAAATATAAGCCACGATTGTGATAGCGCGGATTGGGATGGCTGGGGTCCACCGCCATCGGTGTGAGAATCGGAAACGCTTGTTGTTCAAAGAAAGTATCCAAAGAGGCGCGCTGGTCCTCGGAGAGCTCCTCATCTGTCAGGAAGGAAATGCCGGCTTCTTGCAATGCCGGCTTCACCATCTCTCGCCAGCACCTGTATTGGCGTTTGACGAGTTCTTGCGTTCGCTGAGAGATTCTCTCCAACTGTTCTCCGGGAGTCAGCCCGTCCGGAGAATAATCTTGCGGTGCGCTGTCGCCGAACGCCTGCTCGCGCAGACCGGCAACGCGAACCATGAAGAATTCGTCCAGGTTGGAGCTGAAAATCGAAAGAAACTTCAACCGCTCCAGCAACGGATTAGTTGAATCCTCAGCCTCTTGTAAAACGCGAGCGTTGAACGCAAGCCAACTCAGCTCACGGTTAATGAAGTGTTCCGGACGAATTTCCAACGTTGCATTGCTCGCATCGATGGCCAACCCGTTGTTCCCGTTCTTGTTGACTTTGACCGGGGACTTCGTCGGCTGACGAACTTTGGACTTGGCAGGCTTTTGCTTGCCACGGCGTGACTTCTGTCCTTTGCTGCTGGACTTCTTTTTTTTGCCGTTGGATTGGTTGTTCTTTGCCATGGCTGATGACGAGCCGCGCCGGCGATCGAAAGGTCAAGGGTCTCTAAAAGCGCCCGGCCATAGGTCTGGATTCACAGGAAGGCTGATTCCAAAACCGCCGACTCCCTCGAATCAATGCATCCTACGTGTATCATAGGACGAGAATTCCCCCAATTGAACCGTCCACGCAGTTGCTATGACCGATACAGACTGGCGATCCCTGTATCCCTTTCAATCCCACAAGATCGATCTGGGGGGACACGCATACCATTACCTGGACGAGGGAACGGGGCCTGCTGTCCTGCTCGTGCATGGAAACCCAACCTGGTCCTTCTTTTGGCGAAACGTCATCCTCGCGTTGCGGGACCGGTTTCGCATGATCGCCGTCGACCACATGGGCTGCGGACTCTCTGACAAACCACAAGAATATCCGTACAGCCTGGCGACGCACGTTAAGAACTTGCGAAGTCTTGTCGAAATGCTCGACTTGCAAGATACGACACTTTTTGGACACGACTGGGGGGGCGCCATCGGCTTGGGGGTAGCTGGAGAAGCTCCCCAGCGATTCCCGCGGATTGTGCTTGCTAACACGGCTGGATTTCGCTCGAAGTTGATCCCACCAACAATTCGATTCTGCCGGACACCACTGATCGGCAAGTGGCTTGTCCGCAGGCGAAACGCTTTCGCCAGAGCTGCACTCAAATACGCGACCGTGCGTCCCCAAGATTTATCACCTGCGGTCAAAGCCGGCTACCTGGCCCCCTACGATAGCTACGCCAACCGCGTGGCCGTGATGCGGTTCGTTCAGGACATTCCCCTCTCCCCACAACACCCGTCCTACGAGACCTTGTTGCGGATCGAACAATCGCTACCGGCTCTAACGGATCGTCCTTGGAAATTCATTTGGGGAATGCAAGACTTCTGCTTCACAGGGGTGTTTCTCGATCGCTTCTTGGAGTTTGCCCCCCACGCGGAAGTTTGCCGATTGGAAGACGCCGGACATTACGTCACGGAAGATGCGTGTGAAGATGTCATCGCTGCTTTTGCGAAATTCATGACGGCTCACGTTGATTCAAGTTTACCCGCCAGCGCGGCAAGATCATGAGCAATCATGCTTCTCCGCAAAGACTGACGCTGGGCCAGACGGCCACTCTGGCCATCTTGCGCGAAGCGACTGCGCCGAAGCCGGGCAACGTCTATCGAGGCGCGGACTTCGAGGATATGACCTATGACGACATCGTGGCCGGCGGAATCGCGATCGCGCCAGCCATCGACCAAGTGCCACACGCGCCCTTGGGTCAGGTGGTTTACGACGCCGTGCAGCGAACGCAATGTTTGGTTGGAAAGAACACGAATCTTGGCACCATTCTATTGATTGGACCATTGGCGAAAGCCGCCGCCTCCATGCCTGCGTTGTTTGGGTCTGATGTCGCCGCTGCATGGGAAGGGACCACACATGCGGCCCTCGCCGAGCGTTTCGAGCAGTTGGCGCCGCAGTGGCGCAGTGCTGTTGCTCGCAATTTACAATCATTGACGCCGGACGATACCCGACTAGTTTATGCCGCCATTTCCGCAGCGAAACCTGGAGGGCTGGGAACTGTTGAAGAGCATGACGTGGCCAAGACTCCCCTTGTCGGTCTCGTTGAGGCAATGCGGGCGGCCTCGAATCGCGACCTCGTTGCTGCACAATACGCAAATGCATTCGAGCAGGTCTTTGATGTTGTTCTTGAGAGGTTGGTCAAAGCGCTCGGCGAGTGCCCTCGTGACGATGCCATTGTCCGGGTCTATCTGCAATTGATGGCCGAATATCCCGACAGCCTAATTGCGCGAAAGTGCGGTCCTGAAGTTTCGCGGCAGTCCGCGGAACGGGCGGCGAGTGTCTTGGAAGCCGCCAAGCTGGGCGAAGAGTCCTACGCCAAGGCGCTTGCCGAATTCGATTTCTGGCTGCGCAGCGATGGACATCGCCGTAATCCAGGCACATCGGCCGATCTGATCGCCGCAGGTTTATTTTGCGTAATCTTACTCGGCAGCTCCTTCGCTCGCAATTCATAGCGGGCAAGGCTACAGCGCGTGCTTTTCAATCCAGGGGCGGATCTCGCCAGCTAAAAAGAAAGATCCGCTCACGCAGATCAAGTCGTCTGTTGTCGAGGCAGCGCGGGCGGCTTGCCAGGCAGATTTCGGATCGGGGCAAATGTGGTATTTGCTAAATGTGTCCGAAGGTATCGAAGCGCTGGGGCCCTGTTGCAGTAGTTCTTCCGGCGGAGTCGCGCGGTCATTACCCAAGAACTTTGTCAAATAGATGTGATCAAAGAACGGGTCGACCAAGCGAAGAATTCCTCCGATGTCTTTGTCGGAAGTTGTGGCGAAGATCAGCAGTCGCCGCCGCGCCGCGAATGATGTGTCCAGTGTCTTCAACAACGCTCGCATGGACGCCACATTGTGTGCCGCATCAACAATTACGGTCGGATTCCGCTCCAAGATTTCGATTCGAGCGGGAAACGCAAAGTTCGAGAGCGCCTGCTCAACGGCATCGTCCGAAAAAGCCACTCCTGTCGAAAGCACTTCATCACGGATGGCCAAAGCGACAGCTGCATTGGCTGCCTGATGGGCCCCGGGAATCGCCAGCGGCACTTCCAGAAACGTTGTACCCGCGCTATACGGCGCACCAGAACGATAGCGAACAATGCCCAACTGTTGGCCACGTTCCAAATGCTCAGGCGGAAGATACTCAAAGTCAAAATCACGGCCCAGCTGACGCAGCGGCGAGTTCCTCTCCGCTGCGATTCTCGTGATCACATCTTTGGCCGGAGATTCGGTCACTCCGCTTACTATGGGAATGCCGGGTTTGATGATTCCGGCCTTCTCTGCGGCAATCTGTTCGAGCGAGTTTCCCAGTTGGCGCATATGATCGAAGCTGATGTTGGTAATGGCTGTCACGCGTGGTGAACAAACATTGGTAGAGTCCAGTCGCCCTCCCAGTCCAACTTCCAGTACGGCCCAATCAACGCTTTGTGAAGAGAAGTACAGGAACGCCAGAGCTGTCGTCAGCTCAAAGAATGTGAGTGTCGGTGCGTCGGCTGCTTCAGCTTCGACATCGAGTTCCGCCACAACAGGTTGAAGTTGGCCGCAAATTTCCGTGAGAGATTCCTCTGTGATGCTGACGCCGTCAACGTTGTATCGCTCTTCAAGCCGCTGCAAATGGGGCGACGTATACAAGCCTGACTTGTAACCGGCCGCAGTCAGCATGGCGGCGCACATGGCTGCCGTGGAGCCTTTCCCCTTCGTTCCGGCGATGTGAACAACCGGGGTTGTTTCCAAGGGGCAACCCAAACAATCATTCAGCCGCCGCATTTGCCGCAGATTGACTTCGCGACGACCGTACGGCATCGCGGTTCGCTCATAGTTGATGCGCGAGAAGAGGAATTCCAGCGCTGCGTCATACGTCGAAATCATTCCGCCGGAACAGCAAACAACGAACAGCCCAGGCTTGGCAAGAAACGAGCGAATGCACCCGGTGCACCACGTCACCAGGCCGTTCATTCTGCGAAAACGACACGAAGAGCGAAAGCCCCAAGAAACCTACGTTCGCTTCATGAGTTCAAACGCGAGCAGGATCAATTTTCCAACATCAGGTTATCGATCAACCTTGTCTGACCAACTCGGGCAGCGATGAGGACCGCACATCGATCGACAACTGTTTCAAGTGGCTCCAAGGTCTCGGGATCCACAATCGCGATATAGTCTACGGAGACATCTGCGTATTCATCAAAGACAGCCTGAACGGCGACGTGGAGCGCATCACCATGGCGCTCACCATGCTCGAACATAGCCCTGGCAGCAAACAGTCCTTTGGAAAGGGAAAGTGCTTGCTGGCGCTGTTTCTCATTCAAGTACTGATTACGGGAACTCAGTGCCAGGCCGTCAGGGTCTCGAATCGTCTCACAGACCTGGATGTCGATCGGGTAGCACAAGTCATGAGTCATACGACGGATGACAACACTCTGCTGAAAATCTTTCCGACCGAAGTAGGCCACATCGGGCGCGACCAACTGGAAGAGCTTTGCCACAACTGTCGTCACTCCACGGAAGTGTTCCGGCCGCTGTGCCGCTTCAAGCGTTCGTGTCAACAGCCCTTCAACTTCCACCCAAGTGGAACAGCCTTCGGGGTAGATCGTTTCTCGCGCTGGTGTGAAAACCAGGTCAACATCTTCGCCGGCAAGAAGCTTAGTGTCTTCATTCAGCGTGCGTGGATACTTGTCGTAGTCTTCGTTAGGACCAAATTGCGTTGGATTGATGAAGATGCTCACCGCGACAAGATCGCACTCACGTTTTGCCGCGGAGACTAAGCTCAAGTGCCCTTGATGAAGCGCACCCATAGTGGGAACAAAGCCAATCCGTTTCTCTGCTGCGCGCGCAGCAGAGACAGCCGTGCGAAGTTCGTCTTCAGCCTCGATAATTCTCATGATGAGCAGAGCATTACTTAGAATGCTGGAAGAAGCACTGGCAACGTCATCATCTTGATCGGCAGTGTTTTAGAAGGGACGCGTACGTTGATTTGTAGTTTCGGCCAGGAGCCACATTCGACAGTCGCCTACTCCGTCGCCTGAGCCGCAGCGACGACTTCAGCGACGAGTTCCACCATTGGCTTATCCGCGTCGAGGCGCAAAACACCCCCACCAGAAAAATTTGTCAAGCTATCCGCAAGTGTATCACTGATGGGAGCAAGCGGCTGGTTTTGTGTTGCCGACGAATGCCTTGACGCAACCCGTTCTTGCAAGATGGCGAGCACTCGCGGTCGGGGTCCGAACTCATCCTCTAACCAAAATTCGGAGTTGCCTTCACCAGGAAAACCATCATGCATGTCGAGCCGTGTTTCGGCAGTCCAGCCGTTGACAATTTGCCAGTGAGGATGCATCGATTCTGTTGTGGCTTGACCTGTGTCCTTTGGTGAGTCGACGTACTCTCCGGACAATTCCGCGGCTACTTGCTGGGCGACCCTCGCTCGTTGCTCCAACGGCCCGCCAGCGATTGCCAGTAACCGAGGCGCTTGCTGCAAATGCTGCAAATGCTGGGAAATTGTCCAGCGGGAACTGGGAATGCGCAATTCGGCTGCCACCTCTGCCGCTGGCTGCAAGACAAAGCGGCGAAACGTCATCCTCGGATGCGGAAGTTCCAGTTCGTGCGTGCGACAGACAAGGTCGTCATACAACAAGAGATCAAGGTCAATCGTCCGTGCATCCCAGCGAGTTCCACGATTGCGTCCCAACCGGGCTTCGATCTCATGCAGTTCCCCAGCCAAAGACAACGGAGAAAACCGACACTCAAAACGAGCTGCGGCGTTGAGGAAACTGGGTTGATCCGGCGGTCCACCCACGGCGACCGTTTCCAAGAAACTGCTGTGGACAAGTTGGGAAATGCCCGCGGTTGCCGCCAATTCGCTAACCGCAGTTTGCAGGTTGGCCTCGCGGTCCCCGATATTTCCGCCCAACGCAATCAGGACCATTGCCATCGCAGGATCATATCAGGCAGCAGATTGCAGCACTCGCCCTCCGTGGCGTGAATCTAGAATTCTTCAACCGCAATTCCGTGGAGCACAATTCAGCAAGCTTGCACAGTGTACAAAAACGCAAAAGCCGGGGGGACATCCGGGCCGCGACCAGGTCGCCGATTGTCGATCCTCTCGGTCACCGCCCCCTGTGCTCTGCGTGTCAGACACAAACTCCGAAACTCCGCAGGGGGTGGCGACCGCAACAATCCTAGCTCGCCGCGCGCAAAGAGAGCGCGATCGAATCAAGATTTAAACCGGTTCTTATAAGAGCGTCACGCGAAAGCGCGAAGTGAAAGCCAATCCCAAACGCGAAGTTGTGGCACCATTCTCTGGCGGCAGCGGCGTTTGTCAAGAAACTTTAACAACGATTCCGAAAAGCGAATGCAGAATACCGCGAACGGAAAATCTGCGCGCTGTGGTACGTGTAACACGCATGCAACTTTCTTCGTTGCGTATCTTGATTGTTGTTCTTGGTTCTTGTCGGTTGGTTTTTGCTGCTTGACGATCTTTCACCAACCACAACTCCACGCTTTGGATGTCTTATCGCGCTTGTTCGATTCCCAAACTGGCTATCGCCCCAGCAACAATCTCGCAAGTCCGCGGCGTTCTCGTCGTACACGCTGTTCAACAACAAATGCGCGCTGTTGAACTCGCGCGCAATGATTTTGCTGAACAACAAACGCTTGGTTGGCAACGACCGGCACTGCGACCGCTTGAAGAACATGACTTTGCAGCGCATGAGCCGATGCATTGAACTTTGACACGTGTTGAGCGGCAAAAGGAACAACCAGACTCTGCACGCTATTGACGTGGGGAACATCGGCCGCCTGCACGACAACTCGACTGTTCACAATACTTACAGCATGGCAATTCCCCGCCGCCGCTGGTGTGCATAAACAGATCGACAAGGACAGGCAAACGCAAATCGCAACAACAAAAGCTTTCATCATTTGCTCCTACAAGAGAAGGAAAAAACGGTGCGGCCGCAGCCGCGTGATTTCTTTGGATCGACCATGACGGTCTCGATATTCTCTACCGCAACGTGAGATTCGCGCTCGGTAGTCATTTGGAATCGACTCCAACCAACTCGCCCAGCAAATTGCCGCGCGTTTGCTCGTCAATCTGCTTGCCTCGCGGCATCTCACCCAATAGCACCTGACGAGAAGCGAGGAGACGACTGGCGTCGTCCAGTGGCTGGTCGACACGGAAGCCTCCCTTGGCCAAATCTCCCGTGTGGCAGGCGGCACAATTCTGTTGCACGAGTGTCGGCGTCGATTGGGTAAGCGCCGTGATGTCACCGCCTGAATTCTGGAGGATTTCCAGCAGAGCCGCTTTAACGGCGCGCTTGATTTGCTCATCAGACGCCGCTGACTGAGTTGCTGATCCGTTGTACGAATAGCTGACGCCGGAATAGTTGGCGACAGGAACGCCCAGGGCCACAGCATAGGGCGTGACAAACTTGGTCTGAACGACACTTTTTTGTACGGACCTTACTCTGCACAGGCCGTCCGCATGTGCAGCCGCAAAGTGTCCCAAGGCAAAGAGGACGCAAATGGCCAATGTTAGAACTCGTTTCATGGTCGTGTTCCTTGTGTTCTTTGGTGTGTTGAACAAGCGCGCACTCGTTTGGCCTAAGCGGCCAATTCCGCTTGTCGCTCCGGCAAGCGTGTTGCCTTCGTCAAGATTGAGAGCAAGTCTTCGACCGTGCCTTTGACATCCAGCTTGCGCCCGGCAGACAAATAACGGCATGACTGCCGACTTGGAAGACATGCTGTGTCATCACGATGAAGCGGTCATGTCCAGCGCGAGATTCAAATTCGGCGTAGGTCACTGTTGTGCTCCCTGGATTCGTGCCATGGCTTCTGCGAACGCGGTCTCCCATTGCCCACGGATCACTCCGGCGAAACCGTGGTTCGCCGCGGCCGCTAGTGCGAGTGGATCTTGCGATTGCAGCAACGGACGTAGGTCATCAGTTGCTAGCTCTTGTTTGATGACATCCAGACTGACACGGCCATAGACGTATTCGTCATGAACTCTCGCGATGGCGAGAGCCGCAGCGCTCCACGATACGCCGGTTGCTTCTTTGGCTGCGGTGTCGGCATCCTCGCGGTCACGTTGCATTTCGATTTCCAGACGCTCTGTCCGACCGTAGAAAGCCTGCAACTTCGCAATCTCCACCGCGTCAGCGGAACTGATTTCAGACTTGTTGAGAATTCGCTGTTGGTCATAGGTCAGATCGATGATCCCTCCGGACCCTCGTTGCGCATGACAGCGAAAGCAAGAGATGGGAGTTCGCAACGTAGCGTCGTACTCGGGCGCTGTTCCATCGGTGGCCACATCCGGATCCGCTGCCCCAACAATTGCGCCGTTCGCGTCGTAGAGATTGAATTGCCAAAGTCCGTTCCGCCCTTGGACGAAGGATTCACCGGCGTCAAAGTTGTGCTTGAACTTTGCGGTCGGATCGCGAAAGGGGTCCTTGACGCCTACGTTGGCATTAGCGACGTCGTAGGTGGCCCAAATGCCGCCGACCAGTGAATTGAATCGGGCAATCCGTCCCGGCTTTCCCGTGGGACCGCGAGCAAAAATGTTTGTGCCCTTCTCAATCAATAGCGCGTCAACCTGTTTCTCGTCGACACCTAGCACCGCGTAGTGTTCCCTCTGTGACGTTCCAACTCCAGCGAACGCATAGTAGAAGTCAGGTTCACAAAGCTTGGCGATAAACCAATCGGCGCGAGCGATTGCTCCGCGGCTTCCGGTGATCGATTTGAGCTGTGTCACAAGTTGTGGGGACAGCCAGCCGCCATCCGTCTGCACAACCTGCGTTTCTTTGACGACGATGGGAACCAAGAGCTGAGTGACTGTCGTCCATGGCCCGAGCTGACCATCAATCCCGCGCTGTTGAATCGCGCGATCAGCCGCCAGACTCCCACCGTCGATCCAGCCACGAATTCGTGCCGCGGAGTACCAGGAAGATTCGCCCTCTTTCGTCTTAATGCGAAAATCACCAACGAGGATCGGTCGTCTTTGGTCGATCTCAGTGGCCACTTCGGTGGTTAGATGCCAGTATGGCTCACCAT
Source organism: Pirellulales bacterium (assembly GCA_028066245.1). GTDB lineage: Bacteria > Planctomycetota > Planctomycetia > Pirellulales > S012-138 > CALJLD01. Next base: position 12,420 of record JALCBR010000005.1, on the reverse strand, counting down.
CGGCCACAAGTTGTTCCCACTGCTCTTCCGACCAGCCATAGGCAGCCAGATCGAACCGCAAGAGTGTCTCGTCAACCAATGTAGGCTTGACGATCAGCGCTGATTGAGAAGCGGAATTGAGCAGCATCGACACAGCGACAATGACACGCTGCCGATCTTCCGCATCCGGGAAATTGTAAAGCGACAAGTACCGAACCTGGCGGGCGACATCCGACGGTAGGCGCCGAATGTCCGCAACCGCCTTGGCCAACTCAGCGGCCGGTTGGCCACGTACAGTTTGCCCCACCGCCAGCAAACAAAGGGCGGACAGCACCAAGATCACCAGCCGATTGTGCCAGCGCTGACGGCGAAGCTCCGATCGGATGGAGTCAACTTCACAACAAAGTGTGACAAACTGCTTGTCCAGGAGCGGCGATTGCGTCATTTCGCCCTCTCCACGAATGCCGAGCTGCGCAACGCTGCAAAGATCTTCGTCAAGTTGACGGCCGCCTCCGCGTGATCAGCGGGAAGCACAAGTTTGAGTCCACCGCAGAGCTCAATTGTCCCGGGCTCATCCGTGCCTTCTTCATTTGACAACAAGACTCCCGGTTGAATCAGCCCGTAGCCGTACTCTTCATCCTTGCCCGGCTTGCCCACGTCCATGGATGTGCGGGCAAGATGTTCCCGCAGGTCCGCGATCGTTGTGATCGGCGTGCTCGAACGACTTCCCAGTTTCTTGTGACGAGATAAAACCAACGCCACAACGGCAGAAACCAAAGGTGTCGCCATGCTGGTCCCGGACATCCGCACGTATCCGCCGCCGGGTGCTGCTCCCAGGACATTGGAGCCTGGCGCCGCGATGTCGACCTCGGGTCCGCGCGAGGAATAAGAGGCAATGCGACCGCCTTCATCAACGGCGGAAACGGCGATGGTCTCTGTCCATTTGCCGGGATAGTACACACTGTCCGCCTGCCCGGTGTTGCCCGCAGCGCAAATCACGAAGCAACCTTCAAAAGTTGCCCGTCGGATGGCATCGCGAATCGTTGAACTCTCCGTCGGGCTGCCGAGACTCATCGAAATCACATCGGCTCCCTGGTCGACTGCCCATTCAAGACCGTCGACAATACTCTGATCGCTGCCGGCTCCGGAGTCTCCCAGGACTTTGCCAATCAACAGCTGGCATGCCGAGGCACCCCCACGAATGCCCCGCCCGTCGGCACGCGCTCCAATCACGCTGGCGCAGTGCGTGCCGTGACCATGGGCATCCTCCGCACCAGACCGCGAATCCGTGAAGTCGCGCGCGCCGATGATGGCACCTTGCAAATCCGGATGGCTGGTGTCACACCCCGTGTCCAAGACTGCGACATCAATGCCCTCGCCTCGTGTCTGCTTCCAAGCTGCAGGCAAACCAACCAATTTCTGGCCCCAATCAATCAAATCCGTGAGTTCATGCGGCAAAATCGCGGATGACACTTCAAAAATCGGAGGAAGTCGCCAAGTCGACATGAGTTATGCCCAATGCGAAAGGGAAGGAGATTGCAAACAAAGGATGACCATGAACGAGAGACAGATCACTCGTCTTTGCGGAAGAGTTCCAAGATCAAGTTGATGATGGCGATAATCGTGCCGAGATCGAATCCTGCCGCTTCATAGATTTCCTGATCTCCTGCGGTCATGGCGACGGGCTGTCCTTTGGCTGCGACTTCGCACTGAACGGCGATGGCGTTGAGCACACCGACGTTCTGCAGAATGCCTTCCAGCGTGGCGATCAATTGATCGTCGAACTCGCTCTCTGAAAATTGCGCGACGATCTTGGCAATCCGCATCGCTGCGGCGACGCGCCCGTCCGCTCCCACCCAGGCATCAGCGACCATCAATTGCCGCACCGCGCCGATGAGTTCCATGATCTGTTTCTGGTCAATCTGCTTGATCAAATCCAGGATCGAACCGAAATCGCTCTCGCGGAAGAACTCGATCAGTCGGCGAATGAAAGCTAAACGCGCGCGGAGCGAGTGGGGATGCTGTGACATCGCTCTCCTCTGTGGGTTCGAGTTGTTCGAATCACACCCACGCGATGCCAGATGCATCACGTAGACGATGAGAGAAAGAGCGAACGCGCGAAGATGACGCCAATCTGCCCGCCGTTTCTCAATGCAGCGGGCAATATCTCGCCTGGATTGTCATTGGCGCAGACGTAATTCCAGGATTTTTCGGCCGCAATCTGTGTACGATTCCGAGACTGAACCAACAGTACAGCGCCGGATTTGACGATCATCGACCGAACCCATGCCGTCTGGTGACTAGGCTGGTCCCGGTGGGCGACACTGTTTGGTGATACGCTCGGACAAAGGCGAGGCACTGCAAGATAACGCTTGCAGGACGATGCGGTAAAAGAAGCCCAGGCAACCGGATTCTCGCCGTGCCCTATCTCGCATCTACACCCGATATTGAACAGTGTTCATTCACAAAACGCGAGACATCGCGTCGAGCTACTTCGCTTGGGCGGCCAAGAATTCTTCAATGGCGGCGAGTTGTTTCTGCAGATCGGCCAAAGCGTCCCTTTCTTTTTGTACGACTTCGGCCGGAGCGCGGCTGACGAAGTTCTGGTTGGAAAGTTTTCCCTGCTTGCCGGCGATAAGCTTGGTCAGATTCTCCTTTTGCTTCAGGTTCTTGGCTTTCTCGGCGTCCACGTCAATCAAACCGGCCAAGTCCACAAAGATCTCCATACCAGGCGCAGACGCTGTGGCTGCGGTCTGCGGGGCTTCCGCATCCGGGCCGGCGGAGCGGAGCGTTGAAGCGGCCATTGACTCGAAATAAGCCGCCATCGGTGTGAGAAGTTCGGCAACGCCGGCCTCACACCGCACCAGGAACTCCACCTGCTTCTTGGGCGCGATGTTCTGCCGATTGCGGATTTCCCGCACGTTACGGAGGACTTCCTGGAAGTGCGCAAACTGATCTTCAATCGCGGCGTCGTGGAACGCGTCAAGCTGTTGTTGATGCTCCTGCGTACCCGGCCAGGGTGCGATCATCACACTTTCTTTTCCCGTGACTGGAGTTGGTACACCGCGCTGCGACGCAAGTTCGGCCAACGCCTGCCACACTTCTTCGGTCAGGAAAGGCACCAACGGATGGAGCAGCTTCAGTAGCACGTCCAAGCCATGCGAGAGGATCCTCTGCGCAGTCGGTCGGGTTGTGTCCTCGTTCAGGCGCACTTTGGCCATCTCCACATAAAAGCTGCAAAACTCATCCCAAGCAAAGTGGTACAACGTGTTCGCCGCTTCCGAGAATCGATACGCGTTAAGCGCCGCCGTCACCTGGCGGGACACCGTCGCCAGGCGACTGAGCATCCAGCGATCTTCCAAGGCCAACTCATCCGCCGAAACGTCCCCGGGCGTGTAGCCCTCCAGGTTCATCAACACAAACCGCGAAGCGTTCCAGAACTTGTTGCAGAAGTTGCGCCCCTGTTCAAACCGCTCAGAGGTGACGCCTGCACGAAGCATCGCCTTGTCTTCATCCTTCTCTGCCCATTGCGTGGAAAATTCCTTGTCACAACCGCTGCACTTCACGCGCGCCAGCAAGCGGTTCTTCTTGGTTTGCGGCACGTGGGCTTGGCAATGAGGGCAGACGAACTCCACCGGCAATCGCACGTCTTGCGTTTCCGTGCAGAGTTGCGCAATGCCAAAGCGGAGCGAGTCCGCGCCAAAACGGTCAATCACGTCCAGCGGGTCCACGCCGTTTCCCTTGCTCTTGGACATGGTCTCGCCGTATCCGTCCAAGATCTTGGGATGAATGAACACATCCTTAAACGGTATCTGGTCCAGGTTGTGCAGCCCGGCGATCACCATCCGCGCCACCCATAGCGTGATGATATCGCGGCTGGTCACCAGGGTGTCCGTAGGATAGTAGTAGTCCAGTTCCGGCGTGTTCTCTGGCCAGCCAAGCGTGGACATCGGCCACAACGCGGACGAGAACCAGGTATCGAGCACATCGGGGTCTTGCTCGATCGCCTGGCCGGCAAGCGCGTCTGCAGGCAGGTCGTCATCTTGCGAACAGATGAGAAAGCCGCCGCTCGATTCGTTGGGGCTCCAAGTCACATCGTCACGGTCGCCAAATGCCGCCTGCAATTGTTCTTCGGTAGCTTGGGGCGCGTGCCAGATCGGGATCTGATGCCCCCACCACAATTGGCGACTGATGCACCAATCGCGTTTCTCGCCCAACCAATCGAGATATGTCTTGGCATACCGCGAGGGGTGAATCGCCACACGACCATCCTGCACGGCATCCATGGCGAGTTGGGCCAGTCCCGCTTGCCCGTCCCCATCGGACATTCTTACGAACCACTGATCGGACAGGTACGGTTCCACAGGCGACTTGCTACGGTCACTATGAGCAAGTTCAATCTCGCGATCTTCCACGGCCTCAAGCAATCCCAACTCTTCCATCCTGTCGGTGATCTGCTTGCGCACCTGAAAGCGATCCTGTCCAGCGTACTTGCCACCTTCAGAATTGATGGTGCCGTCAATGTTCAAGATGTTGAGCATGGGCAGGTTGTTGCGCAGCCCACACTGATAGTCATTGGGATCGTGGGCAGGCGTGACCTTCACGGCTCCGGTGCCAAGTTCCGGATCGACGAGTTCGGCATCAGCGATGATCGGGATTTGTCGAGAGAAGATGGGCGGAGCGAGCATTTTGCCGATTAAATGTTGGTAGCGCTCATCATCCGGATGCACGGCCACGGCCACGTCACCAAGCATGGTCTCGGGGCGAGTCGTGGAAAACTTGAGGAACTCGCCGGTTGGTTTTCCGGCTTCGTCCACCACCGGATACTTGAACGTCCAAAAACTGCCGCGAGTGGTCTCATGGAAGATCTCGTCATCAGCCACGGCCGTTTGCAGTTGGGTATCCCAGTTCACCAGCCGCTTGCCCCGGTAGATCAGCCCGGCCTTGAATAGGCTGAAGAAGTAGTGCCGCACGGCTTTGGCACGGCTCTCGTCAAAGGTGAAGCTGGTGCGATCCCAATCGCAGCTGGCACCCATCTTCTTGAGCTGGCCGAGAATTCGGGCTTCGTACTCGTCTTTCCATTTCCAGATACGGCGCACAAGTTCCTGGCGGCCGAGATCGTGCCGAGTCTTGCCTTCTTCCTCGCGGATTCGCCGTTCCACCACCGCCTGGGTGGCAATGCCGGCGTGGTCTGTGCCTGGCATCCACATGGCGTTTCGGCCCTGCATGCGTTGATAGCGGACCAAAACATCCTGAATTGTGTTGTTGAGAGCATGCCCCAGATGGAGCGCCCCCGTCACGTTGGGCGGCGGAATCACCATGCTGTAGGGAGATTCCGAGGGGTTTTCACTTGGCCGGCTATGGAAATAGCCCTGCCCTTCCCAGAAAGCGTACCAGCGGTCTTGGGCAGCAGTGTGATCGTATTGCTTAGGGAGTTTGGACATAGAGCAAACGGTAATTGGGGCCACAGGAAAGCGCCGGACGGTGTCGGGAGATGGCCATTTTGCGTGCCGGACGCGCGAATTACGGCACCGAGAGGGTGTTGCTGGTGTTTATACTCGACGGTCTGAAAAGCGCACAGGTTCAGCGAAGAGCGCGGTTTGGAGTTATCATGCGGCTGCGGGAAACAAGCTCCCCTTGTTTTGGACGAAAGTTCAGCCATCGTTGACCGTCAGGCTATTAGGATCTGCCGTTGGGCCGACAAAGGAACTGGGCTGCGGTAGCCGCATTCCAGGCGGACAATTGCCTGTAAAAACGCCGCAAGATAGACTTGTTGGTTTGCCGCAACTCTTCTTCAGTGAAAGTTGGGCCGATAGTATTGAGAGCCGGTCGCCGATAGCCAAGGCTCTTGCCCCTGCGAAGGTTAATCACTCGTAGTTTGAACAGGATAGGAACGATGACACATCGTTTGTTGGCACGTAGCTTCACGATCACTCTCACATTTCTCACCATTGTGACCGTGGTGATGGCCAGCGTTGCCCAGGCTCAAGACTTCCAGGATCAGCTCGGCGGTTTTGGAGGTTTCGGCGACGACATGGGAGGAGAGGATGTCGTCACAGCCAGTGGATACTTTACGGTTGCGGCGGACGGGAAGTACGGCCGGCTGTATATCGAAGCCGAGGCAATTCCCACCTGGCATTTTTACTCCACCACCCAAGGCCCCGGTGGGCCTATCCCAACCACGTTCAAGGTGAATGATTCCAGTAGCTTCAAGGTAGGACAATTCCGAGCACACACCGAGCCGCACATTCATCCTGACGAGAGTTTTGGCGGATTGCTGGTGGAAGAATATGAGTATGCGATGTGGAGCGCGCCGATCGAGTTTGTGGCAGGGACGGATGTCGCAAGTCTCACGGTCAATGGCGCAGTCAATGCGCAAGCTTGTAAAGTCCGTGGCGGCTGCTTACCGCCGACCGACTATGCGTTCGCGGCGTTTCTTAGAGAATCTAATGGTGAGTTCCAGCCGGTGGAAAGTCACATGAAGTGGCGTGGGGAAGTCAATCGCACAACTGTCGCTCCCGGCGGAACGTTGGAATTCAAGCTGACTGCTGCCACGGAAGCCGGCTGGCACATTTATGAGCTTGGCGATGCGCCTTCGGAAGAGATCGGGCCCCAGCCAACGCTCATTATGGTTCGCGATCTACCCCCAGGCTGGAATATCTCGATTACACCTAGCTCTACAGCGAAGAAGCCTGCCGACGGTTCTCGCCCCTACTATGAGGGTGAAGTTTCATTTGCGATTTCTGTTGAGGTGCCGGCCGAAGCAAATCTGGGCACTCACGTGATTTCCGGCCTAGTCGCGTTTGCAACCTGTAATGAAGAAAACTGTACGCCACCAGAAGGTCTTGAGTTCTCTCGCGAGATCACAGTTGCCATGGATGCTGGCGAGTCTTCCGGTATGCTCGCGTTTGGCGCTGCGGACTACGATGACGTAATACGTACCATTGAAGCGAGCGCCGCTTCCAGTAACGAACCCAGTTCAAGTTACAGCCTTTGGATGATTTTTGGGTTCGCGTTGCTGGGTGGCTTGATCCTCAACGCGATGCCCTGCGTGCTGCCCGTCATCGGCCTTAAGGTGCTGGCAATCGTCGATAAGACAGGCCATGACCGCAAAAAAACATTTATGTTGAATGTTGTCTATTCCGTGGGAATCATCGCTGTCTTTCTGATCCTTGCGGGACTCTCAGTCACGTTAAACATGGCATGGGGTCAACAATTCCAGAGCACGGCATTCAACGTCTCACTTGCGGCGCTGGTTTGGGTGATGGCGTTGAGTTTTCTCGGCGTCTGGGAGATTCCGATTCCCGGATTCGTTGGAGGAAGCGAGGCCAACAAACTGCAAGAGAAGGAAGGCTACGCAGGAGCATTCTTCCGAGGTGTTTTCACCACGTTACTTGCCACACCTTGCAGTGGGCCTTTCTTGGGTGCAACTTTCGGTTACACGCTGGGGCAACCAGCGCCGGTGACGTTCACGATCTTTGGATTGATTGGCCTGGGAATGTCCGCGCCTTACTTGTTGATTGGAATGTATCCAAAACTCGTCGCTTGGCTTCCCAAGCCCGGCGCTTGGATGGAGACGTTTAAGCAAGTGATGGGGTTTGTTCTGCTGGGAACAGTGGCCTTCCTATTGACATTTATCAATAGCGAATATCGTACGGCAGTTTTCGCCTTGCTCATTTCGCTCTGGTTTGCCTGCTGGCTGATTGGACGAGTCCCCATCACGGCGACACCCGGTCGCAAAGCACGCTCCTGGGTGTTCGGCGTCGGCGTTGCTGCGATTGCCACGGTCCTCCTGTTCGGCAACCTCTTTGCCGCAACGGAGCTTGACTGGGAGCCGTACTCCAGCACGACGCTGGCCAAGTACCAGAAAGAAGGCAGAACGGTATTGATCGATTTCACGGCTGATTGGTGCTTGAACTGCAAAACAGTGGAGCGAACTGCCCTTAATCAGCCTGACACCAAAGCTCTGGTTGAAAAGAACGGAGTCATTGCCCTAAAGGCGGACTGGACGAATCACGATGACGAGATCACTCAAATCCTGCACCAGTACAAATCGAAGTCGATTCCAGTGCTGATGATTTTTCCTGCCGGAAATACGGACAACCCAACTGTGCTCCGCGACTTCTATACGAAAGCCACTTTGTTGGAAAAGTTAGAAGAAGCCGGGCCATCTAAAGATGTCGGAATGACAGGCTCACAGGAAAACACAACGGCAATGAGGTAGCCAGACAAGAGGGTCTGAGTTCGCTTTTTTCGATGCGAGCAAGCGCGCGAAACGGTCGGTCTCATAACGCCGAGTACTCGTTCTGGCCATCAGTCGTTGGCTGGATGTCTCGTTGCGGGTTACTCCAGCGGATGACCGTCTCGGCGAGGATCTTAGCCCCAATAGCCAAGGCGCGTTCGTCAATGTCGAAATTGGCCGAATGCAAGCCTGCGGAACCGACTTCCGGTGACGCACAGCCCAGGCGGAACATGCACCCAGGCGCATGTTCCAGATAGAACGCGAAATCCTCACTCCCCATGCTCGGCCGCGGGATGGTGTCAATCTGTTCCAGGCCGATGACGCTATCACCCGCCGCCGACAAATACCGCAACAGGGCCGCGTCATTGTTGACCGACGGCGCGGACATCTCCACACGGATGTCAATTTGTGCTTCGGACGTTTCGCCCAGCCCTCGGGCAAGCCGTTCGATGTGACGAAACGTTCGGTCACGGACCTCGGCATCGAGCGTCCGCAGGGTGCCGGCCAGATGCACCTCTTCGGGGATTACGTTGGGATTGTCGCCCCCGGTGATCTCACCAATGGTCAACACAACGGAGTCCTGGCTGTCCGTCATCCGCGGTACGAAGAGATATAGGGAACTGATGAGCTGCGCCGCGGTGGCGATGGAGTCGACTGACTCGTGAGGTCTGGCTGCATGACCTCCGCGGCCAGTAATACGGAAACGAATCAAATCGGCACTCGCCGTCAGCGCGCCGCTTCGCAAACCGATGCGGCCAACAGAGCGGCTGGGGTCCACATGCACACCCATGATGGCGTCAACACCTTGCATGGCGCCGATGCCGATCATCGCCGTGGCGCCTTCACAAGTTTCTTCCGCTGGCTGGAAAATACCGCGCCACCGCACAGGCCAGGGGAGTTGCTTCTCCCGACGCATCCACTCAAGTGCCGTGGCGGCGCCAATCACAATGGCCGTATGAGCATCATGACCGCAGGCGTGCATCACGCCATCACACTGGCTGCGATAAGGCACCTGCTTGGCGTCGTGAATTCGCAACGCATCCAAGTCAGCACGCAAGGCAATCAGCCCCGGCAGGTTTCCCTGTTGGCTGTTGGGCGATGTTTGTCCGTTGTCGGCCTCACCTTGGGGGGAAGAGTTGACGATCACGCCACAACCTTCGGGCCCAAGCTCAACCGGCAAGCCCAACTCGTCGAACCGTCGATAGACGAGCAGGCTCGTGGCGAATTCCTGTCCGCTGACCTCAGGGTTCCTATGCAAATGTCGCCTTAACTCGCTCATTTCCGGAGCGAGATCGGACACAGCATCGTGCAAAGGTTTAATCCAGCCAGACATGGTCACTTGTCTCGGGACATGGCTTCTTCCGCCTGATTGGCTTCGGCCATCCACGGCTCCATATCGTCGAACATTCGTCCGGCATCTTCGTGAAAGACCTTACCCACCAGCAAATCCGTCAGGTTCTTGCGATGTTGGGGGTGCTGGCGAATGAACTCGCCGAAACTGAAGTCGTCGTTGTAATACGCGTAGACGAGTTTGCGAATCCAATTCATGCCGCTTGCGTATTCGTCCGCCCAACTTCCAAGCTGTTGCGCGGAAAGATCGTCCGACTTGAGTCCGGTAACAATCGCATCAGCGGCCAGTTCACCTGAGCGCAGCGCGAGAAATACGCCTGAGGAATAAATGGGATCGAGAAACCCAAACGCATCACCAACCAAGACCCAGCCTTCGCCAGCAGGCTGTTGAGAGACGTAAGAAAAATCGCGGAGCACGCGGTAGTCATCACAGCGCTCGCCGATGGTGACACGTTCTTTGACGGCAGGGCAGTTTTCGAGCTCTTCTTCAAACACTTCCTCAGGCGTACCGCGACCCTTGAGCAGATAATCCAGATTGGAAACTACGCCCACGCTGACCACATCATCCGGCAGCGGAATGTACCAGAACCAGGCTTTTCTTCCTTTCGTGTGCATGATGATGGTGGCGCCCTCATCACGACCGGCGTCACGCCGCGCACCACGATAGTACGTCCAGATAGATGCTTTCCGCAGACCGGGGTATTCATCTTTGAGACCCAGTCGGTTGGCGATCAGCGATTGTTGCCCGGTGGCGTCGACAACCACTCGTGCGTTTATTTCGCGCGGCTCCTCCCCTTTCCGTTGGACTCGCGCCCCGGTGGCCTTGTTTCCATCAAAGGCAACATCCAAGACGCGCGCTTGATCGAACGCGTCGGCACCTTTTTCGCGCGCATTATCGAACAACATCTGGTCAAACTCGCTTCGCAGCACCTGCCAGGTTTGCGAAGACTCGTGTGGGTCAGCGTCGTGGAAGTAAAAGGGCGCTGACTCTCGCCCGCTTTGCCCAACAAATTGAACGCTGAACTTTTTGGGAAAGTGACTGGCCTTCATCTTTTCCAACACGCCCAGCCGCTGGAGCGTCCAGTAGGTCTCCGGCATCAAGGATTCCCCGACGTGAAATCGCGGCATCTTGTCCCGTTCGACAAGGAGCGTGGAAAAGCCGGCCTCGGCAACCAGCGTCGCTGTTGTACTGCCGGCGGGACCTCCGCCAATCACCAGACAATCATAGGAGTCGTTCATGGTGTCGTATTCGATTTTCGCCAGGCTTGGATTCGATCTTCACGCGGAGCGCGATGATCCAATTATCGCCACGCAGACCATGTCATGACCAGGGGGCGGATGGAAATCCACACAGTCAGCCTTGAACAATCCACGAAATGATTGCCGGCGGCCTGGTGATTTATCACCAGGCTGGAATGCCCCTATTCTTTCTGCCAGGTCGTCAACAATCCGAACGCGCTGACGTCGAGGCAATCATCTATTTGTCGCCACCACTCCCCGCCATAGCGACATCAACCAGCGCACCAGGGAAAAGCTTGTCCGCAAGAGCGTCTGCAGAAGCTTCCTTCATCACTCTACTTGCTTCATGTCTTTCAACATTCGCAACAGTCATCAGGTTACCATGACTCAGCATAAATGCCTGGGAAGATTGTTTCTCGCCTAATGCATCTCGCCAGGTTGTCGCAAAACGTACATCATTAACAGGAATATCTTTACCAAGTTCTGTTGCAACTCCTTCCAATATAACATTATTATGTTCGGTGGTAATGCGTGTGTTTCCAAAAACCCCTTCTGCGAAATTGCCTTTTTCATCCAGCGCCAAGCTACTAAATTGTGGCCCATCTGCAAGATCCCGCTGGAGATTTGGGTCCACTATTGCCGTAGCATCTATTTCAACGGCAAGATGTTTTGCATTTACCCTGACCAGGTTTTGAACCTTGTCTCCTTTCATGGCAGCGCTAGGCACCACTACCAAACGCACATAATCCGGCGCAAGAACCTGAATCCCTTTGGGAATCTGGTTACCATTTTCATCCTTAGCTGCAGGAACCATTCTGGTATTATTACCCTCCTGTATTCGTGCTACCAGCTTACCATCCTGTCCTTTGGAACTGCTGAATCTGACATCATCCACATATTGAAGTGAAAGGCGGCTATGATCACGCTGATCATCAATCTTTACAACATCAGGTGAGATACCATCAAACGTATAGGATGCAGTGTGCCCTGGAATCATTTCTTGTTCATTAATAATGCCGTTAACAGTAATAGTGGTACTATCTTCTCCAACATGAATGCCATATCCAGCACGCTTTCCGATAATAGGATTTTTACTGTTTGGATTATGCAATGTTCCAAGTGGTAAATCTTCTCCGCCAATAGTAGCAACTATTGATGATCCTTTCTGGTCTATATGGCCAAAGATTGCGTAATCATCGGCGAATCCATCATTAAGCCTGCCGTAAAGGAGTTTTTTGTGTCTTTCGATAGTTTCTTCCTTGCCACTTTGATCCACAACTTTTTTGATTTCTACATTTCCCCTTTGTGGAGTCAATTCTCCATTCGGGTTTTCCAGCAGGAAATTCTTATTTATATCAAGTACTGCAAAGGTCCTTTTAGGGGGAGGGAATCGTTCAAGACTTGAGGGAGGGATTTCATAATCCAGGCGGATGTATGCACCATCTTCATCAATAATAGGAGTTATCTTTGAAGGCTCAAGGGGGCTGTCAACTGGAAACCCATCATACTTGTTATCCTTGATCAGGAATTCTTTATCAAGGGTAAGCGTTCCGGTTTCTATTGCTTCATGCATAAGTAACTGGACTCGCTAGAGTTTGAGCTTGGCCCAG